>CAZIKS010000210.1:0-6256 GCA_964539795.1 uncultured Pirellulales bacterium
ACATGCACCTTTACCTGAGCTGGACATGGCCACTCTATTCCCTCTTGTCATGGCTCTATTGGGCATGGCTGGAATCAGATCCTTCGACAAGGTCAAGAAAATCAATACAGATAAATAGTGAAAAAGAGTAAAAGATTAACTTTAACTATCCCTCCTAAAAAAGGTCCTGTACCTCAGGGCTTGAAAATTACTTATAATAATATAAAAATTATTAAGACAACAAAAAAAGGAACATCAAAATGATGCACGACTATTACAAGATCCCTGGTTGGTTTAATTACCACGAGGCTTACGACAAACTAGCAACTGAACTACCCGATAAATCTGTTATTGTAGAAATAGGATCTTTCATGGGTAGATCTACCAAATACTTAGCAACAAACTTTTTTAATGCAGAAAAACTTGATGTAAAAATACATTCAGTAGACACATTTAAAGGTTCAAGTGAGCATGCTGATCTTAAAACTAAGGGTGATTTTTCTTCTGAGTTTAAAGAAAATTTAAAATTCTTTTTAAACAGAGAAATGGTTATTCAACACAAAGGAAGATCAGATGATAAAGCTATATTAGACTATTTTGAAGATGGTTCTGTAGATGCTTTGATGATTGATGGAGCTCATGAGTTAGAAGCTGTAGAAGAAGACATTATAAATTGGTATCCTAAAGTAAAAAAGGGTGGAGTAATTTTTGGTGACGACTTTTATTTAAAAAGTGTTCAAGAAGGCATGAAAAAAGGTCTTAACACTGTTAAGGAAGCTTCATATACGACATATTCTAGTCAAGAATCTGTATGGTATGTTACAAAAGGCGTTTCAGGCGATAAAACTTACCAAAAACTGGTACCAGGTATTAATTGCCTTGTCTGATCACACTATTTATTACGTTCAAAAGGAATTAAAGCTTTTAAAAGGCGATTTAATGAATTCTTTGACACAAGGGGTTGATAAAATTGAAGATTATAAGTATATTCTAGGAAAGATACATATGCTTGACATATGCCAACAGGAAATTTCTCGACTGCTGGAAAAAGAGGAGACATTTGATGACTAACACTGACAACTCGTTTACAGTGCCAAAAGAAGTGATGGATAAATTTGATAATCCTGAGCAATTTTTAGACACTGAAAGAAAAGAAATGGACAAACTACCTAAACCAACTGGGTGGAGACTCCTTGTTTTACCTTTTAGGGCAAAACAAAAGACTAAAGGTGGTGTTTTACTGACTGACAAAGCAGTAGAAGACTCACAACTTACAACTACTGTTGCTATGGTCTTAGCGACTGGTCCCGATGCTTACAAAGATAAAGATAAGTTCCCAAGTGGCTCTTGGTGTAAACAAGGAGACTGGGTAGTATTTGGAAGATACGCTGGTTCAAGACTAAAAATAGAAGGTGGGGAAGTAAGGATATTGAATGATGACGAAATATTAGGCACCATTGATAATCCTGAGGACATTTTATCAACCGTATAACATGGGAGGTTAAACCATGCAAGAGGCACAAATAAATACTGTCAAAGATGATAAGATGGTAGACATGGACACTTCAGGAGATGCTGTAGACGTCAATATTGAAACTAAAGAAGAGAATATTGTCCAATCGGATCCATATGAAGCTGTTAAGACAAACGAAGTAGAACCTTTATCACCAAAAAAAGAAGAAGCTCCAATTCAACAAAAAGAAGAGCTAGAAGACTATTCAACTGGTGTTAAAAAAAGAATAGATAAACTAACTTTTAAATTAAGAGAAGCCGAAAGAGAAAGACAGGCTGCTCTTGATTATGCAACAAATGTGCAAAAGGAATTATCTGATAGCAAGAAAAAGTATATTGACGTAGACAAAGGCTATATGTCTGAAAGCGAAATTAGAAACAAAATGGCTTCTGATTTAGCTAGACAGAATCTTATTCAAGCTAGAGAAGCTGGAGATTACAATAGAGAAGAAGAGGCTCGTCAAGCTTTAACAAAACTAGACTTAGAATCTGAAAGAATTAGAGTTACTAAGACTAAAAAAGAACGTGAATACGAGGAAGCACAAAAAGAGATTGATACTCAACAAGCTCAATATCAAGCTGCTATGCAACAACAGCAAAATCGTCCTTCACAGAAAGCTATCGCATGGGCTGAAAAGAACTCTTGGTTCAATACAGACATAGATAAGACCGATCATGCCAAAAGAGTACATCGTGGTTTAGTAGCAGAAGGATTTGACACTGAATCAGATGAATACTATGATGAGTTAACTAAAAGAGTTAGTGACAAGTTTCCTTCGGCAAGAGCCGAGGATCAGGCAAATAGAAGAGAGGATTACGTCCAACCTGTTTCTTCTGCAACAAGGTCTGCAACCACAGGACGCAACAAATCTGTCAGGTTAACTCCTAGTCAGGTGAAAATAGCGAAAAAGCTAGGGGTTCCCTTATCTGAGTACGCTAAATATGTATAGGAGTATAGAATGACAGAAGATAGTAAAATGAAAACACCAAGAAGTGCACAAACAAGGGAGAACACTGCTTCACGTAAGCCTTGGGCTCCACCATCTCAATTAGATGCCCCGCCGTGCCCTAATGGATTTAGGCAACGTTGGATAAGAGAGCGTATTAATGGCGTCGACGACTCAAAAAACATTAATGCGAAATTACGTGAGGGATGGGAATTAGTGAGAGCAGATGCTTACCCTGATTCCGCATACAGCATGTACTCAGGATCCAACCAAACCTTTAAGGGTGTCATTAGTGTAGGCGACTTGCTATTAGCAAGAATGCCTGAAGTAACTGCAAAAGAGCGTGATGCTTATTACGACAAAAAAACTCAAGATCAAACTGAAGCTTGGGAAACAGATGCTTTAAGAGAACAACATCCATCAATGCCTATGAATGTCGATAGGCAGAACAATGTAACTTTAGGCGGCAACAGAAATAAAAAATCTGATAACTAAAGTAAATTAAAGGAGTAAGAACATGGCAAATATGAGTGGAAACTTTGGTCTCCGTCCTATTCAGCAAATGGGTTCAGCGTACAATTCAAGTGGTACGAATGAATACGTCATTGCGAATAACGAAGGCTCTGCTTTATTTCAAGGCGATCCCGTTATCCTAGTGGCTAACGGAGCTATCGATATTGGTTCTACTGCTGGTGCAGAACTTATTGGCGTTTTTAATGGTTGTTTTTATACTGATCCAACTACTCAAAAACCAACTTTCAGCAATTACTACCCTGGTAGTATAGCAGCAGACGATATCGTAGCGTACGTCTTTGATGATCCAAACAAACAGTTTGAGGTCAAAATTGACGATAGTAATGGCGGTCAAGCACAAGTAGGAAGTAATGCTAACATCGCAACATATTCAGCGGGAAGCACCATTAATGGTATCTCGAATGTTGCTTTAGATGGTAGTAGTTTTACTACAGATGCAGCCGCTAATTTAAGGGTTGTAAGACTTTCCAGAGATGTTGAAAATAGCGATTACACAACCGCTAATGCAAACATCGTTGTTAAGATTAACTTACATGCCTTATCAGACTCAACAGGAATATAGGAGGTTAAACTATGGCTATATCTAGAAGTCAACTCGTTAAAGAGTTAGAGCCAGGTTTGAATGCACTATTCGGCCTGGAGTACGCACGTTATGACAACCAAGCAGCACAAATTTTTGAAACAGAATCTTCTGATCGTGCATTCGAAGAAGAAGTAATGTTATCAGGATTTGCTAATGCTAGAGTAAAGCCTGAAGGTAGCTCAATCGTTTACGATTCAGCAAACGAAACCTTCACTGCTCGTTACACACATGAAACAATCGCACTTGCGTTTGCAGTAACAGAAGAAGCTGTCGAAGATAATCTTTATGACAGAATCTCAGCTCGTTACACAAAAGCACTTGCTCGTTCCATGGCAAACACTAAACAGGTGAAAGGCGCAAACGTTTTAAACAACGGTTTTAACAATGCTTTCCCTGGTGGTGACGGTGTGGCTTTATTGTCAACAGCACATCCAACAATCGGCGGTGGACCATTAAGAAATGAATTAGCGGTTCCAGCTGACTTAAATGAAACATCCTTAGAGCAGTCATTAATTGATATTGCAGCTTTCATCGACGAAAGAGGCTTATTAATTGCTGCTACAGGAAGAAAACTTATTATTCCACCAGCATTACAATTCGTCGCTGACAGATTAATGGAATCAACTTTAAGAGTTGGTACCGCTGACAATGACATTAATGCTATCAAGAATATGGGTATGATTCCTGAAGGTTATGCAGTGAATAACTACTTAACTGATATCGATGCTTTCTTCATCAAAACAGACGTTCCTAACGGCTTTAAGCACTTTGTAAGAAGTCCAATTAGAACATCTATGGAAGGTGATTTTGACACTGGTAATGTTAGATATAAAGCGAGAGAGAGATATTCTTTTGGATTCTCAGATCCTCGTTGTGTATTTGGCTCACCAGGTGCATAAGCGTAATCATATATAATTTATTAAAGGGCGCTTTACGGCGCCCTTTTTTTATTCTATAACAATATATACAAGCATTAACACTTAGATACATACACTGAGCTTGTCAGACGGTATAGAGACTATGTATCGAAAGGTCTATACAACCAAGGAGGTTTACTATGGCTGGAACACACTTTAAAGGACCGCTGTTATTTTCAGCACAGCGTCCATCACTACAAAACTTAAACACATCAATGTGGCCTGATCAATTTCATTATATGGATGATTTTGATGACGGAGCAATTGATGAAACACTGAAATACACTATTGTAAAAGATACTGGAGCAGCTGTTGCAGTAGGCGATTCTGCCACTGGTGAGCTTACTTTGACTTCAACTGCAACTACAGACAATGATGGAGCTTCTATTCAACAAAAATTAGAAACTTTTTCTACACCATCAATTGTTGGAGACTCATTATGGGTTGAAACTAGAATTAAAAACTCAACTGTAGCACAATCAGACATAATAGTAGGATTAACAGAAGCTTTTACTACAAATCCTGAAAATATGTTTGCTTCATCCAACTTAATCGCTTTTGTCTTAACTGACGGTTCAGCTGTCATAGGCGGAGCAACTGAAGCTGCTGATACTGCAACTCTTGTAACCTTAGACACAACTTTATCAACATTAACTGATGATACTTTTGTAACATTAGGTTTTAAGTTTACTAAAGGTAATACAACCGACAAAGTAGAGTTTTATGTTAATAGAAAGTTTGCTGGAGTTAGCACTACAAATATACCAGCATCTACAGTTCTATTAAAATTAGGTGTTGCTAGCATATCAGGTAATGCCACAGGAACTAGAGTGACAACATTAGATTACATCATGGGTTCACAAGACCGAAATGTAACTTACACTGAGTCACCAGCGTAACAGATATTAATTAGTGGGGGTAAAAGCCCCCACATGAAAAGGAGATAAAATGGCAAATGTATCAGACGTAAAAAGTAAATTTGTTCAAGTTTTGAAAGCAGCTAATAATACTGTTTCAAACTCTGCTATCTGTAACGCTCAAACGACAGCTGGAGCTGGAGCTTTAATCTTAAATGGTTATTTAGTTACTACTGGCGTGGCTACTATTTCAGGAACTAATATGGGAAGAAATATAACTGTATTCGGAAGTGGTGATGATAACAGTGATGTAGAATTTACTGTTGTAGGAACATCCCCTTCAGGGCTTAGTATTAACACGGCTTTCGCTGGTCCAGCGGCAAGTACCAATGTTACCTTAGACTCAGCTGAATTTAATACTATAACTTCTTTATCAGTCAATGCAGCTATCACAGGAAATATTACAATTGGTTTTCTTTTAGATAGTGTACAGACAGGTATTATTTTTGGAGGAAGAACAAGAGTTAGAGGTCTTAATGGTATAGGAGAAGCAGCAGCTGGAAATATCACGTATTTAGATGCTGATATATCTACTACAACTGAACAAATTTCTAATACAGAAGCAAAAGTAATTTTTGGCACAGAAGCAGCAGCAGATCAATTAGCACCTTATATACCCGATAATGGTGTATTATTTAGAAGAGGTTGTGTTATACAATTTGCTCCTAGTGTCGCTAATAATGTAACAACTTTTTTCGATGGCTAAGGATAAGCAGCCACCAAAGACAAAAAAATATTTTCGCTCCACCAAGAGTGGGGCGGGAATGACTTCGGCTGGAGTCAAAAGATATAGAAGCGAAAATCCTGGCTCTAAATTAAAAACAGCTGTCACAGGTAAAGTTAAACCTGGATCTAAAGCTGCCAAAA
>CAZIKS010000211.1:0-6230 GCA_964539795.1 uncultured Pirellulales bacterium
AGTCAGAAGGTCGTCGGTTCGATCCCGACTAGCTCCACCATTAAAAAGCAATTGCATCATACAAAATTAACATTAAATTAGTAAAGGGTGTTATACGGAAACCATATAACATACCCGGATAAAATTACTCCGAATTATATCGTGTTGATATTAAAATGCTTATTCAATTAATATTAATTATTTCGATTGGGGTTTATACGGCACTTTCGCCAGACTAATGTTATTATACGGAAACCATATAAACTATAGATGGAGCGGACGCTTCGCGCCGCTCCATCGGGGCTGCGGATCTTCCATCCGCCTGCTGTCCAGCGCTCTGCGCCGTCCATCATGCGGTTGGAACTGACGGTCGGTTCGGCTCGCAAGCGATCCGACCGTCCGCAGCTCAATCCGCAGCCCCGTTAGGCTATAAAAAATTAAAAACAAAATAAAATTAGAAAATTCAAAGGTGGATTTTACACCTTATAAAAATATAATATTAATTAAAACGGAGGCAAAAATGAAAAGATTACCTATTTTTTTTCTCGTGATATCCATTTTAGTGATATCAACTTGTACCAAGAGTTCTGATACTGAATCTGATATTGAGGCAATAGAAAACATTCAAAACCTTTTTGAAAGGGCATTTAATGAAAATAATATCAATATGTTGATGGCTCTCTATACTGATGATGCTATAGTCATGCCACCAAACGCACCTACAATTTATGGCAAAGAAGCAATACGTAACTTTTATCAGTATATCGAGGAAGAAATTTTCGACATAACTTATCCCGCTGATGAAGTTCAAGTATTTGGAGATTGGGCGTTTAGACGAGGAACTTTAAAAGGTACATGGAAAGCAAAAGAAGGTGAAGAGTCAGGTGTCTCCAATAACAAAGGTTTGCTACTTTTGCGTAGACAGTTTGATGGTTCATGGAAAATTTCGCACGCTATTTTTAATAGCAATCAACCGCAATCATTCACAGATGTTATGCCGACATTGAGTGTTACCAGTGTCGAGAAGAGCATTGAATATTATACAACTGTGCTCGGCTTCACGAAAATTATGGACTGGCCTGCTGATGAGGAGAACAAGACTTTTGGTGAGATTCGGAAGGGTGAGGCGACTGTGCATCTTGCGGAGGACGAACAAGGTCCGCGGGGAATTATGGTCTATTATGCACTCAAGGATGTTGACGACGTCGATAAACTACATGAACAGTACAAAGCAGCGGGCGCTAAGATTAATCAGCCGCCCACGGATAAAGTTTGGGGTGCGCGGGAAATGCTTGTTGAGGATATAGATGGACATGTAATGCGGATTGGCGCACCTATCGGCCAAGAGCAGGAAGAGCGTAAAGAGTAAGAGTATGAATGCTGTGGGCATCCATTACCCTGTGGATAGCTGCCTAACAATGTCTTGAGCTGACGAAGGGCTCAGGTTCTTTGAGTTCGGTTTGTACTATCAAGAGTTAATTTCTCATTTGCAGATCAAGTGCCCTTAAACCCTTCGCAGCTCAGACTCTCGTTAGGGCGCAAAAATATGTTTTCAGGGAAGTTTATCGCCAACAAAATACTCTACATACCAAGTTTTAGATTTCTTATTTTGCCTTGAAAAACACAAGAAAAATTACTCTCAAATTATCCCCGTTTAATCCCGTGAGCATATCCCACCGTCATTGCCCACACCATAGGAAATACATTCAGCCTGTTAATTATACAGTATGTCGCCTTGATATAGTTATTGGATTTTAAAATTTGACCTTGCCCACGAAAACTGGTCCAGTTATAATGTTCTAAGACGATGGATGGATAAAAATTCTCAAAGGTTTTATTATATGGAGCTTAAATTTAGCGAAAATTTTGAATAATATTAGTGTATTATGATAATATGTTTGTTACGACTTTTCTGACGATTTGTTACTAATTTTTCTACGAATGCTGGAATAAAAAGCTTTATTATGTGAATGATGTGAATGCTGGGAATAATGTAAATAATGTAAATGCATACAGTTACGCTGAAGTTATTGATAATTATTAAGTTATGCTTTTCCTGCACTCCTTACTGGCAGTCAGAAGGTCGTCGGTTCGATCCCGACTAGCTCCACCAAAAATAACAAGGACTTAGCCAATTATGGTTGAGTCTTTTTTTGTTGTAGGTGCATATACAATTCTTATTTTTTTTACGATGGTATTTAAGGATAATCAAGTGTCTGTTTCTGCGTGCTGTGGTTAAAACAGACCATCAGTTCAGGAATACCGACATTATATTTTACTCACTGATGATATCCCCGGATCTTATGGAGAGTGACCTGTCCGCAATATTTGTATTATTTGTTGTGTTTGTATATATGTCTTTGATTTATTAAATTACTTGTAATAACAATTAATTATGATTTGATTCTTTGGATGACCAAACTCAAACAAAACCCAAAACAGGAGTAAGAAATGAATAGAATTATGGTGTTCGTTCTCGTAACAGTGCTGTATGCCTTTGTAGCTTCCGCACAGGAGCCCTATCCTTACCGTGCGCTGGATCCCAGACAGTTTGACCCGGCAGTAGACCCTGACATCGATATGTTTATTAATCACTGGAGCAATTCAATGCCCCGTGTGATGTATGGCGACCTGGTGTTTCGTGACGTTCTGACCGGTCTCGAAGGCCCGGACCCGCTGCATCCCACAAAAAAAGGCGCCGTACTCATTTATCAGACAGCGATAAGCTACGCGACGATTGAACCCGGCGCAATCGCCAGCGGCAGGACAAAAGAAGGCGAACAACAGGTATTTTACGTAACCGGCGGAAATGGAAAAATCACGGCTAACTCTCAATCCTACGACATCAAAGAAGGTATGGGATTTATCCTTACACCGGAGTTCGATTTTGAACTTATCTGTACGGGAGAAGAACTGCTCTCTTTCTATGTGGTTACCGAGCCCCTTCCCGCTGATTTCAAAGCTAATACTGACCTCGTGGTGACAAACCGTTTCAATGGCAATAAAACGTACGGTGTGCACTGGGCTCATATCGGCAACGGGATCATCAACAGCAAGAACGGCGTCGCGAACTATGGTGGTCTGAGCCTTATTACTATGGACGCGCGTACCATTCCACAACCTCACAGCCATGGAGAAGGTGTCGAGGAAAACTGGATCATGGTCAAAGGCGAATCGTTGCTCTTACTCGGGAAACAGATTCGTCGTTGTTCTGCAGGCACCATTTACAAGGTTCCCCCTTCTGGACTTACTGCGCACACCAATATAAATCTGGGAGACGAGCCTGTTCAGATGATTCACATGATGAAATCCGTCAAGGGGGAAAGTAAGGAATTTGGGGCGCTCGATGGGAGCAGGTTTGATCCGTCGGTCGATCCCGACATTGACATGTTCATGGGCAACTGGCGTGACTCGATGCCGCGGATTATGCACGGCAATCTGGTGTTCCGCGATATGCTTACCTCCCTCGAAGGTCCTGACGACCTGCATCCTACCAGGCGCGGCGCGTGTCTCGTTTATGCCGAGGCCATTAGCTACGCTACGATTGAACCCGGCGCTTTTGCACGCTCAATAGCGGGAGAACTGGACGGTATTCAGCAAACATTTGTCGTAAACTCCGGTACCGGTGTGATAACGTCCGGCACAAAAACCCTTGAACTGAAAAAGGGAATGGCGTTTATCCTTACACCCGGGCTGGATTTCGAACTCACTGCCAACGGTAACGAATACATGTCATTCTATGTAGCAAGTGAGAAAATCCCGAATGGATTCACACCGAATAAGACACTCGAAGTAGTTGACAACCGCGGTGAAGCTCCATTCATGAGTGTCCATTGGGCTAATATTGATCGCGAGATGATCACCCGAGAAAACGGTATGTGTCAGTACAGTGCATTCACCGAGGTCAAACTGGATGCGATGACGATAGCCCAGCCTCACAGCCATGAAAAAGGCGTCGAGGAAATCTGGATCGCTACCGAAGGCGACATCGAGTTGCTTTTCGGAAAGCTGCTCAGGAAGCTTCCAGTCGGTACCGCGTATCGTATCCCGTCGACAGGTAAAACCGCGCATGCCAATATTAATGCTACTGACGAGATGATTAAGCTTATCCACATGATGAAAGTGCCGAGGTAATTCTGTTTGGTCAAGCACAGGAAAAACTAAACAGACGTAATAATAAAAAAGAAGAGTAATCAGGAACAGTGACTTTGCGTCCGAAACCGGTCTCCTGTACTCTCATCAAGAACTATATATAAAAATCATCTTTATTATGAAGGTATCCTTACAGTTATCCGCTTTCATTGGCTTCAGCATAGCCATTATTTCACCTCGGCGACGGACTCTTGAGGTAGCGCTCGGCGAACGTCAGAAATACTGGCCAGTTCGGCCCCGATGTGTGCCCACCGCTATGCTGGCGAAAAACTACATCACCATCAGTTAGCGTGGTCTCTATCGGCGGAAACTCGGTGGTTCCCATATCCTTCTTGCCCAGGAGCGTGTACACTTGTCCGGCTCCAGCCGCTGCCAGAAACATGCCCTTGGCGTCCACCCATCCATCCCCTTCGGTAGCGCCGCCGCTTATGAAAACAGGACGCGGGGCACACAGAGCGACCAGTTCGTGAGTGTCAATGGGCAAATCGTCCCAGTTCAACGGACCGGCGTATTTGAGGAAATTACCGGCCATCCAATGATATTCATTTGCTGCAGCGACGTTTTCCACAAGCTCGCCCCAATTGCGGCGGTAAAGACTGGCGCCACCTTCACCGGAGAAACCGATGAAGCCTATGGCAAATCGCCGGTCATACGCTATGGCAACAATCGCTGCCTTGCCGTAACGTGAAACGCCCTCAATGCCGACTTGCCTGGCATCCACGGATTTATACGTTATTTCCGGGCGGCATAATGGAGCAGTAATGAAGCTTTAATCTTCGCGACATCTTCAGCTGCCGGCTGCGCACCGTAAAAGGGAACGGCGGCGGCTAAATCAGGAGCGTTGACTGCTACCTGGTTCGTTAATCCTCCCCCCCAGCAGAATCCCATGACTCCGACCTTTCCGGTCGATTGAGGATGTGTCTTTAAGTATTGAACCGCGGCAACGAAATTTTTCACCGTCGATTGCCTGTCGAGTTTTTGCATGAGTGAGCGGGCTTCATTGGAATCCTCCGGAGTTCCCCCCAGCGGTGACAAGGCATCCGGAGCAATTGCCAGAAATCCCTCCAAAGCTACGCGCCTGGCAACATCTTCGATATGGGGATTCAGACCACTGTTTTCGTGGATCACGATAACTTCGGGTAGTTTTTCGTCTCCTTTTGGCCGTGCAAAATGTGCACGAATTTCGCCTGTTTCACCGGGATATTGAATGTATCCTGTAGTAAGGCGGGAATCATCCTCCGGAACAACCTGGCCTTGAGCATAGTTTTCTTCCAGTAACAACAGCATTGTAAAAGCTCCGGCAGTACTGCCAGCGATAACAGCCAATTTGTTGAAGAATTCACGACGGTTCAGTGATCCATTCGTGTAATCACCGTATAAGTCGATTATTCTTTGATCCATTATCTTCTCCCCTTTTTGAATAATTATATCAGTATATTTTACGGATTACCCTTTGCATGAAAAAATATTTCCCGAAGTGCTTAATACTCTCTTTAAATCATTTTCAGTCCGATAGTACAACGTTATGGTAATGGCCGGTCATCTAACGGGATACTGGTTGATGGATCACGTTTCGCTGACCATCTGCTTTCACGTGAATTCGCTCTTGTTTTTATCTGTAATGTGCCGTCAATAGAATTACCATCTACCAATCCATCGAAGTTATGATTTACATATTGATTGCCGATGTTATCCTCAAGAGTAAATTGAATTCTGTTTCCCTCGAGTGTTATATTTTTTATTTGAATAGTTGTTCCACGAGTGGTAAGATCTCCGGTAACCTGCTGAAATTTCTGGTTCAGGTTCAGCGTATACTGCAGTTCCTCATCACCCGCAGACATAGTCCATTCCCATGTCCCGGATACATTTGCAGGGAGAATCCAGAAATAAACATCGTGGATCCTTCCGCCTGATTCCAGCTCCAATTTCCGGTCAGGAAGCCATTCATCCATGTAATGTTCATGCGACACAATCCGTGTGCCGGGTTTGAGATCATGAAAAAGTTTCGGGCGCAGTCTGAGATTCACACTCGGCAGTAAGTACAGCATCACAACAGTAGCCTCGCTGATATCGGCTTCAAAAAGATTCTGTTGAATAAA
>CAZIKS010000212.1:0-6111 GCA_964539795.1 uncultured Pirellulales bacterium
GGCCACCACAGATGGTTCATTGAGGACGATTCCTTTTCCGCGGACACAGACAAGGGTGGTGCACGTACCGAGGTCGATACCCATATCCATGCTAAAAAAGCCTAATATCATATCCAGTAGCACTTCGGACTCCCTTCTCAATTTTTCAATTGACTGAAAGTTTATACTATAAACCTTCCTTGTCAATAGTCAATTGTCAATTGGCTACAGGAATTTTATACATTGTCTCGTATTGAAACTGGCACTTATAGGCCACAAATATGGCAGCGGCAAGCACTACAAAAAAAGCCAGTGCGAGAAGTGCCGTGTAAATATTATCTGCCGGAACCACTTTCCCGCCCTGAACTTGCCCATTGGGACTCATATATCGACCTCAAATAGTAACTCTTAACTTGTCATTTATTCACTGTTTGCCTCATCAAATGGCTGCTTTACAAAAAAATCTTAAAAATTAGTCGAGACGCTGTCATTGGCCTTTGGCGGCTGCTGAACAAGCTTCAGAATACCTACCGACTCCTCGGCGTCAACGTCTATTATCACAATATCACAAATAAATTCGTCACCACGCGTAACGTGGAACGTCATTTGGTCCTTAACTCCATCCGCCGAACCGAGCGATATCCGGGCAAGAGAATTCTTCAGGTCAACTTCTTTAACCAGCCCCTTCAAACCAATATCCTTTGTACGCGGCATTACCGGTAAAACCCGCGTCCTCTCCGGGGTAACCGGTACAGGGGCCTCAACCCTCCTGCCTATAGGCTGAAGGTATTTGTCCACTTGGCTTTGCAACTCGGCCTTTGCTTCTATCAAACGCCGTTTTTCCGCCTCCAGCGTCTCGATTATCGCCATCTTCTCAATCAATGTATTTGATGTCTCATTGAGCTCTTTGGTCGTCTGGATTTTCTCTGCCTGCGCTTTCTTCAGCTCTTCAAGAGTATTATTAAGCAATTGTCCCTGTTTGTCGTTAGTAGCATAAAAGTCTTTTGTTATACTCGTCCAGCTATCAACCTTCTGCAGCAGAACCGCCTTTTCCCGCTCTGCATCCTTTAGCTTAGTCTCTAATTGAATATATTCCGCCTGAAGCGATGCCATTTTATTATTAAGAGCGTCTTCCTGCTGCTGGTATTTCTTCTTTCTGTCCTCCAATTCCCTTTTAGCTTCTTTTTCTCTTTCAACCGCCGCATTGTACTGACTCTGAAGAGTATCGCTTTTACGCCTGTAATTATCGGCATTGGCTACATAAACCACAACTATCGCACTAAGAACTATCGAGGATACTGCCAGCAGGACTATCAAAATCTTTGTAAGTTTACTCAAGATTTGCTCCTTTCAGTATTGACTAAAAACCACCTTTGCCCACACCGCTAAAAACCCACGGCATTATAATATCGTCTAAAGCAACATTATTTTAAGCTAAAAACCTGAAAAGGTCAAGTTATTTTTGGCAATTTAGCGTAAGTTGGCAATTTAGCGTAACTAAATACACCCTTAAACGTTAAACAGGGAACTTTATTTTCCCTTTTGCAACTGAAAAACCGCCTTCGCAGCCGCTATACGGACGAATTTTGACCTGTCTCTTAAAAGCCCCGGAAGCTCGATTACAAGGCGTTCTGTACCGATTTGACCTATCGCAAGTGCCGTCAGCACCTTTACTTGTTCGGCCCCCTTGTCATCAAGGCCTGCCGTCAGTTCCTGTGTAAAAACGTCAAGCACTTCTGCCTCACCCGAAGTATCGCCAAGCATACCAAGCTGCTCCGCCGCGCTCAATCGAACCTCCAAAACCTCGTCATCCAGCATCGTAATAAGTGCATTTTTCGCCTCTCGGCTACCCAAAGCACCCATAGCCTTGATGCCCGTTATCCTGTAGTCAATATATTTACTTATAAGCATCGTCCACAGTTTCGTATATATCCGCCCATCACCGAGTCGAGCTATGGCCTCGGCCGCCTGAAAACTTACTTTCAACTCTGAATCCTCCGAGTTTTTCGCCCAATACAACAAATCAAGCGATACTTTATCGCCGCTTTTACCTATCAGCCAAACGGCATTGGCACGAACTGTCTGGTCTGCACTGCTCGCTGCTTTTCGCAAACTGTCAACTTCAGCCGAACTCCCAAGTCTCACCAGTGCATAAGCAGCCGCTATACGAACATTTTCATCCGGGTCTCTTCGCAATACTCTTATAGATTCTCTCGCAAGATAATATTCTACATCACCCGCTGCAACCGCAGCAGCAAAACGAACCGGAACAAAATCATCTTTTAGCAGACGCTGAACCTTCGGCATCAATTCCACCAGGCCCACATCAGCAACAACTTCAATAGCTTGGGCCCTTACTTGAGGCTCTGAATCAGACAAACCCTCCTGAATAATCCCAAGAGCTTCGGCCCTGTTGCTGCCAGTCTTGACCTCCCCGCCCCCCCCGCCGAACGTCTCTAAAGTTCCATTGCACCCAAAGCCAAAAAATAAGCACAACGTAAAAATTAACAGGCAGGTTATTAAATCTCGAAACGTGAAACTTGAACTATCTCTATTAGCCAAAACTTCTTCCATTTGGCTTTCCCCGGCTCTTCAAACTTCTTATCACCAACGTCCGGTAATATCGATTAAAAAGCGGTAATATTACAAACAGAACAAAAACAAATGCACAACTTGAATCAAGCCATTGCCCGTATTTACTAAATACCGTTATCCTTCTATCTATCGGCACTTTATCGACAAACCATCCAGCCATTCCTTGCCGTTCCATCGCCTCACCCGGCAGGTTGCCGCCCGAAAATCCGTCTTTAACCCGCCCTTCGCTGTCTATTAGGCAGCTTATACCCGTATTGACGCTGCGAACCACCGCAACTCGGTTCTCAACCGCCCGGAAAATGCACACAGCCGTATGCTGGCTTAACTCGGTACTTGGGCAAACTCTTCCCTCCTTGAATTTCACGAACCAACCATCGTTGCTTATATTAACAAGCCAATCGACTTTTTTACCCACCTGCTCGTCTAACGCAAATCTCCGCCCAATCAGGGGAACAGCGTCTTCATAACATATCAATACGCCGAAACGGTAAATTTGTTCGCCATCACCTCCTCTCCCCGCCATCTCAAAAACCGTGTATTCTTCACCGTAATCAAGTGAATAATCGTAATCATAAGGTGTAAATTTCATCAACAGCTTATAAAGCCACGGTATGCTCTTCTTAAACGGCACTACCTCCCCGAAAGGCACAAGGTGAATCTTGTTATATTGACTCCTCTCCTGCTGCCCGTCAGGCCGATAAAGAAACGCCGAGTTATACCTCGAAGTCAAATCAATCGACAAATCCTCTCCGAACTCTACCGTCCCCCCATACGCCCCAACAAGAACAAAACCCCTCCCTCGCGAATGCTCCTTCAGCCTCTCGTCAAAAAACTTGTAATAATGCGAAGTATCCAGAAACCGCTGCACCCTCTCATCCAGAATCGCCTGCACCATTGTTTCCGGCCAAACCGTCAGCTTCGCTCCCGCCTCGAAAGCTGCACCGCTGTTCAGAACCAGCTCTTCGAATATCATCCGCACATCATCGGCCTCCGATGATATCTTCACCGATTGAGGTATATTTGTCTGCACTGCTCCCACCATAGGCCCGCTCTCGATAAATTCTCCCGACTGACTTATTCTCCATCGCCCGTAAAGAATCGTCCCCGCCACCGCAGCGCACACCACACTCGCCTTAAAATAATTCCCCCTTGTGAATATTTTCTTCTCCCGCCACGAAATTATCAATTCTGCTGTCAATCCGTTCACCATCGCCACAACAAAGGAAACCCCTGCCGCACCGAATACGTCCGATATCTGGATAAGACTGATATTGGCATACTGGCTGTGAGAAAGATGACGCCAGAAAAACCCGCCTAAAAAAAGCCCCTGCAAGCGTTCGGCGCCGACAACAAGTACCGCCGCTGAGATAAATAACGGCAGCTTGCTCGCCCTGCAAAATCGCACGCAAAGACCGAGTAACGGCCACAGCAAAGCCGTATAAAGACAAAAAGCTATCCACCCGCTAAGCGTAACCGGCGCAATCCAGTACAAATTCCCCAGCCAGTAAAAAAGTGATACCACGTAAGCTGTGATGAATATATGCCGCCCCTTCACTTCCGGCGAACACGCCAAAATAAAAGGAACCCACGCAAACCACGCCAAAAAAGACAAGCTAAATGGCGGCTGAATTAATGTCAAAATCACCGCACTTACTAAAAACGGAAGACAAAAATGAAGAATCTTTTTCACGCGTTCGCTTTTCAAAAGCCTCCTCCCTCTAAAGCCGCCAATATCTTCTCCTCGCTGTACTCTTTCTCGTTATTCATCCTCACCGCAAACTGGTTCGCAAAAAGCCTCAAAAGTTTTTTATCCCCAGCAATCTCTTTGGCCCCTTTTTCCATATCACGAACAAGCCGCTCAAGTTCATTCAACTCCGCTCTGTCAAATTTACCACCGCTGTGCCGCTCCTTTTTCAATTCACCCAGCCGCTTTTCGGCCTTTGCTGCGTATTCTTCGGATATTTCAATACCGACGTAATTTCTACCCGATATATAAGCCGCCGCCGCCGTTGTACCCGAACCGCTGAAAGGATCCAGAACGCAGTCCCCGGGGTTGGAGCTGACCGCTATTATCCTCTTAAGAAGGCTCTCCGGCATCTGGCACGGATGCCACCCCGCCCGCTCCTTGAAAGTACCGCAAACTCGTGGAAATTCCCCCCAGACGTCGTCCGGCATCTTCCCTCGCAAATTAGCTCGCCTGTCGTTATAAACCAGCTGCCTGTCCGATGGTACCCGCACCGCGTAATCATTAAAAGTGAAATCTCTTTCGTCGTTGACGAAGTAAAATATATGCGTATGAGAACGGGCGAATTTATTCTTCATCTGCTGGCCAAACGTGTAATGCCATATTATCCAGTTCCGCATAAAAAGCCCGAACTCGTCCGCTGTGACCTTCACATTCGCCGCATACTCATCCCCTATTGCGATATAAAACGAACCTCCCGGCTTTAATACCCCCTTGCACGCCGCCATCCAGTCTTTCGTCCAGGCGATATAATTTTTCTTTTTGACCTTATCGTGATACTTATCGTATTTGTAGCCGATATTGAACGGCGGGTCCGCAAAAATCATATCCGCAAACGGCTTGCCAATCTTCCCTAAGACCTCTATACAGTCACCGCATATAATCTTATTAAGAAATTTGTGCATAGCGATATATTACAAACTCCCCCCTACTTTGCAAGATGATTTAAACAACCGCCCTCTCCCCGGTTTTCACATCCACTTTTCACTGCTCATACCTTTTATAAATTCTAATCTTTCGTGCCGGCTTGTGAAAAACCGCAATCCCTATCCAATTTTTACTTCAAAAAAAATTCCCGCAACGCCCCATAAAATCTCCCCTCTCTTTACCCAATCGCACCGAATCACTTCTTAATCGCTGTTTTTACTGTTTCTTGATTGAATCAAAACGGCGTTTGTGCTATAATAAAACTTACAATTCAGGAATGGGGATTTATTAAATGGCTTCTTTCGTAAATGGCTTATACAGTTGTAAGTGTTAACTAAACTATAAAAGTCTTTTTGAAAGGAAAAATGATGCGGAAGGTAGTTTTTTTCATAGTCGTGTTTTCCTTGTTTTGTAGTATACTCAAAATTAAACCGGTTCATACCTCTGTCGAAAAGCTCATCGATTCATATCGGGTGGCGCCGGTACTGGCTCCCTGGTACGAAGATGTTACAGATGAGTTTAGTGCATCCGCCGCATATAATCTCTCAGAATAGCCACAGCCTAAGAATTTGCGAATTGGGAAAATTACACCCTCATTTGATAACTAATCATCCATAAACCCTGGTCCCTCGTCACACTACTCGGACCACCCCGGAAGTGAAACCGTCGCCTGATAGTTCGAATAGTTATATAAGGGATTTCTCACAGGTTTATAAAGTC
Organism: uncultured Pirellulales bacterium; assembly: GCA_964539795.1. Taxonomy (GTDB): domain Bacteria; phylum Planctomycetota; class Phycisphaerae; order Sedimentisphaerales; family Anaerobacaceae; genus CAZTKW01. The sequence continues at coordinate 5,966 of CAZIKS010000212.1, forward strand.
TTCCCTTTTTGGGACTGTCATCCTGCGTATAGACCCATATTTCATTAGGGTCCCAGACAACAACCTCATCACGGCAATCCCCCGTTATATCAAGCACGGCGTTGCACATATCCGGATGACCGTCATCGCCGAATACAAGAACACGG
>CAZIKS010000213.1:0-6060 GCA_964539795.1 uncultured Pirellulales bacterium
AAGTCGTTGCGGTCTGATTGCCCTGGAAGGCGCCCGGACTGCTTGTGCCGAAGTAAACATCACGGCTTGTTGCACCTGAGCCGGCTGTCCAACTCAGGTCGGCATCAATACTTACATCTGTTGCGCTGTCAGCCGGGCTGGGACTGCTCGCCTGGCCGGGCGCTGCTACTATTGTGGTAAAGCTCCAGACGTTGCCGGTTGTTGTTCCGGCGACGTTGATTTCGTCGATACGCCAGTAGTAGGTAGTATCGTTGGACATCGTGCCCGGGTCAAACGTTGAAGCGGTCTGGTTGCCCTGGAAGGCCCCGGGACTGGAAGTGCCGAAGTACACATCGCTTGAGGTCGAGTCAGTACCTGCTGTCCAGCTTAAATCAGTATTAATGCTTACATCGGTTGCGCTGTCAGCTGGGCTCGGATTACTTGCCTGGCCCGGAAGCGTCGGAGCGCCGCCTGTATAGATGTCATTGACCTCACTTTGACTTAAGGCGTAATTGTAAACTCGAACATCGTCGATGAGACCATTCCATTCGCGTGCGTTGCTGCCGCCATCGAGCGATTGAGAATTCTCACCGATATATACATCCCAGTCGTTGGTTGCCATATTGCCCGAACAGGTCACCGAATTAGAATCGAGGCCGCCATCTATGTATATATACGCATTTGAACCGTCATATACGCCTGCAACGTGATGCCACTGGTTATCAAAAACGCCTACGCCCGCTTGAATCCCATCCCATGGCATACCTGAGACGTTAACATAGAAACTCATTGCGTTGTCCCTGCTCGCCTTATGCAGCGCCCAGCCGCCACTGCCATCCTGACCCTTGGCGATGATGGTTGAGAAATTTCTCCAACTAACGTAGCTTGCCTTCATCCATGCCGTTACCGTGATATTTCCTGTAAGGTCGTAGTCTGATTCATTTGGTATCGTGACATAGTTGTCGTCGCCGCTGAAGTCGAGGCACCATCCGCGTTCGGCGTCATCCGTCCAGGCTGGGGGTCCAACGAGTGTACCATCGTTGCCATACGTACTTGAATCGGCAGCGGTACCTCCTGCGGCGTCATCCATCTCCCACCAGCCGATAATCTCGTCGCCTGCACTCACTATCGTTGTAAAGCTCCAAACGTTACCGGTGGTTGTGCCGGTAGCGTTGATTTCGTCGATACGCCAGTAATAGGTTGTATCGTTGGCCATTATGCCCGTGTCAAAAGTCGTTGTCGTTTGGTTGCCCTGGAACGTGCCGGGACTGGCGGTGCCGAAGTAAACATCGTGACTGGTGGCATCGGAGCCGGCTGTCCAGCTCAAATCAGAACTAACCGCCACATCGGTAGCGCTGTCAGCCGGGCTTGGATTACCCGCCTGACCCGGAAGCGGCGGCGGAGCAGCTTCGGTTGTCAAGTTCCAGACTACACCGACTGTCGTGCCGCCGACATTTATTTCATCGATACGCCAGTAGTAGGTCGTATCATAACCCATTGTGCCGAGCTCAAAGGTCGTTGCGGTCTGGTTGCCCTGGAACGTGCCGGGGCTGGTGGTGCCGAAGTAAACATCACTCGAAGTTGAGCCTGAACCTGCCGTCCAGCTTAAGTCGGCATCAATATCCACATCTGTAGCGCTATCAGCAGGGCTTGGACTGCTCGCCTGACCTGGGGCTGCAACTATGGTTGTAAAGCTCCAGACAGTACCTGTAGTCGTGCCGGCGGTGTTGACCTCGTCGATACGCCAGTAATAGGTAGTATCGTTAGACATCGAACCGGTATCGAATGTGGTGGCCGTCTGGTTGCCCTGGAAGGCGCCGGGGCTGGTTGTGCCGAAATAGACATCGTGCGAATCGGCGCCGGAGCCGGCAGTCCAGCTTAAATCTGCATCTACGGCAACATCTGTTGCGCTGTCTGAAGGACTTGGGCTGCTCGCCTGGCCGGGAGAACCGGCGATATATGTTACGATTAACTTAGGCCGTGTAGATGCATCAGCAGCTTCAGTTGAAGCGAAAAGTCTATGGCTATCGGCACTTGCCACATCGTCAGCATTCACCAGCATACCATAGTTGCTCGCAGGAGTACTCACCCAATCGGCTACCATACCGGTTACACTCCAGGCTTTGTATTCATTAATGGTATTATTAACTGCTGGAGTATCTTCAGCAGCAGCAATATCGCTTTGTCCTCCGTCAGAACCTCCTGTCCAGCTATTTACGCCGTCATAAGTACTCCATGTTAAAGCTGTAATAACCGGATTAACATTGATGATCTTATGTACACCCATATCATAAACAGCGTCACCACCTGTTGTATCCTGATATAGAGATAATGTCGCTTCAACAATTAAAGAATCAGTCGGTAAATCCGAAAGGTCCCATTTAATAATGATCAAATTGGCGACATTATCGGTCGGCCAGGTATAGGTCTTCAATTGAATAACTGTTGACCTGTTTCCATTAGGATCACCTGCGTTCACATAGGTATCTTCAATCGTACCGGGGTAATCGGTATTGGTTGCATCGCCGAATTCCTCGACTACCTGTCCGCCGGCTGTTACCGTTGTGAAACTCCAGACAACGCCGGTGGTTGTGCCGCTGGCATTGATTTCATCAATCCGCCAGTAGTAAATCGTGTCGTTGTCCATCGTACCGGGCTCAAATGTAACAGCCGTCTGGTTGCCCTGGAACGTGCCTGGGCTGGTGGTGCCTAAGTAAACCTCATGGCTGGTAGCATCGGAGCCTGCCGTCCAGCTTAAATCAGCGCCAATACCTACATCCGTAGCGCTGTCGGCCGGGCTCGGATTGCTCGCCTGACCTGGAGGCGGAAGCGGGGCCGATTCTGTTGTAAAGTTCCAGACCGTACCTGCTGTCGTTCCGCCGGCATTGATTTCATCGACCCGCCAGTAATAGGTCGTATCATAAGCCATTGTACCCGGGTCAAATGTTGTTGCTGCCTGGTTACCCTGGAATGCGCCGGGGCTGGAAGTACCGAAGTACACATCGTGGCTTGCCGCACCGGAGCCGGCAGTCCAGCTAAGGTCGGCGTTAACAGCTACATCTGTTGCACCGTTGCCAGGACTCGGACTGCTTGCCGGGCCGGGGGCCGCAACAATGGTTGTAAAGTTCCAGACGGTACCTGTGGTTGTTCCACCTGCATTGACCTCGTCAATCCGCCAGTAGTAGGTCGTATCGTTGGCCATTGTGCCGGTATCGAAAGTAGTCGCTGCCTGGTTGCCCTGGAATGCGCCGGGGCTGGAAGTACCGAAGTACACATCGTGGCTTGCCGCACCGGAGCCGGCAGTCCAGCTAAGGTCGGCGTTAACAGCTACATCTGTCGCGCCATTGCCCGGGCTTGGATTAACAGCCGGGCCTGGGGCTGCGACGATGGTTGTAAAGCTCCAGACTGTACCGGTTGTCGTACCGCCGGCATTTACCTCGTCAATCCGCCAGTAGTAAGTCGTATCGTTGGCCATTGTGCCGGTATCGAAAGTAGTAGCGGCCTGGTTGCCCTGGAATGTGCCGGGACTGGAAGTGCCAAAATACACGTCGTGAGATGCGGCACCTGAACCGGCCGTCCAGCTAAGGTCGGCATCTACAGCTACATTAGCAGCGCTGTCAGCAGGGCTTGGACTGGATGCCTGGCCGGGGGCTGCAACGATGGTAGTAAAGCTCCAGACGGTACCGGTTGTCGTACCTTCGGCATTTACCTCGTCAATCCGCCAGTAATAGGTCGTATCATTGGTCATTGTACCGGGGTCGAAAGTCGTTGCCGTCTGGTTGCCCTGGAAAGTGCCGGGACTGGTCGTGCCGAAGTAAACATCACTCGAAGTGGAACCTGTGCCGACTGTCCAGCTTAAATCAGCATCAACAGCTACATCTGTAGCGCTGTCAGCCGGGCTTGGATTGGAAGCCTGTCCCGGAGGCGTTGGCCCGCCGCCGGTCCATTCGCCAATCGGCTGGGTTGAAACTACAAAACTATCTATGTAACGCTCCTGAAGCTGCGGAGAACCGGCGCCCCAGGAATGTTCAAGGAAGATGGCGTTTATGGCATAATCTGTGTAAGAAGTTACAAAATCAAGATTATCTCGCCTTGCATCAAGGGAACCATCTATCCAGACTTCTGTTACACCGTTAGACTGTCCGGGGTCGTTGAGTTTAACATGGTGCTCTATATAATGCCAGATGTCATCATTGTCGGAGTCAAAGATAGGTGTGGTTCCGGTCTGTGCCCCAAGCCATTCAAAATTGTCAAAGTCATTGTAGCCTACACACACCACCTGGCTGCTTGCATCCACACAGCTCACCGGGTCGATAGCAAGGTAATAGGTGCCGCTACCCCAGTGATGGGCTATCATCGCCTGCGACCAGTCAGAAGCGGCGATAACGGTTGTTCTTGAGAGTTTAGAAGGATTGCCCTGCCAACCGTCATCCATCTTCATATAGAACCTGTAATAAACATCCCTGAAGTCCTCGGTATTGCGGATGCCCTTGTCCATATAACCGCTCGGATTTCTGCCGAAACCAAGTTTGAGGTTGCCTGCTTCTGTCTCAGCGGTCTGCCAGATTACCCTCAATGCCCTGGAATTATCAACACCGATACCGGCAACAGGTACAAATTCACCGCCGTCATCATCGTATTCGAAGTATCTGCCGGTTCCTACCATCGGGTCTGTGCTTTCAAAATCATCACAGAATATCCATTCCGGATGCAGACTCTGCCAGTTATCACATTCGTATGCCGGAGCCGCTGCTGTCGTAAAGCTCCAGACATTACCTGTGGTTGTGCCGCCGGTATTGATTTCATTGATGCGCCAGTAGTAGGTCGTGTCGTAACCCAGAGCGCCGGGGTCAAACGTCGTTGCCGTCTGGTTGCCCTGGAAAGCACCGGGACTACTGGTGCCGAAGTAAACAGCGCTTGAGGTCGAATCAGTACCCGCCGTCCAACTTAAATCAGCCGTAATGCTTACATCGGCGGCGCTGTCGGCCGGGTCCGGATTAGTCGCCTGGCCCGGAGGGGTCGGGGCGGCTTCGGTTGTAAAGCTCCAAACTACACCGGTGGTTGTACCTCCGGCATTGACTTCGTCGATACGCCAGTAGTAGGTAACATCGTAGCTGAGCGTGCCGGGGTCAAAGGTCGTGGTTGTCTGGTTGCCCTGGAAGGCGCCCGGACTGGAAGTGCCGAAGTAAACATCGCGCGATGTGGTGCCTGTTCCGGCTGTCCAACTCAAATCAGCATCAACACTCACATCTGTTGCGCTGTCAGCCGGGTCGGGACTATTCGCCTGCCCCGGCGGCTGTGCGCCGCGCGGACTTTCGGCAGGGCCGTCACCCGTCGGGGTGTAGCTGGCATTGGTCGTCAGTACAATCTTATCAACAATAAAGCCGTCCTCACGCATCCATATATTCACCGTGTGGACTCCTGTCGAAGCAACATCGAAGGTCGCATCGACACCATCCATCGTGTCCTTATGCCAGGTGTAGCTGGCGGTGAAACTGTTGATGCGGTCGCAGGTAGCGATCTCCTGGCCGTCAAGACCTGCGTGACAAGAGTCATCGGAGCCGCTGGCGCCATAGCCGCGCACCCAGATATAATGCGTGCCTGTCTTGACAAAGTCCACCTGGAAGTCCAGCCGCGGACTGTTGGCTGCATAGCCAGTATCATTATTGGTACCGCTGTTGGGAGCGGACTCCATCGCACCGGTGTTGGTATATCCGCCGGGACTCGTTACAAATGTCCAGTCGAATCCGCCCTGCGATGTATTGTCATCGTAGTTCTCGGCTTCCATAGATACGATACCATCGGCGCCGCTGTCCTGCAGGAATGCATCAGGACCACCGGCTGTTTCGGTTGTAAAACTCCAGACTGCACCTGTGGTCGTGCCTTCTGCATTAACCTCATCTATACGCCAATAGTAGGCCGTATCGTTGGCCATTGTCCCGGGCTCATAGGTTGTAGCGGTCTGGTTGCCCTGGAAAGCGCCGGGGCTGGAAGTTCCGAAATATACGTCGTGACTTGTCGCACCTGAGCCTGCGCTCCAGCTTAAATCAGCATCAATGCTCACATCAGTAGCGCTATCGG
>CAZIKS010000214.1:0-5943 GCA_964539795.1 uncultured Pirellulales bacterium
ACTTCGGCTTTTCCCGCCTATGTCCGCAAACCGCCACTTATAGTAAGAGTTTACAACTATTCTTTGAATGGTGGTTTCAGGACCGTAACAGCCAGCACAACTGGATAAGCTCCCGACTTGGAATCCACTCCAACAACATCAACTGAGCGTATCTGCCGATTGGGTCTTGCGCTCACCCATTCATAGGCGTATGCAAGCACCGGCTCTCCGCTCTTGTCTTCTGCGATTTTTACGGTATGCGCAAAGTACAACTGGCTGCTGAAGTTGCCTCCGTATTCTGAGATATTCTGACCGTAACGAATTGGCGCCGTATCCACAAAGCCGTCCTCGTAATTTATCCGGTAGTAACCTATCAGTTCCGCCGCATCTTCCGGATAATTGGTATTATACGTAATTGTTTTCCTGCCCTTACCCGCACTCACATGCAAAAACAGGATACTTGCGGCATTGGACTGAACTGAAATATCACGAACCTCCACACCTTTTTGTACGGCCGCAAACGGCTTTTCACCTGCTCCGATGATAAAAGGCAGATTATTATAGTTAATCCTCCCCGCCTTTAGCATACTCAAATCAACCTCTCCGCTCACCTTTTTCCCTGAGTTCCCCCTCCCGGATATGTCAACCGGAACTGCCGCATAACCGGGCCTCTTACGCCTGACAAAATCAAGCGAAGGCAACTTCTTGCCCGAAAGCATTTCTCTAACCTCCGGTATCCGTGCCGCAAGGTTCTCGTAAAGCTCCTCTGGTCGGGCTGTGTGCTGAGACCAGATTATGTTCTGACTGAAAAGCATGTTCAGTATATTTCCATTCTGCCCGAAAGAAAATTCATTGGCAAGGCACCACGTCGACATCTCCGCTCCGAGCATATCTTCACGTGAAAATTCCTCCGCCCATCGTTCATAATTCCTCGAACCGGTAAAGTTACCGAGAATCTGCCGCCATCCGTATTTTCTTAACTGTTCGATGGCCGTTGGCGTTACACCCCACGACCAGTTGAACATAATGATATCTTTTGCCTCCGCTGATACTATCTCAGCAGCCCCTTCGGTTGAAGGCGACCTGTACCAGACAACCTCTCCTTCGGGAGGCTCTGGGTTGCCGTGTCCGTCTCTATTGTGTCCCTTGATAAAGTGGTCCGCCCACATCACTGTCTTAACACCACGGCTTTTGAGATAACGGTACATTTTAAGAGTATCTTCGGCAAATAATTTACCCGTATCGCCTTTCACTCCGGCACGCCACTCATCATGACCAATATGAACATATTCCGGCTCAAACACTTCAAGGTATTCGTCAATAACATCAAACAAAAGCTCGTACGATTTTGGATTTGTTGGGTCGTACGAATCCGGCCACGTTGCTTCCGGTATCTCCGCAATATCTCGATGCGCAAGAGTCAAATAATAAGTATGACTGAGACCCTGAATCTCAGGTATAACATTCATATAATGCCCTTTGGCGAATTCTACGATGTCCCTCACCTCTGCCTTGCTGATCCAGCTCCACCCCCCCAGTTCTGTATGAACAGATGCCTGGAACCGACCTTTAGGCCCCAAAGGTATCTGTTCACCGTACTGAAGATGTAAGTCGCCCATGTCATAGAAAGAGCGGCAGAAATGCTCCCAGGCAACATTGATTTCCGGATGCCTGTCAAGACGCATACCGCCCCCAACCTCAATAACAATAGTGTTTATCTTGAAATGTGCCATCGTCTTGATGAAGTTCTTGAAAAACGCAATGTCATCCTGCCCCGGCAGATACACATGAACACCCCGAATCGGTTTCAGCGGCTTATCGGAAATTCGCACACCCTTAACATATCCGCCGCCCCTGTAACCATCACGCTGTCCCGTCGGTTCAATCAACTGGATAAAACTCTGAATGCCGTAAAAAAGCCCCTTCAAATCATGACCCGCTATCACCGCCCTTGAACCTGTCACCGAAATCCGGTACGCCTCGGTTTGTTCCCATTCCTCGCTGCGCTGCATACCAGCCGCATTCAGGCTGGCTGTTATTTCAGGGTCGGATAAAAGTCCAAGAACAATATTATGCCCTTCATCGCTCATTTTATCCGATTTCAGCCATACTAATGGTATCTGGTAACGGCTTGCCGCTTCACCTGAAATATAACCCGCCAAATCGGCCATTTCTTTATCCGGCCCGTTGAAGAAAATAATTTCAGCACCCTCTAAATCAAACTTCTCTCCCGTCAACTCTATTTCCTGCGGCACAGGGTAAACTGAAAAATCCACCGCTCCGAAAACTGTCGAAAATACCAGCGGAACTAAAAATAATGTTGAGATTCGCATTCTTGCCTCCTTTTAGCTTGTTAATTTGCAAAATTCGTCCCTCTTATGGATAGCTCCATCTCCAAACTTTACGCCCATTAACACTCCTCGTCAAAATCCTCTGTCTCACGTCGATAATCTTCTGGCGAGTCAATATCTGAAAGCACCGAAGAATTCAAAACCTCCATTTCGAAGACCTCCTTCGGGTGCGACATAAGAAGCCCCCGAAGGCCGGTTTCATCGAAGCTCGTCATAATCTCGTCACGGTATTTTACCATGAACAACAGCGGATGCCCGTGTTTTCCATGGTAACATGGAACCAAAATACCTCCGCCTGTTTTGCCGAATGTTAGGATCATTTCATCAACCAATTCACGGCTTATAGACGGCTGGTCGCCAAGAACCGCCATAACCGCACTGCATTCCGTAGGCAAAACTTCTATCCCGCACCGTACCGAAGAAAGCATACCTCTACTGTAATCAGGATTTGCAACAATGCCGACCGACCGCTCGGAAAGCTCTCTCTCAACCAGCTCCCCCTCCGAACCTACCACCACAATCACCTGGTCAATCCTGCTGCACAGAAGTTCATCGACGATATGAGTTATGACTTTTTTACCGCCGAAGGGTAGCAGAAGTTTCTGAGCCCCCATTCGACTCGAACCGCCCGCAGCTAATACAATTGCATAAATCATCGCATACTCCTTTGCTCGCACCTGCAACCGGAAACTTTATTTCGACGGACGGCTATCATCTCCGCCAAAATGCTCACCGCTATTTCCTCAACAGTCTCCGCCCCGATATCCAGTCCTATGGGTGTAAAAACCTCGTCAAATTCCGCTTCCGTACAGATGCCGTTTTCGATAAAATTCTTACGAATCATCGCCACTTTTCGCTTGCTCCCTATCATCCCGACATAAGCGGCGCCGCGGCCGATAAACCTCTCAAGCGCTTCTGCATCATATCGATGACCTCGGGTTACAATCACAATATATGTATCCTCTTTAACGGAAAAATCCGATATCCCCTGACAAATATCACCGCAGTATATCAAGGTGCCTTCCGGAAAGAGTTCCGCCTGTGCATACTCCTGCCTGTTTTCGATGATTGCGATTTCAAACCCGGCCAAAGCCGCATGCTTTGCCAAAGCCTGACCTATATGCCCCCCGCCGATTATAAGCAAGACCGGCCGGGGTATCACTGGCTCAATAAAAGTCTCGGAAAATCCGCCGCTTTCCGTGCACTCCTTCTTTAGCAGACCGGGCCTTTCCTTTTTCAGGCACCCAAGAAGCTCCTCGGAGTCTGGAAAACTACCATCCCCGCGGACATCCTCCTCCGAAATCCATTGAACCTCCACATCGGTCTTGTTTCCTGAATTAACTTTTGTAAGCAGCAACCCACACCGTCGTTCTTCCAAAGCCCGGACGCTTTCTGCGTAGGCGGCTCTATTCCTGAAAGCCGCCGGGTCGATAAGGATGCGAATGCTTCCTCCGCAGATTGGCGTCTCCTCATCTCTGGATTCTCCGTAAAGGCTAACCTCAAAAACCACCGGTTTCTTTGACCCGCATGCCTCAACAGCCTGACGCTGAGCCTCCGCCTCTACCTTGCCGCCGCCCAGAGTCCCCCAAATCTTGCCGCTCTCCTCGATGACAGCCTTCGTTCCAGCCTTGCGCGGTGCAGAGCCTTCGGTTTTAAGAACTAAAGCAACCGCAAAACAATGGCCCTCATCGATGAACTCCAGAATTTGCTTATTAATCTCCACAGCAGTTACCGTATTTAGCTTGTAATCTTAATTTCCTCTCAATATTGAACGACAACCCCGCACATAAAGCAAGCTGTTTTTTTTATTCCGGCAATTGACCGCTACCCCCTTCTGCCTTATAATTACTTCACTAAATTTGGCTGTCGCCCTGTTCTTTTTTTTATCTCCGGGAGGATGGACATGGACATTACTGTAACCTTTACGGTCAATGGAAAAGAGCAAACCGTTACCACGGATGCCGCACGCCCCCTTCTGGACGTCTTAAGGGAGGACCTAAATCTGACAGGAACAAAGTACGGTTGCGGCCAGGCCCGCTGCGGCGCCTGTACCGTCCTTATGGATGGAAAACATGTCCTCTCTTGTTCAACTCCTCTGGCACAGGCCGACAAAAAAAATATCACTACCATCGAAGGATTGGCAAAAGGTAACACCTTCCATCCCGTCCAGCAGGCCTTCCTGGATGAAGGTGCCATTCAGTGCGGCTACTGCACCAGCGGTATGATTATGAGGGCCGTTGCTCTACTCCAAAAAACCCCCGACCCCACCGAAAAGCAGATTGCTTCTGAGATGAATGACAACCTGTGTCGATGCAACGGATATACGAAAATCATAAAAGCCGTTAAACGCGCCGCAGAAATTATGAAGAGGTGATAGCTCATGACCAAAGTTATCTCGCAAAAAAAGAACGTATCAAAACAAGCCGACCTCGCCGATGAGCCGACATCCCAGCTTACAATGAGTCGGCGTTCATTTATACAATTTCTCGGTGCAGGTCTGCTTATCACCGTCACAGGAGACCTCTCTCTCGCTCGGCGTGCCGGCCGAAGCTCTCAAATCTCCGTAGCTGCCAGACTACACATCAATGAAGATGGTACAATCACAGTAATGACCGGTAAAGTCGAGGAGGGACAGGGCTCAAGAGCACAGCTGACACAGGCAGCCGCCGAAGAATTAAGAGTTCCCCACGACCGAATTCAACTCGTAATGGCCGATACCGCCCTCGTTCCCGATGATGGTATAACAGCCGGCAGCAGAACAACCCCATATACAGTCCCTGCCGTCCGCAAAGGAGCCGCCACCGCTCGAAAAATACTCACCCGTCTCGCAGCACAGCAGTGGAAACTTCAAACTACCGACCTGAACGTGCAAAATGGTGCTGTTACAAACCCCAGAACCAGCAGGACAATAACTTATGCAGACCTGGCCAAATCAGCCAACGTCGCCGAAGCCTTCGAACGGTCAATCGACCCCGACGTCGCCCTCACGCCCGTAAGCCAATGGCAGGTCATCGGTACCCCCGTCCCCCGCCCCAACAACTCGGACATCGTCACTGGAGCACACCGTTATCCTTCGGATATTACCCGCCCGAATATGCTCTACGGAAAAATCCTCAGACCGCCTTCTTATGGAGCCGCCCTTGAATCAATCGACCTTTCACAAGCCCGCGCCATCAAAGACGTCGTTGTCGTTCACGATGGTCAGTTCGTCGGATGCGCCGCCCCTACCTCCTTTCTCGCCGAAAAGGCGCTTGCCGCCGTCGCAAAAACTGCTTCCTGGAAAACTGTTTCCCATCCCTCATCCAATGACCTCTTTTCACATCTAAAGAAAAACGCCCGCACAGGCCGCCGCTCACGCTCGAACAACACCGGCTCTGTTGAAAAGGGCCTTGCCGACGCAAAAAAGCTCCTCAGCGAAACATACGAAGTCTCTTACGTCCAGCACGCACCTATGGAACCGCGTGCCGCAACTGCCGAGTGGAATAACGGCAGCTTAACCGTCTGGTCCGGCGTCGATGGGCCACAGAGAGTCCAGGGGAACTTGGCCCGCGCTTTTAATCTCCCCTCGGAGAATGTCAGGGTCATCGTACCCGATATGGGAGGTGGTTTCGGC
>CAZIKS010000215.1:0-5911 GCA_964539795.1 uncultured Pirellulales bacterium
CCACGGCGATACCCGCAGAGCCATTGAGAAGTAAGTTCGGCAGACGAGCGGGCAGTACGGATGGTTCCTGTAAGGAACCATCGAAGTTATCGGTGAAATCGACCGTGTCCTGCTCGATGTCTGTCAGGTTCTCTTCCGCCATCCGTCCCAGGCGGGCTTCGGTGTAGCGCATCGCTGCGGGTGCATCGCCGTCGATCGAGCCGAAGTTGCCTTGGCCATCCACCAGAATGTAGCGCATGGAGAATTCCTGCGCCATACGCACCATGGCGTCATACACCGCAGAATCGCCGTGTGGGTGGTACTTACCCAGCACTTCGCCGACGATACGGGCGGACTTGCGGTAGGGGGTGTTGGAGCGCATGCCCATGTCGTGCATGGCATACAGGATACGCCGGTGGACAGGTTTGAGCCCGTCGCGGGCATCCGGCAAGGCGCGCGATACGATTACGCTCATGGCGTAATCCAGGTACGCAGCGCGCATCTGGTCATCAATGTCTACGTTTTGAACGGTGCCAATATCCATGTTAGTCGTGTGGTCGTTTAGTCGGTTAGTCGTTTCATTATTCAGTCGTATTGTCGTGTAGTCTGATAGTTTTTCGTCCCCTTAATTATACCTCCGAGCGGCAAAATTAGGCTTCCAAGTTCATTAGGGAACCATGAATCCGGGTACCCGTCCGGTGTGAGATTCTTACACATAACTGTTGAAACCCCGTGTAGCATAGGGCTTTGTGCCCGTCTAACATCGCCTCCCATCACCTGTAGCCCAGGACCTTGTGCCCGTGAAAGACGGCGACAAACGGCAGGACGACGATCCTAATTTTGTGTAACCCAGGACCTTGTGTCCGTGAAAGACACCGACAAACGGCAGGACGACGATTCTATTTTTGTGTAGCTTAGGGCCTTGTGCCCGTATCAGACGCCGACAAGCGGCTGGACTACGATCCTAATTTTGTGTAACCTAGGACCTTGTGTCCGTGAAAGACACCGATAAGCGGCAGGACGACGATTCTATTTTTGTGTAGCTTAGGGCCTTGTGCCCGTGAAGGACGCCGACAAGCGGCTGGAACGCTATGTGTATAAACTGTTAGACCAATCACACAGATTCAATTGGTCAATGCACCTCATCCGTGTGGCGAATGAAAGCTGACACTCGATCTGCCGGGCTATCAGCGCTGCAAATTCTATCCTTCCTGCGCTTGATCTGCAAAATCCCCCTCTTTATTTTCCCACAATCTTTTTTATGGCGCTTAATTTCTTTCTTTTTCCGTTTAATCTGATCGTTAATCATATTCCGTTCTACGTTATAAGTTTGTCCGTATCGATACGCTCAAAGAATGATAGTGAACCCCGAAATTATCCCGAATGCAACACACGGAAAAGCCTCATAACCTGCATTATTTGTAACTAATCCGATAATATAAACACTGATAGATAAAATCATAAAAACAACAGAGATTCCAATAATTATATTGAATATATTCGGTCCTGACACATGCCTTCTATAAATTATCTTGAGTTCATCAATCTCATTTGATAATCGTTTTATCGCCAGCTCTGATTCAGCCTTATCCACACTGTTATAAACTTGCTCCGAAAACTGTATCGAGGGTTCGGATGATATTTTACTCTCACTTCCTGGGGACACGTTCTTAGACCCGCAGCGTGGGCAATAATGGGTAACAGCTTCTTTCTTAAGCTTCAGTGATGCCCCACAGGATGGGCATTTTAGTTTTATATAGTCTTGCCCCATCTTTTTTCCCTCCTCACCACCACCATCTTTATCTAATATCCAATCCCCCAGCCCCCTATCCCCTGGTCTCCCTCACTCCTCCACCGGTGGTGCCCCTCGCCCCCGCCTGCCCATCAAGAAAGCAACTACACCCAAGAGGATGCCGCCGACCAGTAGTAAACCGCCTAAGATCCCCAGCATGGGAGAATTCCCTCCGCCGGTTGGTGGTGGGGCTTCCGCGGTAGTCTCAGAGTTTGCCTGGATACCGAAATCCAGGTAAGTCTCGGTACCGGGCTCCAGCACCAGGGCGTAGTTCATCACCGTGGTGGGGTTGTAGCCGTCCGGCACAGCGACGGATATATTGTAATCTCCCTGGGGTAGTTCTTCGAAACAATCGTGTTCAAGTCCAGGCTGAGAGTCCGCCGTGATGGACACCTCCCCGGTGCGGTCAGTCACGCTCACCGCTGCGCCCGGGACAGAGGCTTCCTCTTCCTGGCGTAAGGAATCACCATTGGCGTCATCATAGACGATCACGCACAAGGTGCCGGATCCTGTTTCTGCTGTTGGGGTGGGCTGGTCCGGTGCTGCTGTCGGTCTGGGACCGGGTGTGGGGGTGACCTCTGCAGGACCACCAAAACCGATCAGCAATTCCTGGCCCTCGAAGATCGGTTCGTCAGCTCCCAGGTTATTCAACCCGCGCAGTTCATCAAGCGGGACGCCCGTGATGGCGGAGACGCGCCACAATGTGTCGCCAGGTTGTACGATATAGATGATGCGCCCATCCGGTCCAGGCGTAGGCGTGGGGAATACGGTTTGCTGTGCTTTCGGCGCAGCCAACGCCGGAATGGTGAAACTCAAGACCAGCAAACCAAGAACCACGGTGATCAGTAAGAGACGATTGCCAAATAATACTTTCATAACACGCTGATTATGGTACCCGACATATGTGCCGTTAGATCAAAGACTGCTACCAAATTTCGATAATGGTTTTTATTTAAAGAACCTGTTTCGACCAACATTATACTGGAAGATCTCGGGGTTAAGATTAATGAGGGGTGAAAGGGCTGGCTTCAAGATGTGATCGTACGTCTTAGGACGCGCAGCGCCAGTAAGGCAAAGGCATTAAAAAGCACCACAACCAGGGCGCTGACCATGATCCCGGGTAGACCTTCAGGCAAAGAACCCGTGTTTTGCCCCCATTCATACAGCGGGTGAGCGATCAACGCGCCCAACGCTCGTCCAAGGGAGAGCGCTGCAATATTTACAGCCATCAAAGTTGCGCGTGCCGCCGGCATGATCTCCGTCATCATGGGGATGCTGCTGACCAGAGTAAATTCGAATGTGACGTAGAACAGGCACAATCCCACCAGCGCACCGTACTGGGTAAAACCCAGTAAGGGCAGCAGCAAAACTGCCATGCTATTCAATACCAACCCGGCACCGATGGCGCTCGGTTTACCCACCCGGTCTGTCAGGATCCCCACGAGCGTCTCACCACCCAATTCGCTCAACCCAATAAAAAGCGCTACAATCCCCAAGCCGATAATCTGCAGTTGGAAACTATCCCCCATCCAAAGACCAAATACCAGGTTGATCACTTCATTCGCTGCGCTGGCCCAAAAACTGAGGAAAAGTCCAGCCAGCGCGGGAGTGAAAACTAGCACTGTGCGCAGGTTCCGCCAGATACCTGGTTGATTCCTGTCCGGGGCAGGGTCCCTGGGCAGCATCCACGCCAGGACCACCAACGCCAGTGTGCCGAAAATAGCTAAGATAGGGAAGGGCGCTTTCCAGCCGTAGCGGTTGATCAACAAACCCATCCCCAGCACCCCAATGACCAGGCTGAGCGACCAACCCAGTTCCGTTACTGCCAGCACCCTGCCCCGCCGCTCGTAGGGCACCCGGTCTCCCACGTACGCTTGCATGGCAGGGTCAAAGGCGTATTTCCCCAACAGGGTGAGCACCAGTGCCAGCACAAAAGCCGGGAATGTGGGCCACACGGCCACCAGCCCGGCACCAGCCGTAAACAGCAGCAGCCCAAACAACATACCAGCCTTTCGGCCGCGCGAATCAGCAACCGATGCCAGCAAAGGACCAATTACCCCAAACGCGGCGCGCGCGGTGATTGCTAGGGATAGTGCAGACTGGTCAACCTCCAAGCCCAGGCTGAAGAAAGCCAGGTAGGGGTACACCATGCGATACATGGTGTTCAGCACAATGCGCGCCGCTGTGAAGGCCAGGACCTGGAGGCGTAATGAGGTTTTCAATGGGTTAACGTTTCAGTGAAACAATATGTCAGGGGGTCTGGGTTTCGGCAGCATGCCACCAGCGGGCGACCTGCCAGGCAACCAGCAGGGTGAGTACAACCAGCCCGCCGAAAAAGACCTGAATGCGCCATGCATCGGAGTCCAGCACCGGTGAGGAGGGATGCATCACCTGATCTGTGGTTCTCAGCGCCATCCACAGGATGGCGGCATAAAATAAATTGAATGCAGAAGCCCAGGCCGGGTTTTCAACCAGCGATAGTCCGATCTGCAGCACCAGGCCGCCAATGGCGAAGACCACTGCCAGCCGCCAGCGTGGTTCAGCCAGGAACAGCCCGTTCCAGTTGGTCTGCATGGCCCACATAGAGAGCGGCAGATACGTTATCCAGAAAAATAATCCTGTGCGCCCCAGGGCGCGCGACCAGGTATTCAGCCGATGGCGGCGCAGTATCAACCCGATCAGTCCAACTACGGCCGCTGCGAAAAATGCAGCCAGCGCAGCCCATACCCAAGCCCCATGCAGATACACCACCCGTACATTCGTCCCCAGCGATTTTTCAGCCGGACCCAGCGCGGTGAAGAGTGCCACTACCAGTAATAGCAGTAAAAATAAGGTTATGGGGGATTTTAGTCTACTGATAAATTGCGATTTCATCCGATAGTTTCGTGCCTCCCGGTTTCCCAAAGATAAAACATCCGCGCGATTTGCCATGCCCATAATAATATCAGGATCACCAAAACCGCAAAGAAGAACTGGATTCCCCTTGCATCGGTGTTTAAAATGGGGGCATCCGGGTGCAGGATGGTCTCGACGCTGCGCATCGCCAGGTATAATGCTGCGCTATACAGCAAGTTGGCAAGGGATGTCCACACCGGTCTAAAAAAAGAAAGTCCAACCTGCATGGTGGTCCCCACAACAGCAAAGTTGAACGGAATACGGAAGCGGGGTTCGTCCAGGTAAATACCGTTCCAGCTGATCTGCATGACGTACAGGGACATCGGTAAAAAGATCACCCACAGCAGGATACCTGCACGTCCCAGAGCGCGCGACCAGGCATGCAGCCCCTCACGGCGCACCAGCAGAGCAGCCAGTCCGACCGCACCAGCAGCCAGAATAGTGATCATGGCGCTCCACACCCAGGCGCCGTGCAGGTAAATTATTCGAGCGCTGGATCCTAAAGTCTTTTCAAGCGGCGCCAGCGCTGTAACCAGAACGATAGCGACAGCAGTCAACAGCAGCCAAAAGAATGATGACCTGGACATGTTAATCTAACATTGGCATCTTAATGCCATGACGCTTAGCCGCGTCGATCGCCAGCGAATAGCCAGCGTCAGCGTGACGAACAATACCCAGACCCGGGTCTGTGGTCAGGACGCGCCCTAAACGGCGGGCTGCTTCTGGGGTGCCGTCGGCGACGATCACCTGCCCGGCATGCTGGCTGAACCCGATCCCCACACCACCGCCGTGATGAAATGAAACCCAGGTAGCACCGCCCACCGCGTTGATCAGGGCGTTTAAGATGGCCCAATCGCTGACCGCATCGCTGCCATCTCTCATCCCCTCCGTCTCCCGATTGGGTGAAGCCACCGATCCAGCATCCAGGTGATCGCGCCCGATCACGATCGGCGCTTTCACGATCCCCTCAGCCACCAGGTTGTTAAATACCATGCCAGCCGCGGCGCGCTCTCCATAACCCAGCCAACAAATGCGGGCAGGCAAACCCTGGAACGGTACCTTCTCACGCGCCAACTTCAACCAGCGGTGCAAATGCTTGTCCTGTGGGAAGAGCGTCATCACCGCCTCATCGGTAGCGTAAATATCTTCAGGATCACCGGACAGGGCTACCCAGCGGAATGGTCCCTTGCCTTCGCAGAAGAGCGGGCGAATATAAGCGGGTACAAAACCTGGGAAGTCGAAAGC
>CAZIKS010000216.1:0-5891 GCA_964539795.1 uncultured Pirellulales bacterium
AAGTAGACATCACTTGAGGTCGAGTCAGTACCTGCCGTCCAGCTTAAATCAGCATTGATACTTACATCGGCAGCACTGTCGGCGGGGTCAGGATTTGAAGCCTGTCCCGGGGGCTGCGGCGCCGCTTCCGTTGTGAAACTCCAGACTGCACCGGTTGTTGTCCCGGCAGTATTGATTTCGTCGATGCGCCAGTAATAAGTGATATCGTAACTCAGTATCCCTGGTTCGAATGTTGTTTCAGCCTGGTTGCCCTGGAATGCGCCGGGACTGGTCGTGCCGAAGTAAACATCATGGCTGGTCGCACCGGAACCGGCTGTCCAGCTAAGGTCGGCACTGACACTAACATCTGTAGCGCCGTTGCCCGGACTCGGATTAGAAGCCTGGGCAGGAGGCGTCGGGCCGCCTGTGTAAATATCGTTAATATCGCTCTGGGTGAGGGCATAATTGTAAACCCGGACGTCATCGATTAGGTCTTCCCACGAACGGTCCATCCCTGCAGAACTAAGGCCGATATAGACATCCCAGTCATTGGTTGTTATGCTGCCCGAACAGGTGACTGAATTAGAGTCCAGTCCTCCATCTATATATATGTAGGCATTTGACCCGTCATATACTCCTGCGACGTGATGCCACTGTCCGTCAAAGACTCCAACGCCGGCCTTGATTCCATCCCACGGCATACCTGTAACATCAATCCAAAAGCTCATAGCATTTGCTCTGCTGGCTTTTTGCAGCGCCCAACCTCCTTGTCCGTCTCTTCCCTTTGCGATAATAGTTGAGAAGTTTCTCCAGTCAACATAGGCGGCCTTCATCCATGCCATTACCGTCATATTACCGGTGATGTCATAGTCGGATTCATTAGGTATCGTCACGTAATCGGTAGTGTTGCCAGGGAAGTCGAGGCACCAGCCGCGTTCTGCATCGTCGGTCCAGGCTAGACTGCCGAGGATTGTGCCGTCGTTGCCGTAAGTACTCGAATCGGCGGCAGTTGTTCCCGAACCTTCATCAAGTTCCCACCAGCCAATAATCTGGTCACCTGTGCTGACTATTGTGGTGAAGTTCCAGACATTGCCTGTTGTCGTGCCGCCTGCGTTGACCTGGTCGATGCGCCAGTAGTAAGTTGTGCTTTCCGCCATAGTACCGGGGTCATAGGTTGTAGCCGTCTGGTTGCCCTGGAAACTGCCCGGACTGGAAGTGCCGAAATAAACGTCGTGAGAAGTCGCGCCGGAGCCTGCCGTCCAGCTAAGGTTGGCATTAATACTTATGTCCGCAGCACTGTCGGCCGGGCTTGGATTGCTGGCCTGAGACGGTGCTTCAACTATTGTAGTAAAGCTCCAGATGGCACCGGTGGTTGTGCCGCTGGCGTTGACCTCGTCAATCCGCCAGTAGTATGTCGTATCATTGGACATAGTACCTGTATCGAAAGTAGCAGATGTCTGGTTGCCCTGGAAGGCACCGGGGCTGGAAGTGCCGAAGTACACATCGTGCGAAGTCGCGCCGGAACCTGCTGTCCAGCTAAGGTCGGCATTAATACTTATGTCCGCAGCACTGTCGGCCGGGCTTGGATTGCTGGCCTGAGACGGCGCTTCAACTATTGTAGTAAAGCTCCATACGGAACCGGCTGTTGTCCCGCCGGCATTGACCTCGTCAATACGCCAGTAATAGGTCGTATCGTTGGACATCGCACCTGTATCAAAGGTGGTGGCAGTCTGATTGCCCTGGAACGTGCCGGGGCTGGAAGTGCCAAAATAAATGTCGTGGCTTGTTGCACCGGCGCCGGCGGTCCAGCTTAAATCTTCGGTTATACTTACATTTGCAGCACTGTCGGCAGGACTTGGATTAGTGGCCTGAGACGGCGCTGCGACGATGGTTGTAAAACTCCAGGCGGTTCCTGCTGTAGTACCGCCGGCATTGACCTCGTCAATACGCCAGTAATAGGTCGTATCGTTGGACATCGCACCTGTATCAAAGGTGGTGGCAGTCTGATTGCCCTGGAACGTGCCGGGGCTGGAAGTGCCAAAATAAATGTCGTGGCTTGTTGCACCGGCGCCGGCGGTCCAGCTTAAATCTTCGGTTATACTTACATTTGCAGCACTGTCGGCAGGACTTGGATTAGTGGCCTGAGATGGGGCTGCGACGATGGTTGTAAAGCTCCAGACGTTTCCTGCTGTAGTACCGCCGGCATTTACCTCGTCAATACGCCAGTAATAAGTCGTACTGTTGGACATTGTGCCGGTGTCGAAGGTAGTAGCTGTCTGGTTGCCCTGGAAGGAACCCGGACTGCTCGTACCGAAATAAACGTCGTGAGAAGTTGCGCCTGAACCAGCCGTCCAGCTAAGGTCGGTATCAACAGCTACATTTGCAGCGCTGTTGGCAGGACCTGGGTTGGTTGCCTGAGACGGCGCTGCGACGATTGTTGTAAAGTTCCAGACAGAACCTGTTGTTGTGCCGCCGGCATTTATTTCGTCGATGCGCCAGTAGTATGTCGTATCGTTGGACATTGTGCCGGTGTCGAAGGTAGTAGCTGTCTGGTTGCCCTGGAAGGAGCCGGGGCTGGAAGTGCCAAAGTAAACATCGTGGCTTGTCGCACCGGAGCCGGCGGACCAGCTTAAATCCTCGGTTATACTTACATTTGCAGCACTGTCGGCAGGACCTGGGTTGGTTGCCTGAGCCGGCGCACCAACAATCGTTATAAAGCTCCAGACGTTACCTGTTGTTGTGCCCTGTGCATTAATCTCGTCGATACGCCAGTAGTAAGTTGTATCGTTGGCCAAAGCGCCGGGGTCAAAGGTAGTAGCTGTCTGGTCGCCCTGGAAGGTACCGGGGCTGGTTGTTCCGAAGTACACGTCGCTTGATGTGGAACCTGTGCCTGCCGTCCAGCTCAAATCAGCTGTAATACTCACGTCGGCTGCGCTGTCAGCCGGGCTGGGATTGGAAGCTTGGCCGGGAAGGCTGGGGCCGGGCGTCCATTGGCCAATCGGTGCGGTGGATATAACAAGGTTGTCATAGAATCTTGATTGCACCGCGGGAGAGCCGGCGTTCCAGTAGCAATTCCACATTACCATATTCAGGCCTTTTCCGTTGCTGTTTTCCGCCTGCAGGTTTAAATCCGTCGCATAGAGGATTTGCTCCCCATCGGCCCAGTACTGGACTTGGCCGTCACTCTGGCCGACGGTGTTCAGTTCTACCCTGACCTCTATGCAAATCCACGTCCCTATGTTTGCCGGGTCTGAAAAATCCAGCGTTGAGTTGGTAACTGGAAGCCATATATACTCGCTTCCATCATACGTTTTTATATCTGCAACAAGCAGGTCGTTGCCGCCTATCCATTGATACACAGCCAGACCTCCGGTCCAGTCGGAGGGAGTCATGAAAATCTTGGTCTGCGCTACCTTGGGGGGCAGACCTGTGAATCCGTCTTCGAACTTGTGGTAAAATCTGTAATAGATTTCATCCAGCTTAGCTCCCGGTGACCCTAAATGAGGATTGTCACCAATGAACTTGGTAATCCAGCCGGCATCGACCTGCCCGATATAATACTCCTGCTCCAGAGAGTAGGTGCCGTCGAAGGGGTCATTTGTAGTTACCGACATACCATTTTCTGAACGGTCATTATAATTGACGCTCAAATCCTGCTCAGTTTCGAAATCATCGCAGAATATCCATTCCGGATGCAGCGTCTGCCAGTTATCGCACTCGCTGGTCGGTGCAGTGGCTGTTGTAGTAAAGCTCCATACATTCCCGGTCGTTGTACCGGCAGCGTTGATTTCGTCGATGCGCCAGTAATAAGTCGTATCGTAATCCATTGTTCCGGTATCAAACGTGGTCGCCGTCTGGTTGCCCTGGAATGAGCCGGGACTGCTTGTACCGAAATAGACATCGTGGCTTGTTGCACCTGAACCAGCCGTCCAGCTCAAATCGGCGGCAACGCTCACATCAGTAGCGCTGTCAGCCGGGTCAGGATTGCTCGCCTGTCCGGGCGGTGTCGGGGCTGCTTCGGTTGTGAAACTCCAGACATTGCCGGTAGTTGTTCCCTGAGCGTTGACCTCGTCGATGCGCCAGTAGTAGGTTGTATTGTTAGACATTGTTCCGGGTTCAAAGGTTGTTGCTGTCTGGTTGCCCTGGAACTCGCCAGAATCGGGTGTTGAATCGGTACCGAAGTACACATCACTTGAAGTGGCTCCTGAGCCTGAATTCCAGCTAAGGTCTGTATCTACGCTGACATCGGTAGCGCTGTCGGCCGGGCTTGGGTTACTTGCCTGTCCCGGCGGCTGAGGAGTGCCGCCTTCGCCCAATGCACCAAGATCGCCGTTATCTGAAGCGGCGCCTATTGCAGGAGATGTCGATTGAAGATGAAAATCGTGATTCGGCCCATCTACGAACTGCGGGTCAAAATCATACATCACAGGGTCGTTTAAATACGCACCTGCGTCTTCCCAGCTTATAAAGTCGTTGTGGTGAATAAGAAAGGGCGTTCTTCCCGCAAGGTAGTAATAGTCATTGTTGGTACTGGTCCAGTCCGAAAGGTCAAAGTCGTCCATCGACCATCTGCCCAGAATAATAACAGCATTACTGGTGCCGGTAGTGATAGTGTCATAATAAATATTATCTCTAAGGTCGACTATTCTTCGCCAGTCGGGCGCATCATCACGGCCGGTACTTAGTAGAGCGGGTGCCTGGTAAACCGTATTGTTATATATATACGAACGCCTGTCCCCCTGCTGGTTCTCAGCCACAAGCTGAAAAACAGTCCCGCTCATATCATAGATAATATTATGGTGGATGTTATTTTCATTATAAATTCGAACATAAAAGGCGGACATACTGTCATGAATAATATTATGGTAAGCGTTGAATATGACATTCCCGGAATGCTTGTGGCGTATGGCGTGTATTTCGTCATAAATCTCATTGTCATAAATATCTATAGAGGCCCCCGTCTGTACGCCCCCTTCCGACAGAATGGCAATTCCACCTCTGTTATTGGTGCCGCCCTCCGGATTTACATCGTTATTATAAACCAGCGAGTTCCGCATAATGTAATGAGGCTGGCCCTCATTCAGCCGGAACAAAATACCCCCGCCGGTCCCCATGATACCGTCTCCGTGGCCGTCACGGATTACCACGCTGATTACTTCGCAGCCGGCGACATTTTCAATTACACTTATACCACGCCCAGCGGCTCTTTTAACTTCAACATTTTGAATTACAAAGTGTCCGGCCGTAGTTGTTGAGCGAAACTGGATTAAACTATTTTTTATATATTCCCCGTCGAACACAGCCCGCGGGCTGCCGAGCCAGCTTTTAATCACGGTTGGTTCGGCTGCTGTGCCGGCCTGTATTCCTCTGCCGATGTGGATGTCCATATTGTTACTGCCTTCGACGTGGTTCGAAGCGCTGAATGTTCCCTTGACGTAAAGATAGTCACCGCCTCGAATCTGTCCGGTGACATAACTATCGCCGCTCAAATACCCGCACACCTGCTCGAAGCTGTTATATGGATTTGCATACGAGCCGTCTCCGCCGCCGGGGGCATCGGCATCGACATACCAGTTGGTTTTTCCCGGCGGGGCCTCCCCCTGCGAAGGGTCGCCCGGCTCGATACCCTGTGAGCCGAACAACAGCCCCACATTGTCAGGCCAGTCGGCCCGGCACACACCAGAAAGGTTGCCAGCCGAAACAAGCACTAAAACAAAAGCCGTCAAATAAAGTAATTTTCTCCAGGACATGATAAGCCTCCTTAAAAAATGTTAATGATTTGAATTTCGCCATTCGCTCATCGTCTAACTCCACTGCCAAACGAACATTTCGCTAATATACAAAACGCACAAACTCATTGCTGCAACAAAGTTACAGCGCATACTACCGTGTATTGGAAGTTTCGAGGATAC
>CAZIKS010000217.1:0-5854 GCA_964539795.1 uncultured Pirellulales bacterium
ACTATAAGCACAACAAATCCCAAAATGCCCCAAAGAATATCGACCGCCGACAGTTTATCAAAAATTTCGGCGCCACTGCCCTTGGCGGGGGGCTGTCGGTAAGTTTTCTTAACACCCTTTACGCCGCCGATGCAAATACTCCTGATAAGCCATCCGCCGAATCCAAATACGAAATCAGAAACCGCGTCGAAGGTATGGCTTATATTCCGCTCGGCAGGACAAACCTTTTGGTCTCGCGGTTATCACTCGGCGGTATGCCATGGGAACCAACGGTTGCCAAACATGCCATAAGACAGG
Organism: uncultured Pirellulales bacterium; assembly: GCA_964539795.1. Taxonomy (GTDB): domain Bacteria; phylum Planctomycetota; class Phycisphaerae; order Sedimentisphaerales; family Anaerobacaceae; genus CAZTKW01. The sequence goes on from CAZIKS010000217.1 coordinate 298, forward strand.
GTGTTAACCTTGTACACGGCTGCAACAGGTACGGCTCGATGGAAGCGCAGTCCGAGACACTCGCCAAACTATGGGACAAGTGCTGGTACTTCCTCAAACATAACGGCCCTGCTGAGGAAATGGGCAAAACCATTGACGCATGCCTCAAAACACTCAAACGCGACCACGTTGATGCCATAGTCCCGGTTGTCGGCCGGACCAAAAGCGCCGACTATGAAAGCATCAAATCAAACTTCGAAAAACTCAAAAAAGCCGGTAAAGTCCGAGCCCTTGGTGTCACGGTGCACTCGGAAAAAATTTCCGAGGTTTGTCGTGAAGTCATCGACGCCGGTATCTTCGACGTGATTCTCACTATGTACCAGCCTGCCAACAAAGCTGCTATCGATAAGGAACTTGCCCAGGCCGTTAAAAAGAATATCGGAACCATGTCTATGAAAACCGGCCAGGGGATTGAGACCAAAGACATACCAAAGGCCATTGCTGCCGCTCTCGCTGACGGCAAAATATCTACCGTCCTAAAGGGTATCAATTCTATAAAAGACCTCAATGCTTATTTAGAGGCGGCAAGAACCAGCCGATCAAAGGAAGCCAACAAACAGGCACGCCTTGATGCGGCTGCCTGTGGGGCCTGCGGTAAATGCCTGGCATGCCCGCAAAATATCCAAATTCAGGAAATTATGCGATGCGTAACTTATTATTCCAGAGAACCGGCACTGCTCAACTATGCCGCCTCAACCTACCAGGACATTCCCGCCGCCGCTACTATCAAAGGCTGCATTGACTGTGGCCGGTGTGAGATGAACTGCCCCCGCAATTTGCCTGTCCGCAGTTTACTGAGAGCAGCACAGGAAAAATGGATTGCCTGAATATAAAGTTGAAGCTCAGAACTTAAGCAATATCTCATTTATTAAATCGCCTCAAAAGCCCCGACGGCAAAATAAAGACCCGGCGGCGGCCGAGTTTGCCGCTGCCGGGTCTGTTTATTAGCTTCAATCTTTTTATCGAGATATTACGTGCCGGGAGTCGGAGCAAGGGCCTCCCAGTTGATTACGTCATTGCCGTAATTGCCGGGTACCTTGCGGTGCAGCGACGAACCATCGCCGTTCTGGCCATCAGGCTCAGTCGGCCACGGGTCCTCGCCTTCAGGATGGAAACCGTCGCTGTAAACCACTCTGTCAATGCGGATGTAATAACGCTCACCGGTAAGTTCGTTCCGGTCGCCGGGCATGGCAATCTCCAACTTCTCGCCGGCGTTACTCAGCTTGCCCAAAGGCCATTCAACACGCTGAATACCACCCGGAGCGCTGTACTCAGCCTCGAAGTCCACCAAATCCCTAACAAGCAGCAGGTAGCCGCCGGCTGGTATGTTCGTACCCGGCGGCATATTACAATCTATCCCGCCGTCATCGGTGAACTTCCACGGAATGTTCTGACCAACACCAGAGTCATACTCATACAGGGGCACCGTCGAGCCGGTAATATTGTAAAGCTCCACAAATTCGGCTGTGCCGACGATGTCCGGATGATACATAATCTCGTTAATAACTACAGGCCCTACCTTCGGGCCGGAGTTGACAGAACCCCGTGTCTGCGAAGCCATCGCCACAAAGTTATGCGTGCCGTCGCTCTTTTCATAACGGCCGAAAGATATATCGCCTTCAGAAGCGTCGAAGTCTTCGGTCCTGCGGTAGCCGGTCAAATGACCGTAACCGTCAAAACCGGATGTCAGGTAAACCGTCTCGCCGTTTTCGCTCAGGGCGAACTCGCCGCCGAAATGGTCGTCCTCGGTGAATACAACATAGCCGTTGGCCGGTATCGAGGTTGATGGTATCTCGTATTTCAGCAGGTTGGCATCACTGTCGCTCAAGAACCAGCCGGTTATATCGATTGGCGAAGCGGTGGTATTGTGCAGCTCAATCCAGTCACCGGGAGGATAATTCGAATGAGCCAGTACCTCGTTAATCACTATATCGCCCGTACGCGGGCCGTCATCGAACTCGCCCGGCGTGCCGCCGATATACGTGCCTGCGTCCCAGCCCTGTTTATCGTTCCACATACTCGGGTCGGTCTCAGTCTCATCCATGACGGTCAGGGAATAGCCAACGCCATCGGTAATCGGACGCCACCCGTCATTATACCTGAAGTCCAGGACCGTTCCGCCGACGGCATCTTCCAGCCGGACCCGCTCACCGCCGTTATCCAGGCTGCCGATATATTCGCCTGCAATGACGCCGCTGAAGGTCGGATACTCGGCGGTAAATACCATCGCATCCTTGACGACTATGGCGTAATCGCCGGCACCAAGTGTCATACTCGGGAATGTGAAATGGATTCCTTCAGTGAATTTAACCAGGTTCAGTTTCAAAGCGGTTCCGCCTACATTTTTGACCTCGACAAATTCAGCGTTGGGGTCACCTAAAGGCGCATCGGCCGGATGATACATCATCTCGGTTATACGAAGGTTATCGGCAATAGGACCGATACCAAAGGCCACTTCATTCAAAGCGCTCCATTCACTGCTTTTAAGCACTCGTGCCTTGACAAGCGTGCTTTCGTTCAAGGTGATAGCGCCGCTATATACGGTCCCGCTGTCCCGCGGCTCGCTGCCGTCGAGGGTATAATAAATAGTTCCGGAGCCATTTGGATTTGTCATTGTCAGGCTGTAACCGGCTGAAACGTATCCGCCGTGCTGGCTGTAAATCGGGGGGTCGATACTCGGATACAGGTCTCGACTTCGCAACTGGCCGATAACGGTATCTCTGCGTGAACCAAAAAAGAAACCATCGGCTATATCGCCCATCCACCACTGCCAACTCGACTGAGTGGCGCCCAAACCGTCAACGTCGCCCCAACGGGCGGATTCGCCTGCGATGGCATCCCAAATTTCTGCAGCCAACCCGAGCCAGCGGTCAATACAGTTCTGGTTGTCAAGTGGGGCTCCGTTGTAGAGCCACTTGTAAGCGCGGTCGCCAAATAAAGCCTGGAACTTGGCGTTGCCCATCAAACGACTGTAAATTCTAATTACACCTCTATCATCTTCAGGATTAGGGCAATCGTGTCCCAAACAGGGGCCGGTAGAATCCCACGGGGGGCCCCACAGACCGATACTCTCTTCGGCGTCCCACGTGGAAAAACGAAGCTTGATTAACGGCGGCTGGCCCGGCTCGCCCGGCAGGGCGCCGGCGTAAAAGTTCCATTTACCCCAGTCCGCACATCCGCTATAAAAGTTCACCAGCAAATAATCACATAATGATGTCATATCAAGCCATTCACTAAGGTCATCATACTGGGTATCATTGAAGGTAGTACTAAGGAACGTGCCCGTGCACATACCCGCGATGGTGTTCCAGACGACAAGGTCTGCCGGCGTGTCATCGCCCATGGGGTCGCCTTGATTGTTTGCCTCCCACTCTTCTCTTTCGCCGATACCGACGTGCTCAGCGTAAAATGATGCATCGGGACGCTCTACCGGGTTGTACAGGCCCCAGTAGAGACCGTTAAGATAAAGATGAACGTAATTGCCGTGAGGGGCATACTGGCCCACCTCGTGCATCGACCGATGAGCCCAGGCATCCCGAGTGTATGATGCTCTTCCTGCGCCATATTGGTGCCAGGAATCTGCGCAGCCCCCGCGAAGAGTTATCGAATCAAAAGTATCCACGTCAGAATCCTTAAACAGCGGATACCTCAGCTTGCTCGGCCCGTAATCATTCTTGAAACGCAGCCGCATCGAATGCTTGGGGGTTCTATCAGGTCCTGTTTTTCGGTTCTGGTTACCCTGCGCACGAATACCGCAATTGATCTGGAACTCTTCATTGCCTGTAGCGTCAAAATATTCAACCGAGGCCTCTCGTTCCCAGACAACGCCCCCATGGATCCAGCTATTGACGTAATAGCCCTGGTCCCACTTCCACATATCGTCCATCTCCGTAACAATCGACATCGTCGGAATCGCCTTCAATTGCTGCTTGAAGTCTGCCACGCTGCCGTTCAAAGTAGAGTCGACATCATAGTAAGACGGCACGTCATCCATGGTATAAGGAGGATCAGGAAAAAAAGGCCAACCCTCTTCTTGTATCATGTCCCAGGGATCGGGAAACCCTCTGGCTACTGCCTGAGCTGTATTCTGGTTTGCTACATTATCAAGGAAAATATATGTATGCGTATCGACGTTGGTTGGTTTCCAGCCGGGCTTAAATGCCATCGCACGAATACTCGTAGTCTGGGTAACACTAATCGGGCCTGTATATTCCGTGCCGGTTACCTGGTCGGGCTTGCTGAAATCAACCGAGTAGTATATGTCTGCGCCGGGGGTCTCACACTCAAGCTCTACGCTGAAAGACGTGTCATAAAAGCCGCGGTCCCTGCTGAACGTGGTGTCGGCCACAAGGCCTAAGTAGGCATCATTGTTTTGGGCGTCCGGCGTCGGAATACCAAAAAAGCGCAGTGTATCATTGGCGTCAAGGCCGTAGGAAATATCGGTGTATTGCTCTACCTGGTCAAAGTCGATACTATCAATCTCTGTAGTGCCGTTGGAATGAAACAGCCCTATCTGTTCACCGCCGGCGCCAAGCTTGAAGTTAGTGTGAAGGGCGGCGCCCTGGTAATCCAGAAGGTCAGCTAAAATAACAAGATAATCATCGTCGTCAAGTATTACTCCGCCGGGTATCTGCCACTGTGTCGGATTATTCAGGTTGTCCGTAATGTACATCCCGCTCATATCGATGGCCTCGTCGCCGGCGTTGTATATTTCTATCCAGTCCGAATATTCCCCGGGATTGTCCGGGTCTTCATATACGCTGTTGTTTGAGGCCATAAACTCATTGATTCTTAGCGGTATGCCCCTTTTAAGCCAGTCCTCTGCCAGTATGGCGTAATCATAAGCATTTATTCCTCCCATACCATCCAGGTTGGCCTGTGTGCTTTCCTTGCTCAGCCATTGCTCGGCGAAGATTCTGAGGTCTTCCAAATTAACCCTGCAGTTGTCATCAAGGTCTCCCGGCGGGCATTCCGCCCGGGTCGAGCTGGAAAAAATTGTTGTCAATATAAGCAATAGTAATGAAATCTTCAGATAATTAAACACTTTTCACTCCTTCCTCACTAAGGGTAGGGCCGCTAAGCACGGCTTTGTCATTTTGCGAGACCAAAGATTGTCCCATTCTACGTATTTTAACATATATAGGGCATACGAGTCAATACTTTTGTTACGCCGAAACCCATTTTTCGCTCAGTTTACATTTATTTGAGGGATTGCAACTGTTGCGGCCTGCCGTTCGAAATATTCTTATTTTCTCCGGTGCTGCACACCTGCGAAACACGGTATGACCCGAATGCTTACCTCCGCAGCCAATAGCAATCTCAAATCCAAATAAAGCCTTGTAGCTTTGTCTTAAAATGCTATAGTATCAGCCTATGAAGAAGTCTCTAGCACATCTGCCGAAACAAAAACAGGATGAGCTGGAAATTATAAGAGATATCATCCTTGAAAAAGTGCCGGATGTGCGAATGATAGTCCTTTTCGGCTCTTATGCACGCGGCCAGGCAGTCGAAGATATAC
>CAZIKS010000218.1:0-5853 GCA_964539795.1 uncultured Pirellulales bacterium
ATGGAGCACGGCAACAGCAGACCCGGCAAAGATGGTGAAAAAGCGGTAATAGAGGCCTATCGGGCCTGTGACGACTTTTAGCAGAAATTTTTTAAGAAATAATTTCACAACTACTTAAAATCGGAAGGAATTACTAATGGCAGGCAAAGCAAACAAAAAAGCAGACGGAGTTTCTCGAAGAGACTTTATTAAGAGCTCAACTGCTGTATCGCTGGCTGCGATGTTTTCACCAGCGGCCAAAGTATTTGCTGAAGGCTCCGACAAAATCCGTGTAGGTGTTATCGGCTTCGGAAAACGCGGTACCGGAGCGGCCTTCGACTGTATCAGGTCTGCTGACGGTGTCGAGATTGCAGCGATTGGCGAGCTTTTCAAAGACCGTCTGGAGGACGGAATCGATAAAATCAAGAAAAAACTGGCTGACGAAAAACTGCCTGCAGATAAGCTGAAAGTTACCGAAGAAACATGCTTTGTAGGTTTTGACGCCTATAAAAAGGTCATAGCCTGTGATGTGGATATGGTGATTTTAGCTACCCCCCCTCACTTCCGGCCGGCACACCTGAAGGCGGCAATAGAGGCGGGCAGGCACGTGTTTATGGAAAAGCCGGTTGCGGTGGACCCGGCAGGCATCCGTTCGGTACTTGCTTCCTCGGAGACAGCAAGACAAAAGGGGCTGGCCATAGTAGCCGGAACCCAGCGGCGGCATCAGGAAAGCTATCTTGAGACCATAAAGCGGATTCACACCGTTAACATCGGAGGGATTGTATCTGCACAGTGCTACTGGATAGGAGATTATAATTATTATCCGGCGGTGCTGCGACAGCCGGGATGGTCGGATATGGAGTGGCAGTGCAGGAACTGGTATTACTTCACGTGGCTTTCGGGCGACCACATCGTCGAGCAGCACGTTCACAATATAGACATCATCAACTGGGCGCTTCAGGCACACCCTGTGCAGGCTCTCGGTATGGGCGGCCGGCAGCAGCGAACAGGTCCGGAGTTTGGACATATCTTTGACCATTTCGCCGTTGAGTTTGAGTATCCAAACGGCGTCCGGGTAACGAGCATGTGTCGGCAGATGACCGGCTGCACCGAACGAATCTCGGAGACAATTGTGGGAGAAAAAGGCAAGGCATGGCTGGCGGGCGGCGGTGCGCCCTGCAGAATAGAGGGGCCTAAGGCATACAAGTTTGAGAAATCCGAGAAAAACCCCTATATTCAGGAGCACACGGATTTAATCAAGAGCATTCGCAACGGCGAGCCGTTGAACGAAGGACGCAACGTTGCAGAAAGTACGATGGCGGCGATAATGGGCCGGATGAGCGCCTATACCGGTCGGGCACTGAGCTGGGACTGGGCAATGAACGCCTCGGAGTTGGACCTCAGCCCGCCAAAATATGAATTTGGCGATTTGCCGGTACAGCCGGTAGCAATTCCGGGCAAGACAAAACTTATCTAAAAAGATATACCGAACGAAAGGGCTAATAATGCAAAAAAGGCTAAGCAAAAAAACAGGTGAAGTTTCACGCAGAGATTTCATTAAGTCATCGGCTGCTATATCGGTGGCGGCAATGCTTTCAGGCACGGGTAAGTTGCGCGCCGCCGGTTCTGATAAAATCCGCGTCGGCGTAATCGGTTTTGGTGGTCGCGGCAGCGGCGCTGCGATAGACTGTATCAAATCCGCCGATGGCGTCGAGATTACAGCATTAGGGGAACTTTTCGAGGACCGCCTGGAAATGGGAATCAAAAGGTTTAAGGAAAAAATGGCTGAGGAGAAACTGCCCCCTGAAAAGATGAAGTTTACAGATGATACCTGCTTTGTGGGTTTTGATGCCTATGAAAAGGTTATTGCCTGTGATGTGGATATGGTGATTTTAGCGACCCCGCCTCACTTTCGACCTGAACATCTAAAGGCCGCCGTTGAAGCCGGAAAACATGTATTTATGGAAAAGCCGGTTGGCGTTGACCCTGTAGGGGTACGCTCGGTGATTGCCTCATCGCAATTAGCTGAGCAGAAAGGCCTGTCTGTTGTAGCGGGCACTCAGCGCCATCATCAGGCGCATTACCTTGAGCTTATGAAGCGAGTTCACAGCGGCCAAATAGGAGAGATTGTCGCGGCTGAATGTTACTGGAATTCAGGAAATATGGCGCCCTGGGGCATCAGGGAAAGACAGCCGAGCTGGACCGATATGGAGTGGCAGTGTAAAAACTGGTTCTTTTTTGTATGGCTATGCGGCGACCATATTGTCGAGCAGCACCTTCACAACATCGATGCTGTCAACTGGGCGATAGGTTCGCACCCAATTCAGGCAATGGGTGTTGGCGGCAGAGAAGTACGCATCGGCCCGGAATACGGCAACATTTTCGACCATTTCGCGATTGAGTATGAATATTCAAATGGCGCAAAGGTTCTGAGTATGTGCCAGCAAATCGAAGGCTGCCACCGCCAGGTATCGGAGAGAGTAGTGGGCACAAAAGGTTCCTTGTACACTGATGGGGCACTGGGATATATTGAAGGACAGAACGCATACAAGTATGACGGCCCGAATCCCAATCCCTATGTCCAGGAACATACCGACCTCATTGCGTCTATTCGCACAAATAAACCCCTTAATGAAGGACGTCGCGTCGCTGAGAGCACAATGACGGCCATATTGGGCCGAACAAGCGCCTATACCGGCCGGGCGATAAAATGGGACTGGGTAATGAATGCTTCGAAGCTCGACCTTACGCCGTCGAAATATGAGTTCGGTGATTTGCCGGTACGACCGGTAGCAGTGCCGGGTAAGACAAAACTTGTTTAAAAGATACATCAATCGAAAGGACTTATTAATGCAAAAGAAACTAAACAAAAAAGCTGGAGAAGTTTCACGCAGAGACTTTATTAAAACATCGGCAGCGGTATCAATGGCAGCGATGCTTTCAGGAACAGGCAAAATCTTCGCCGCCGGCTCTGATAAAATGCGCGTTGGGGTAATAGGCTGCGGTGGACGCGGCAGCGGCGCGGCAGTAGACTGTATCAAGTCGTCCGAGGGTGTCGAAATTGTGGCAATAGGCGAGCTTTTCCAGGATCGTCTGGATAAGGGAATCAACCGAATTAAAGACAGGCTGGAAGAGGATAAACTGCCCGCCGACAAGTTAAAAGTGACCGAAGAAACCTGCTTTGTAGGTTTTGACGCATATAAGAAGGTTGTAGCCTGTGATGATGTGGATATGGTCATCATTGCTACACCGCCTCACTTCAGGCCGATACACCTCAAAGCAGCAATAGAGGCCGGCAAACACGTATTTATGGAAAAACCGGTTGCTGTTGACCCAGGTGGTATCCGCTCGATAATCGCCATATCAGAAACTGCTGAACAGAAAGGTCTGGCGATTGTGGCAGGCACGCAGCGGCAGCATCAGGAGCATTATCTGGAGATTATCAGGAGAATTCATAAGGGGGATATCGGTGAGATTGTCGCCGCACAGTGCTACTGGAACATGGAGGGGCTGTGGCTTGAAGCGGCGAAAGATAATCTAATTAACAAGGAAAAGCTTGGCTGGTCCGATATGGAGTATCAGATTCGCAACTGGCTGTTTTTAGTATGGCTTTCAGGCGACCATATCGTCGAGCAGCACGTTCATAACATTGATGTAGTCAACTGGGCGATAGGCTCGCATCCGATTAAAGCTATGGGCGTCGGCGGCAGAGAGGTGCGCACCGGCCCGGAATTCGGTAATGTATTCGACCATTTCGCTATTGAATTCGAATATCCCAATGGAGCCCGGGTATTGAGTATGTGTCGCCAGACCGAAGGGTGTATCCGCCAGGTATCGGAAAGAGTAATCGGCACAAAGGGTTCGACATACACAGATGGCTCCGTTGGATTTATCGAGGGTCAGAACGCTTATAAATTTGAAGGCGAATCGCCAAATCCATACGTTCAGGAGCATACGGACCTGATAGCGAGCATTCGTGGAGGTAATCCTCTAAACGAAGGGCGACGGGTCGCGGAAAGCACAATGACTGCGATAATGGGGCGAATGAGCGCTTATACCGGCCGGGCGCTAAGTTGGGACTGGGTTATGAATGCCTCGAAGCTTGACCTCAGCCCGCCGAAATATGAGTTCGGTGATTTGCCGATGCGGCCGGTAGCGGTGCCGGGTAAGACAAAATTAGTTTAACCGTTTTAGCTGTAAATTTGAGTTTCCTGGGCTGTTTGAAGTTTTTTGTGATAATGAGCCGATAGAACTTTAACTGCGTAATTTTCGTAAGACTGGGTGGTTATTTGGCTTAATTTTTTCTGTTGGTGAGTGATAAAACGTTAAAAAGTGTAATTTATGGTGAACAATAACCTTTCTATATCATTATTATTAGTTATGGAGGTGTAAAAATGGTTAAAAATTTAGTAACAGGTTTGATAGTAGTCGCTTTGGGTTTTGGTTTTGTAGTTACGGGGGGTTGTGAGAGCGGCAGCGAAGCGCAGAAAGGGGCCGGTTTGGGCGCTCTTGCCGGCGCCGGAATCGGTGCAATAGTCGGGCATCAGTCTGGAAATACCGCTGAAGGCGCTTTAGTCGGTGCAGCCGTCGGCGGTGCCGGCGGTTATATGGTCGGCAATGAAGGCGACAAGAAACAAACACAGGCTGAAATAGATTCGCTCCGGGCCGAGCAAAATGTCGTGACCGTTTGGATTACCAACAGTAATGGCTCAAAAATCCCTATACGGCTTAAAAGAAGCGGTCCAAACTACATCGGCCCAAAAGGCGATTACTACGACCACCTTCCAACCGAAGAGGAGCTAAGACCAGTATACGGATTTTAACGGTCTCGCAGTAATTTATGTCGGATTATAGACGATAGCCGGATAGCCGGGGTGTTTGTGAGGCTTGTTTGGCCATTTCAATTCGTCAAACAAAAACTCGCTTGCCTGACGTACCATTACCGCGGGCATACAAGGGCACATCTCAAGGGAGCCCACTATATCATTATCGTATTTTCGCAAGGCATTCAGCAGATAATCCCAGTTTTGACGTGTTATTCCGCCTCGGAGGCCGGGAGGCTCATGGTCGTCCGTCTGGCCGTAATTGTCAGTCAGATGCAGATGTGCAACTCTGCTACTGAGCTGGTCAACATATTGGCTGAACGTATGCTCAGGGTCGAGATTGGCGTAGCCGACATCGAGACAATAGTAAACAGAATCAAATTTTTTCCCGATTCTGGTGAGTTTTCGGAGGTTTCCGGTTTCGATGCACAATTTGACGTTATTTTCCTGTGCCATTTTGACGACCTCGGTGGAGAAATCACAGCCGTCAACTTCAGGGCCTTCCGGGACGCCGAAACTTCGTAAGTCAGTTACAATATTTGCGTTAAGTAGTTTTGCACACTCGAGTTGCTCACTCCACTGCTCGAGTGTAGGGTCGTCATTTCGAGAGTGTATAGAGACGAGCATACCCTCGGTGGCACTGGTTAGCCTTGTCCAGTTTCTTCTGTCGTAACGACATTCGTCATAGCCTTTTATGTTCGGCCATAATTCGACACCGAAGCCCATAGACCTAATGAATTCGCATTCCTGCTCAAAAGAAAGGCGGTTTTCGCGCCACCAGAATATCATAGTTGAAATAACATACCTAATGTTCATTGTGCGAACTCCGAAACAATTTCATAGAGCCGTCCTTTTATTTATTATCGATTTAAAACAAAGGCGTCTTGACACAATCTTTAAAAATATGGAATTTTTCGGCCGTTAAGAGGGATTTTACGGAAGAGATAGTATGAACTGGATTGGTGTTGTCCGATAATAGACATAGAATAAAGCTGTAAAGAAAGTTTTTGTTTTCGGTTTATCAGGATAATTTTTCTTTAAAGCCGTTGTG
>CAZIKS010000219.1:0-5805 GCA_964539795.1 uncultured Pirellulales bacterium
ATCAAAGCCACATCCATCTCACCCGAAGTCGTAGCAAAGCCGTAACAAATAATCTCTCCTTCCATTTCCTTGGTCAGGTGCGGCACTTTAACGTTCATTATACTGGCGAATTTAACAGCCAGGCTGAACTTCTTTGTCGGAACTTCAAGGGCGGCCTTTATATCTTCCGGCTCCATCGTCGCACGCGCCAACATAAAACGCTGAAATGTCTCAAGCAGTTCTTTTTCAACACGCTCGCGCAAAGGTTTAATTTCATTGGCGATTTTTATTAACTGACGTGAAATCTCATCTCGTTTTTCGCTAAGCAGACGGTGTCCCCGGCTGGCCAGGCCGACGCGCCGTCGCAGCCGAAGCAGTTCCATTCGTGTTGCATTGACATTAGCAAGCATTTATTAAGATTCCTTTAATGCTGCTTCTTCCTCTTGCTTTGTTTCTACTTCCATTTTACCGACCGCTTTATTGCGGAATTTCGGCATATATTTTTCTATGAGTTTGATATCGATACGCTTTAGCTCGACGTTTTCGAACATACTCAGAAGTTCCCACCCAAGGTCGAGGGTCTCTTCAATAGTTCGATTTTCATAATAATCCTGTGAAACATATTCAGCCTCGAATCTGTCGGCGAAAGTCATATATTTCTTATCTTCTGCCGAAAGCGCCGCCTCGCCCATAATCGTCGCCAGTTCCTGCGATTCTTTGCCCCGTGCGTAGGCTGCGTAAAGCTGGTTATAAAGGTCGGCATGGTCTTCACGGGTCTTGCCTTCACCGATACCCTTATCTTTAAGCCTTGAAAGGCTCGGTAGGGCGTCAACCGGCGGGGAAATTGCCTTTCTGTGGAGCGACCTCGATAAAATAATCTGTCCTTCGGTAATATAGCCGGTCAGGTCCGGTACAGGGTGGGTCTTGTCGTCCTCGGGCATTGTCAATACCGGCACCATCGTAATGGAGCCCTTTTTGCCTTTGATTCGACCGGCCCTCTCATAAACCGTTGCAAGGTCGGTATAGAGATAACCCGGATACCCGCGCCGTCCGGGAACCTCTTTTCTTGCTGCGCTAATCTCTCGAAGGGCCTCGCAGTAGTTTGTCATATCATTCAGGATTACCAAAACGTGCATATCTAACTCGAACGCTAAATACTCAGCCGCCGTAAGTGCAAATCTCGGCGTAGCTATTCGCTCAATTGCCGGGTCGTTTGCTAAATTGACAAACATTACCGCCCGCTCAATTGCCCCGGTCTCCTGCAGGTCATTGATAAAGAATTGAGCCGCTTCGAATGTTATCCCCATCGCCGCAAATACTACTGCAAACTCCTCACCTTTGCCCAGCACCGTTGCCTGTCGGGCCAGTTGAGCGGTTATCTGGTCGTGAGGCAGCCCCGCGCCCGAAAATACCGGCAGTTTCTGGCCGCGAACGAGAGGATTTAAACCGTCAATCGTTGATATGCCGGTCTGGATAAACTCGTTGGGATAATCACGGGCATAAGGATTAATAGGGTTGCCGTTAATATCCAGAGACTTTTCAGGAATAATGGCCGGCCCACCGTCTTTCGGCTCACCAAGCCCACTGAAAACACGCCCCAAAAGCTCCGGTGATACATCCAGTTCCAGAGGCTTGCCCAAAAAGCGGACAGTGCTGTTGCTGACATCAATGCCCTCAGTGCCTTCGAAAACCTGGATGAGAACCTTATCGTTCTCCACCTGAAGCACCTGGCCGTGACGTACCGAACCGTCGCCAAGCTCAACGGCGACAATATGGCCGAACTTAGCTTCATCGACGCTCTCAATCAACATCAGTGGCCCGTAAATACTACTGACTGTCTGATATTCCTTTAGCATTTCAAACTCCTATCTCATGCTTCGTATTATGCATACTTTGCACTTGCTTGCAGACTTTTCATTTGCTCATCAATCGTTTCCCGTATTTGAGCGATTTTGTTTATCTCTTCCTGCGGGATATATTTTGCCCTTGCGATTTGCTCGCGCACCTCGATCTTAAATATTTCTTCAGTGTCAACATCGGCCTCAATTGCTGCCAGCCCCTGGTTGTGGAAGTGCAGGATAGTCTTTAACATCTCGTACTGTTTTGTCAAATCGGTAAAGGTATCCACATCGTGGAATGCGTTCTGATGCAGGTAGTCTTCCCGGATTGACCGGGAAGTCTCAAGGGCAAGTCTGTCCGCAGGTGACAGGGCCTCTGCCCCGACCAGCCGAACAATCTCAAGAAGGCCAGATTCCTGCTCAAGCAAAGCCATCGCTTTAACAGTCAAATCTTCCATCGCAAGTCCTTGCTCTTTATCTTCGAAACACTCTTTCAGGTATTGTTTATAGAACGAGTAACTTGTCAGCCAGTCAATCGCCGGAAAATGCCTCTGGTAAGCAAGTCTTCCCTGAAGCGACCAGAAAACCTTGACCACATGCAAAGTCGCCTGCACAACCGAGTCCGACAAGTCACCGCCCGGCGGGCTTACCGCTCCGATAATTGACAAAGCGCCTTCACGCTCGGGATTGCCGTGGCACTGAACTCGCCCGGCCCTCTCGTAGAATGATGCAATACGTGCACCAAGATACGCTGGATACCCCTCTTCTGCCGGCATCTCTTCCAGACGGGTCGATATCTCGCGCATAGCCTCGGCCCACCGGCTCGTACTGTCGGCCATCAAAGCAACCGTGTAACCCATATCACGGAAATACTCCGCTATGGTAATGCCCGTATAGACCGATGCCTCTCGTGCTGCAACCGGCATGTTTGATGTGTTTGCGATAAGTACAGAACGTTTCATCAGCGGCTCTCCGCTGTACGGGTCTTTCAATTCGGGAAACTCGTTCAAAACATCGGTCATTTCATTGCCGCGCTCACCACAGCCGACGTAAACAACAATATCGGCGTCAACCCATTTGGCCAACTGGTGCTGAACCACTGTCTTGCCCGTTCCGAAGGGTCCGGGCACACAGCCTGTCCCGCCTCTGGCGATTGGGAAGAAGCTATCGATAACACGCTGACCTGTAACGAGGATTTTATTTGGCGCCAGCCTGCTTCTTACGCTACGAGCGTCACGAACCGGACATTTTTGCATAAGTTTAAGCTCGGTTTGCACGCCGTCCTCTGCCGCTACTGTACCGATTGTTTCTTCAACGGTGTACTCTCCTTCGGTTATTGTCTGCAGCGTCCCGCTTATTCCGGGAGGGACCATAATCTTATGGACAACAAGTTTTGTTTCCTGAACATCGCCTATGATATCGCCGCCGGTTACCTTTGTTCCTGCTTCTATTGTCGGAGTAAAATGCCATTTCTTTTCTCTATCCAGACCAGGCATCGCACTGCCCCTGCTCATAAAATCTCCTTCGGCTTCATACAGCCGGTTCAGAGGTCTTTGGATGCCGTCATAAATACTTTCAATAAGCCCAGGCCCAAGTTCAACACTCAAAGGCGCCTCGGTATCAACCACCGGTTCTCCCGGCCCGATGCCTACTGTTTCTTCATAAACCTGTATCGACGCCAAATCACCATGAAGTTCTACGATTTCACCTATCAGGTTCTGTTCGCTCACACGGACAACGTCATACATTCGTGAGCCTGCCATCCCCTCGGCAACTACAACCGGGCCTGCAACTTTTACTACTTTTCCTTTTCTTGTTTCACTCATTATAAAAACCTTTTTTTAATTGTTTTGCAGAATGTTGATACCTGTAGCCATCTTTAAAACCTCGCCAAGGGCTTTGGTCGCAAAATCCTCGGATTCAGTGGTAAATGGAACCACCACGATACAGGGAAGCGGTATATTTTGCTGGGCGGAAAGAACCTCCTGGGCCGCCGGCGCTATGTTTTCAGCTACTATAAGCAGGGCGTATTTGTCCTCGATTATCCTGCCGGCTGTTTCGGCTACTTCCTCGCGTCCGCCTTCTACTGAGAACGTATCAAGCCCGAGCGCCGAAAAAGGCATCACAAAATCCGCATCGCCTAATACTGCAACTTTACCTTCCATAATTTCGTCTCTTGTCGCTTATATCCCGTGATTCTATTTCTCTTTCACGAAATACGGTCTAAAATCAGTTTTGTATCAAGAGAATTTTTCTTCGCTGTCAGTATCAATCTCACCGTGCGAATCTCATTCTCTTTCATTAACAAATAAGCTATAACCGGTTGAGGACCGGCTGTAATCTGTGAGGTACTTTTTAAAAAACGCGTTAAATAATCCTCGCATCGGCGCTCCGCCCCTAAAAAAGATTCCTCCCTTGCTAAGTAACCGGCGCCTGCCTCGACAGTGTGATGGTGGGGCGTTGCAAAAAATAACGCCCCTAACGTTTCATACTCGCTGTCCAGACCCTGTTTAAGCTGGTCTGCTGTCAGATACCCGCCTGCTGGAAATACGTTACGCTGCTCGGATTCGGTATATTTAAGACGTAACATCGTGCGTATATTTGTCAAATCAATCTGTATCCTGAACAGTCCCAACAGAAAAACACTATTTAATTCTTGTGCTCTTTTCAGGTTATATTCTGCCTGAACGCTGTCGACCGCATAATCAATCTGGCGTATGTCCTTATTTTGATAATATGCAAGGACCGCTCGTTCCACCGCCTCCTGCATATACTCGGGGAACAGGCTGTAATTTTCTTTTTCAAAAACCTCTTCGAACTGCTCGGCATCTACATTCCCGTCCTCAATGTAATCCGTCCCTAACGGCTTTTCCGTAAGTGTCCGTCTAAGTGCCAGCCGCATATTTGCAAAATCCGCCCGCGTCCGGAACAGCTCTACGATTCGTTTATCAATCATCAAATCTGCAAACAGTTCCCGCACTGCACTCCTTCGCTGCCGTAAAATATTCTCCATCTCCCTGATATTCTTTTTTTGCCCCAGCGAGTACTCGCTCGCTGTTAGTAAATCCGCAGCCTCTTCGAAGTTCGCCGCATTAGCCATGTCTTGAAAAATTCCTCTGCTCAGCATCTGTGTCTCCATCGCACGTATCCGGGCTGTTGCAAACGCATACTGCCAGTCGTCTTCACCGACAGGCGGATACGTACAAAAATCAACAATGGCTTGTTCTCCTGCTGCAATCATTTCTCATATCTCATATTGTTTGCATAACGCCTGACACCTTCGGCCGATTCATACGCCGTTGTGCGTTAAACTATGCAGTCTGATATTTTGTCTCCAGATTTGCTTTCGGTTTGCTTTTCTTTTTGGCCTCGTTGTTACGGCCTCTTGTCTGCCCGAACAATTCTTTTGCCAGTTCAATTTCCAGAGCTTTGCGTGCCTGAGCCAGTAATACATCAAGAGAAACATTATTTTTTATCTTGCCGCGCCTCAAAATAAATCCTGCTCTTATGTCCTGTTTTTCATCGGATAGTCTTAAATTACCTTTATAGCCGGGACCCAGCTTGCGGTTAATTTGTTTGATAAAATTCTGGTCGATTCGCGTTTCTTTTTTATCGACGATTACTTCCTCGTCGCCCGTTTCGACCGCTCCAAGCATCAGCTTTTCCATCAGCTCACAATATTGTTTGTCCGGAAGGCCTTTCAGTTTCTTCTCTGCCTGAGCAAAAACTTCATCGAGTATCTTTCTTTTCTCGCCTAAGTGCTCTTTGGCGATATCCATCCTCGCCGTTGCCAGCAGATGTGACTTTTTATCCGCACCTGCCTTTTCAGCCATAACCTTCGTCTGCTGTTGGTATTCGTCTAACTGCTCATCGAGTTGCGCTTGTTCAGCCGCTTCTTTCTCATCAGCCGCCTTCGTTATCTTATCAGCCTCTGACCTCGCATCAGCCAATATCTTTTCTACCACCTGTTCTACTTCCATAATTTTTC
>CAZIKS010000220.1:0-5787 GCA_964539795.1 uncultured Pirellulales bacterium
ATCAATCAAGCAATTTTTAAGCTTGACAGGCCTGGCTTCATAGAAGGCGCCAAGGGACATCCTTACGACAATATCAAAGCAGGCGAGACAAAAACACTTCTTGATATCAAAGGCTGCGGCATCGTCACGCGAATCTGGATAACCATAAGAAACCGCTCGCCGCAAATGCTGCGCTCGCTTCGTATTGAAATGTACTGGGACGGGGCAAAAACACCGGCTGTCTCGGCGCCTTTCGGAGATTTCTTCGGAGTCGGTTTAGGCAAACGGGTCCCTTTCGAGAGCGAACTGTTCTGTGACCCGGAGGGCAGGTCATTTAATTGCTACATTCCCATGCCGTTTCGCAATGCAGCGAAAATAATTATCACCAATGAATCCGACACAGATATCAAGTCCATTTACTATGATGTAAATTATCTGCTTACAGCCGCTCATGACAGGGATGTGCTTTATTTTCATACTCACTGACGAAGGGAAAACCCAACGAGGTTATTTCATGATTTTGAAATTCTGCCCAGGGTCAAAGGAAAGGGGCGTTATCTGGGAACAAACATCGGTATCATTGCCGACCCGATTTACAAAAACACCTGGTGGGGGGAGGGCGAGGTCAAGGTATATTTAGACGGCGACGACGACTATCCGACCCTTGTCGGCACCGGCACCGAAGACTATATCGGAACCGGCTGGGGGCAGGGAGTTTACGCACATCACTACCAGGGATGCCTGATAGCAGATGAAAAAAATCATCAATGGGCGTTTTATCGATATCATATACCGGACGCCGTCTTTTTCGATAAAGACTGCAGGGTGACAATTCAGCAAATCGGAGGAGACGATAAAAAGAAAGTCCGGGAACTGCTAAACAAAGGCGTGCCGTTGAAGCCCATAAGTATCAGCAAAGACGGTAATTTTACCAAGCTTCTGGAGAACTCGGATGAGCCGAATCTTGATGACCCGTCGGTGCCGGACGGCTGGTGCAACTTTTATCGCAGGGATGATGTTTCAGCCACAGCGTACTTCTATCTGGATAGTCCCGAAAACAATTTGCCTGCCATCGTCCCTGTAGCTGAGCGCACAAAAGGGCTGAAGTAGCGGTGTATGCAATTGAAATTTTCAGGCCAGCTTGTTAACAGCTTCAGTGACGTATTTGCCTATGGGTAAATGCTGCGGACAGCGGGCTTCGGCGACTCTGTAATCGGTGCTGAGCAGTTTGCTCTTTATACTGTAAGGCATCTGAGCAAAAAGCTCCCTTGCCCTATCATGGTCACCATAGCTGTTGTAGTACATCAGATACCGCATAACTTCACTAATATAAGGTGTGTCCGGTAAGGCTGAATTACAAATGTTTGCACAGCCGGCACAATAACCGCTGCAGTTCGAATCGGCGTATTGTTTGAAAATATCTTTATCGGCCTGCGTGAGTTTGGTTTTATCAAGCGCAGCAGCAACATTTGAATTTATAAGAGCAATGTTTTCCATCCTTACCGCAAGAGAACTAAACCTCTTGTCTTCCAGTACGACCTTTATCTTTGCCTGTCCCTCGGTAAAGCCCTTCTGCAGGAAATGGTCGGTCAGTTTTTTATCACCTTCAGTTTCTATAGATTTCCCCTGTGTTTTCATAGCGGTCAGGCCTATACCTGCTTTATGGCAGGCCTCAACGGCGGCCTGAAGTTTCTTATCCTGCATAACCCGGAAATTATATGTTACCAAAGCTGCATCAATCCAACCGAGGCCGGGCGCAGCAGCCAGGCATTCAGCCATATTCGAGTGGCTGCTAAAACCGAAAAACTTTATCACTCCTCGTTTTTTTGCCTTTTCGGCCCACTGCTTCAACTCGTCGGTGAGGCTGTCGGGACTGCTCATTACGTGAACGCCATAGTATAAATCAATATAGTCGGTTTTCATTCTTTCCAAAGAGGTTTGAAGTCGCTGCTCAACTTCAGCTACGGTTTTTGCACGTGACGCCTTGGAGACAATGAACACTTTTTTTCTTGCATCCGGGTTCTTTTCCAGAAATTTACCTATACCTATTTCACTTTGGCCGTTTGCATAATTGTTGGCGGTATCCCAATAAGTAACTCCTAATTGAAGGGACCTTCTCAGGATAATCTGGTTTTCAACAAGGTCAAATATCGTCCCAAGCGCCAGGGACGAGACTTCAACGCCTGTTTTGCCTAACTTTCTTTTTGGTACCTGTGGGAACCCGGATTCCTTCTTTTTGGCCGGAACATCAGGCTCGTTCGAATCAGCTGTTGTCACCCGGGCGAAAGCAGAGGCCAGACCCGTGGCTCCTATGGTCTTTATGAAATTTCGTCTGTCGATTTTGTTTTGTTTATCATTCATTTTATTAAACTCCAAATTTATAACACCCTCTAAGCCAGTTTATCAACCGCCTCGGCAACCAGTTCGGCTATAGGAATACGCTGTGGACAGCGGGCTTCTGCAGGACTGTAATCGGTGCTGAGTAGTTTATTTCTTATTCTACGTGGGATTTTAGCGAAAAGTTCTCTCGCTCTTTCCCTTTGGCCGTAGCTGTTGTAGTACATCAGGTACCGGGCAATTTCACTGATGCACGGCGTATCCGGCAGGACCGAATCGCAAATTTCTGCGCAAGCCGTGCAATAGCCGCTGCGGGTCGCCTCGGCGTATTCTTTGAATACATTCATATCTGCCTGCGTCAGCCTGGTTTTATCCAGTACAGCCGCAACATTCGTTGTCAGCAGAGCAACATTTTCCATTCCCACACAGGCCGAGCTGAACCTTTTGTCCTGCAGAACCACTTTTAGCTTTGCCTGACCTTCGGTAAAGCCTTTAGCGGTGAAGTGCTCAATAACTTTCATATTAATAGGGCTGTCGATTTCCTTGCGGCGCTGAAATGCCTGGATTTTCATAGCTATCAGGCCGATGCCCGCTTTGTGGCAAACATCGACGGCAGGCGGCATCCTGCTGTCGTGCATCAGTCGATAATTGTACATAGTCATTACCGCGTCTATCCAGTCCATCTTTGCAGTGGCATTAAGTACTTTTGGCAGATTGTGGTGAGTGCTGAAGCCGAAAAACCGGATTAACTTTCGTTTTTTTGCGCTCCTGACCCATTCCTTCAGCTCATCAGTCAGTTCAGAAGGGTCGGATATTGCATGGATACCATAAAGGTCTATGTAGCTGGTGTTCATTCTTTTCAAAGACCGTTTGAGCCGCTTCTCGAGGTCATCTGCGCCTCTGGCATTGGTACCGACAAAATCCGGGCCGTCAAACGCCCTGGTGGAGAGGAACAACTCCTTTCTGATTTTAGGATTTTTGGCAAGGTACTTACCTATTCCAATCTCGCTTTTGCCCCCCACATAAACGTCACAGGTATCCCAGAAGTTGATTCCCCACTGATATGCTTTCCGCAGGAGGATTTGGTTATTAACATAGTCGACCCCGCCGCCTATAGCAAGGGACGAAATCCTGACGCCGGTTTTGCCTAATACTCTTTTCGGCACCTGGGGGTATTTGGCCTTTTGTTTTTCTGCGGTATTGGGTTCATTCGGCTCAGCCTTGGTCACACTCGCAAAAGCCGGCGCTAAACCCGCGGCCCCCATCGTCTTCAGAAAGTGCCGTCTGTCGATTTTATTTTGTTTGTCTTTCATTGTATTAAACCCCAAATCTCAATATCTCTCAGGCCAGTTTATTAACCGCCTCAGCAACCAACTCAGCTATCCGTATATGCTGCGGGCAGCAGGCTTCAGCAGCACTGTAATCGGCGCTGAGCAATTTGCCTCTTACTTCGGAGGGGATTGCGGCAAACAATTTTCTCGCTCTGTCCTTATCGCCATAGCTGTTATAGTACATCAGGTACCGTGCAATTTCACTGATGTACGGCGTTTCCGGCAGGGCTGAATTGCAGATATGGGCACAGCCGGCACAATAACCGCTGCAGGTTATCCTGGCATATTGGGCAAAAATATCCCTGTCGGCCTGAGTAAGTTTGGTCTTGCCGAGAACGCCGGCGACATTTGAGTTTAAGAGAGCAACGTTATTCATCCCCACGCACGCCGAGCTTATTCTCTCATCTTCCAATACCGCTTTTATCTTTGCCGGACCTTCGGCAAAACCCTTCTCCAGGAATCGCTTGAGCAGTTTTTTATCTTCATCTGTTTCAATTTTTTTGCCGGCTTCGAGCATGCTGCGCTCCTCAAACGTAAGAGCTACGGATTTCATTGTGATAAGTCCGACACCGGCTTTGTGGCAGGTTTCAACAGCGGCGGTCATTTCATCATTTTGCATCAATCGAAAATTATAGCTTGTAGTGAGTGCATCAATCCAGCCGACCTTGACAGCAGCCGTGAGACATTGCGGCATATTTGAGTGCGTACTGAAACCGACAAACCGAATCAGACCGCGCTTCTTGACGCTTTCGACCCATTGCTTCAATTCGTTTGTCAGCATCGCAGGGTCGGACAGGCCGTGAAAAGCATAGTACAAGTCAATATAGTCCGTATTCATTCTTTCTAAAGACTCGTGAAGATACTTTTCCTTTTGCTCTATGGTTTTTGCAAATGAGGCCTTGGTGATAAGGAATAGTTTTTTTCTAAGTTCCGGACTTTTCGAAAGCAGCTTACCTATCTCACGTTCGCTGTTTCCCCCCACATAGCTGTGAGCTGTGTCCCAGCAGGTAACTCCCATGTCAATTGCTCTTCTTAAAATGATTTGGTTATCAAGTTTGTTTGTTCCGAGCCCAAGACATGATACCTCAACACCTGTTTTGCCTAATTTCCGCTTCGGCACCTGTGGAAGCTTGCTTTTTTGCGCCTTTGGGGTATTAGCATCGGTTTTTATTTCCGCCGAGGCCAGAACAGGGGCCAAACCCGCAACTCCCACTTTTTTCAAAAAAACTCTTCGGTTGAATTGATTGTGCTTTTTTTTCATCGCATTAACTTTCAAATGTCTTAGCTTTTAAGCAATAACGCCCGGTCGGCACTTCTTGTTTCACCTTCTGCGGTAATCCTTACAGCTTTTTTACCACTTACAGGGCATTCGTGTTCGCAAACTCCACAGCCGATACATCTTTCAATATCAACGAAGGGCTTTTGCAAACGAACCTGAACCTCAATTTTATTGCCTTCAGCGGGGATTTTCTTAAATCTTTCGTCGAGTAAAATTTCTATTGAATTTTCTGTATTTGCCGTAATTTTCCATCGCAAGTCGCTTTCTGTGGCACAATAATAATCGCCTGTGGCAAATTTGCCGGGCAAAAGTGTCTCTTCTGCGGTCTCTATTACATTACCCACAGTATTTCTCACTGTCAAAATGCCGTCTCTTATAGTATTAAAGCACTCCTGTGTATAAATCGCTTTAGGACTGACCGGGCAATTTTCCTGACATACGATGCAGGGTTTATCCATCGCCCACGGCAGGCATCTGTTGCGGTCAAAAAAGGCCGTACCCAGTTTAATCGGTCCAGCCTTGGCAAACTCATCGAGTCCATGTTTTTCCGCAAGCGTAATCGGCCGGATAGCCGAGGTCGGACATACCTGGCCACAGGCCACACAATTCAACTGGCAGCCGCTCGAGCCTATTCGGTTATTAAGCACCGGTGTCCAGAGTCCTTCAAGCCCTCCTGCGATTCCAGCCGGCTGGATAACATTCGTAGGACAGATGCGCATACACTGGCTGCACTTGATACATCTTTTAAGGAACTCCTCCTCGGCCAATGCACCGGGTGGACGAATAACCTTGTGATACCAGTTGCTCCCTAATTTGTTGCCAAGCCTGACCGCAGGCAAAGCAAATACACCGCTGGCAAGT
>CAZIKS010000221.1:0-3950 GCA_964539795.1 uncultured Pirellulales bacterium
GTGTAGGTGCACGATTAAGCAATACAGGATGCTGATGAATAACTTCTTCAAGGATATCCCATATCTGCTCGTCGTGTCGCTCTATCATGCGCTTGGCACTTTTTATCGTATCGGCAAGACCTTGCTGTTTAAGTTTGCGAATAATGAATGGTTGATACAACTCCAGAGCTATCTTTTTGGGAAGACCGCATTGATGCAGTTTCAAATTCGGCCCAACCACTATTACAGACCTCGCTGAATAATCCACTCGTTTACCGAGCAGGTTCTCACGGAATCGACCCTGCTTTCCCTTAATCATATCGCTTAGACTTTTCAACGGCCTATTATTACTGCCGAGAACGGGCCTTCTGCATCTACCGTTGTCAAGCAATGCATCAACTGCCTGCTGCAGCATTCTTTTCTCGTTTCGTATAATTACCTCTGGTGCATTTAGATCCATCAGTTTTTTCAATCTGTTGTTTCGATTGATAATGCGTCTGTACAGGTCATTTAAGTCGCTGGTTGCGAAATTACCGCTTTCCAGCAGCACCAATGGCCGCAAATCCGGCGGTATTACCGGTACCACATCGAGGACCATCCACTGAGCTTTATTTTTGCTGCTTTTGACGGCGTTGACTGCTTTTATTCTTTTCGTCAGGTCTTTTACTTTCTGCTTGCTTGTTGTTTTTAACAACTCCACTCTCAGCTTTGTCGCCAACTCATCGAGGTCGAGCTTTTCCAGCATAATCTTAATAGCTTCGGCGCCCATTTCTGACCTGAATTCAGCTCCATATTTGATTGCTGCTTCTCGGCTTTCTTCTTCGCTGAGAAGCTGTCCCCTCTTTAATTTGCTTTGCCCGGGGTCTATAACAACATAATCCTGAAAGTAAATGATTTTCTCAAGGTCCCCAGTCTTCATCGCCAAAAGAGTACCCAGATGATTCGGGATTGACTTAAAAAACCAAATATGAACACAGGGAGCCGCAAGGTTAATATGCCCCATCCGTTTGCGGCGAACACGACTATGCGTAACTTTCACCCCACAACGGTCACAAATTATCCCCTTGAACTTGGTGCCTTTATATTTGCCGCAGGCACATTCCCAATCCCGCTCCGGACCAAATATGCGTTCACAAAATAAGCCGTCTTTCTCCGGACGATAAGTACGGTAGTTAATTGTCTCGGGCTTGCGAACCTCCCCAAAAGACCAGCTGCGAATATCGTTGGGACTGGCAAGACTAATCTTGACCGAACCGTAATCATTAATGCGATCGTAAATATTTCCTAACATTTAAGGTCAGCTCCTTAAACTAATTAGCTTAGCCGAAAAAATATAAACTTTCCCATACCTCACAATACAGTACTGCCAAGTCGTTTCTTTTCAAGTTGAATATTCAATCCTAATCCCCTTATTTCGTTGCACAACACATCAAAAGATAGCGGTGTGCCTGCTTCGAGAGTGTTTTGCCCTTTGACCATTGACTCGTAGATTTTTGTTCGGCCTTCGACATCATCGCTTTTTACAGTCAGCATCTCCTGCAATGTAAAGGCTGCTCCGTAACCTTCCAGGGCCCAGACTTCCATTTCACCGAATCTTTGTCCTCCGGTCCTGGCCTTGCCGCCTAAAGGCTGTTGAGTAATCAAACTGTAAGGGCCGGTCGCTCGGGCGTGAATCTTGTCGTCTACAAGATGATGCAACTTCATCATATAGATATATCCGATGGTTGCTTTCTGGTCAAACGGCTCTCCCGTTCGCCCGTCGTATAATTGAGTCTTCAGCGTCTCGGGAACATTCACAAAAATACCGTCACTCGGAGGAACCTTTTTCTCCTCTTCAAGTTCAGCTATTTGCTTGCTCACAACCTCATTTGCTTCGATTGTAAGCTTTTGGATGTCTCCCTCGGTGGCCCCGTCAAATACCGGCGTAATGGCGTTAAAGCCCAACACCTTTGCCGCCCAGCCGAGATGTGTCTCCAGAATCTGACCGACATTCATTCGGCTCGGGACGCCGAGAGGATTCAGCAGTATATCAACACTCGTACCGTCTTCAAGAAACGGCATGTCCTCCTCGGGCATAATCTTCGCAATAACACCCTTATTGCCGTGCCGACCTGCCATTTTATCGCCGATAGATAATATCCTTTTAGCCGCAACGTAAACTTTTACCATTTGAAGCACGCCGCTTGGAAGTTCATCGCCGTGTTTCAATGTCTCAATCCTGCACTTTTTTTGCTCCTGCAGCTCGGTAATTTTAAGCCAGTACTTATCACAGCTTTTCTGTACAGCTTTGCGAGACGAGGCCGGACTTACCCACTTAATATCAAAGTTCTCAATCTGCTCGTAAATAACTTCGTCATCGTCACTACTGCCGACTTTCTGGCGAGTGGACGTATCGACTATCCTGACTTCATACTTCTTGTGGATAGCATCTATCATTTGGCGGAATATCATACATTCTTTGGCCCTCATCTGCTCTTCATATTCTTTTATCTGGGCCTTGAGGGCTTTTTTCTGTTCCTCCCCGCCTGCTCCACGCCTCGTGAAACGCTCTGTTGTTATCACCACACCCTCATAGCCGCTTGGAAGTTCAAGCGAATCATTTTTGACATCTTCACCCGCTCTGCCGAATATGGCATGTAGAAGTTTTTCCTCAGGTGTCAGTTCGGTTTTGCCCTTTGGAACAACCTTGCCTACCAGAATGTCACCGGGACATACTCGCGTACCTTCACGGACTATCCCGTTTTCATCAAGGTTGCGAAGTGCCTTTTCACTGACATTAGGAATATCACAGGTAAATTCTTCCTTCCCGAGCCTGGTCTCACGAACCTCCGCCGTAAATTCATCGATATGAATGCTTGTGAAACTGTCGTTCTTAACAAGTTTTTCACTGACTATAATCGCGTCCTCAAAGTTAAAGCCGTCAAAAGAAACAAACCCTACAAGAATATTTTTACCTAAGCTCAACACCCCGTTATCAGTTCCTCCCCCGTCTGCTATGACCTGATTTTTTGTCACCTTCTCGCCGAGTTGCACTACAGGCTTTTGATTCAGACACGTCCTCTCGTTCAATCCGACAAATTTGGCCAGTTCGTATTCATCCGTTTGGTTGATGACTATCCTCGTAGCGTCAACCTCGGTAACAACACCGGCGTTTTCTGCACGAACAACCATACTCGAATTCTGGCCGACCACTTTTTCCATACCTGTACCGACCAGAGGCACTTCCATCTCAAGAAGTGGAACAGCCTGGCGCTGCATATTAGAACCCATCAAAGCTCGGTTGGCGTCATCATGCTCCAAAAACGGTATAAGCGATGCCGAAACACCAACAATTTGTTTGGTTGAAACATCAACGTAGTCAACATGCTCACTTGGAACTTGTGCCAGTTCACCGCCCTTCATGGCCAGTACCATCCCTTTTTGAATTTTTCCCGTCTCCGGGTTAAACGTGCTTGGGGCCGCAATCACTGCCTTCATATCCTCATCGGCACGCAAATAATCCACCTTCTCCGTAACCTTTCCGTTCTCCACCTTGCGGTAAGGAGTAAGCAGAAAACCGTATTCATCGACCGATGAAAATATCGCCAGTGAAGCTATAAGCCCGATATTCGTACCTTCCGGTGTCTCAATAGGACAGATTCTGCCGTAATGGCTGATATGAACATCACGAACTTCGAATCCTGCTCTTCTCCTGTTCAAGCCCCCAGGACCAAGAGCCGATAAGCGCCGCTCGTGTGTCAACTGGCTTAAAGCGTTAGTCTGGTCGACTATCTGGCTTAACTCTCCGCGACCAAAGAAATAGTTAATACTGCTCGATACGCTCTTGGAATTTACCAGGTCGGCTATGCGAAGTGAATCATCAATCTCACGCTTCACTCCCATACGTTCCTGAACCGTTTTGCGAAGTTTCAAAAGCCCTTTTCTGATTTCATCCCCGGCAAGTTCATCGATTGTACGAAGCCTTCTATTAC
>CAZIKS010000221.1:3960-5760 GCA_964539795.1 uncultured Pirellulales bacterium
ATATTATATCAGAAATAGCAGACGCAGTCAAGACCAAACACGTGAATCCTTGCGCAAAGCCATTATGGATTTCATGGTATTGAGAAAATCTTCCGGACGAAGGGTCATCTCATTTTCATCAACCAACTGCTCAAACTTACGATTCAACCTGAACCTGCCTACTTTGCCCAGACGATAGCGGTTAATATCAAAAAACTTCTCTTCAAAAAATGTCTTCGCTTTTTCCTCATTAGGCGGATTCCCCGGCCTTAACCGCATATAGAATTTTAGCAACGCCTGTTCATGATTTTGGCAATCGTCTTCTGCAAGAGTATTCAGAATCAATGCGTCGCGCACCTGCTCAATAACTTCTATCTTGTCGGTGTTTTTGGTGACTTTAGCCTTACGACGAACTGCCAGGCCTAATTTCAAACACAACTGGTTTAAGGGACACTTCTCACAATCGGGCTCTTCTTGCCTGCACAGTTCTTCACCTATTTTTGACAATGGTGCTTCTAACTCCCACGGGCCTTCCGGGTATAAATGTCTGACCACATCCTGTACCGCTTCCTTTTGTGTCTTGGTGGGCTCTCTACCTTCTTTAAGCCTGTCAAGAATACCCGTCCTCGTCTTCAGGTTGCTGATTAGACCGAGTCTGGCCGCCATACGACAGATATGAACATTCACCGAAATATCAATGTCGCCCGCATCGGAAAAACCTTCAAAATAAGGCAACACTTCACTTTTGCTCTGCAGCAATTTCACCAGGGAAGATTTGACCTTGGGTGCGACTGAGGAAATACCACCGAACTGCTTTGTTACTTCTTCTGAATTTCTCTTCTCCCAAAATGCTTCTACCCGCCCTTCGTAACTTTCCATAATCACCTTACAAAATGCAATTATCGCTTTCGCCGTACTAAGCGCGCTTGGGCCGCTAAGATGTTTCCTGACCTCTTTGACTTTTTGCCCGGCAATATCCTCCACATCTAAACTGCCAAGCCCGTTCTTCAGGTTCAGGGCTTCACGATAAGGCTCGTCCGCCTGGTCCAAACACAAGGCGGCAAGAACAATAGCCAATGGCTCTTTCTTCAAAAGTGAACGAACTTCTCTCTCTGGCACATCAAACCACTTGAACAGCTTTTCTTTATCCCGATATTTCAAAACAGCTTCAACAACTTCTTTCGGCTCAAATGCCCTCTTGGGGACGGCTTCCCCCGTCGCAAGATTACCGCTTTGAACAAGATGAAGTCTATCCCCGATTTGTGTGCCTGCTTTTACTACGACTTCACCGGTATCTGTATCTACAATCGGTTCTACAGCCCACATATTAGGAGTCAATTTATCTATTGTCGTGATTTTTGTCGGATAAAAAAAACGTATGATAGTCTCGGTAATGCCGAACTCCGGAGCTATCGCCCGAAGAAAAATTGTCGCTGGCATCTTGCTGGACTGGTCGATTTTGACTGCCAAAACGTCTTTCTTGGTAACAGTTATCTCTATCCAACTACCTCTCTCGGGTATGATTCTGCCTCCGTGCAGAATTCTATCACCTTCTTTGCTGTCGATAACAAAATCAACACCGGGGCTGCGATGAAGCTGGCTCACAATCACTCGCTCGGCACCGTGAATCACAAACTCTCCGCCGCCTATCATAATCGGTATTTCGCCAAGGTATATTAACTGCTCTGTTAAATCTTCTCCTTCTTTTCGGCGAAGCCGGCACCAAATCTTCAACGGATAACCATAAGTTAAACGAAGCTGACGACACTGTGTAAGCGTATAACGTGGCTGTTCAAGTTCATAGTAGAGATATTCCAGACA
>CAZIKS010000222.1:0-1411 GCA_964539795.1 uncultured Pirellulales bacterium
TCTGTGCAAGTTGCAATCTACAACTTGCCAAGCGTTGATTCGACTTTTACAGTAATAACTGCTGCCTCCCGACCATGTATCACTTCCGTATGAGCTTCATATTTATCATAAAGACACTTTAACTCGTCGATTATACCTTTACAATAAATGCTCCTTTGATCGGTTTTGATAGCTTTATTTGATGGTTTGTGCACTCTAAATTCTCCAGTTTCAGACGGAACAAAGGCAATCTTGACACCCATCCCACTTCCCTGTGGCTCAGTATAAATGTCCACAAAATCAGGAGTAAAGTGACAGCCGTGAGAAAGGGAAAAACCAATCTTACTAGCAGTGACAACTGGCGTGTCAACTCGCATGTTGTTAACTCTTCTGTGTTGCTTTATCCATTCACTCATTTTTCCTCCTTAACTGTTAATACTAGCAGCCAAACTTTCCATATACGCAAGTTGCGCTTCTATTTTCTCAGTGCACCATGCGTCACTATTGCCAGGACAGATTTGTACATCTTGACATTTTCCCTCTTTGTCCATGTAAACACAATCGTCTGCTGAAATGTCCATCCATGCAAAGGGACAGCCAATGGTAGTTAATTCACTCATCTCTCCTCCTTTATCTCTCTTTTAGCATCCCTCCACGCTTTCCACGTTGTCGAGTACCCCCAACCTAAGAGCTCAGAGGCGTCGGTTAAGCTCCCTTTAGCTCTGATCATCGCCAAGGTCACCCTTTTCACACGCTCCGAACTCTCAGGTACGGGGATCTCCGCAGGTTGGGGGGATGCAAGTTCAAAAACATCTTGCTCATTCTGAGGCAATGCATCGTGCTTTGGGAATCCATATGGTGTGTGCCCAGGACGATCAGGACGACGCTGGGCCATCCTTATTTTGTCAATCAAATGGTTCTTCATTATCCTGCGGTTTAACTTCCAATGCTTCGGGTTGTACTTGTCCCCAAGCTTCAACCACACCTTCATGACGCACTCTTGCGCAAGATCGTCTATAGTAGAACCGTGGATGCTAAATCCACTGGCGACGCTATAGGCAGTGCGAAAGAGTGCTTTGAGTTCGGTGTCGGTCACTATTGAACCTTCATAATAGCTTTGGGAGCAATAACACTCCAACGTAAAAGATTCACTAAAAGATCAATAGCGCCTTCATAGTTACCCCAACCATTCTTTGGGTTCAATAGTTCATATTCTGCTTGATTAGTTTTCATTTCAACAAGAGCTTTCTTAATTAGAGGTTCACACTCAAGTCCACTCTTGTTATTGAGGCCACGAATGCCTTCTTTGCCAAAAGCCTTATAGAACATCGGAGAGAGATTATAAGTTGCATTTTCCTCAAAGGACAGCAGCATAGGTTCTTCTCCGCCTACATCTATTTCCATCAAAAAGTCCCAACTCATTTTTACCTCC
>CAZIKS010000222.1:1511-2598 GCA_964539795.1 uncultured Pirellulales bacterium
ACCTCCTAAAACTTCCCCATCCCACTCCAATCAGTCATGGCAATCAGCTCAGTAACCTTCGCCATGGCATCATTGAAGTCTTCATTGATGTTCCGAGCGCGCCCCCAGATCTCCATACTGGTCTGGCTAAGCATGCTTTTCTTCAAGTTGAAGTCTCGAATTCCATTGGCTTTAGCAAGCTCGACAATCGTATCTTCCAACTGCTTCACCAAGCCCCCTCGATGCCTTCGAATTGCAACAGCGATCTCTAAGCTCTCACCAAGCGCCACCTTATCTAGCTTCTTTACTATCGGCTCGACTAACGAGGGAGAATCGACCAAGGACTCCTTGTACGCAAAAGCCATCGTGAACAAATACGGCTGATGGCTAACACAAGCTACTAAAGTCGCTTCCGATTCACCTGGATGCTCGGCAAGGACGTCTAAATACAAAGCGTGTATCTTAGTCGCCTTGTCCCTGATGTTATCACCTTTTTCGACATTGAGCATTAAGGGCAGGGCTTTGAAGTACGGAGGGACGATGATAGATGGGACTAACATTTCTGGTTTGGGATGGCGATCAAGGGATAGCAACCGGTGTTGACCGTCGATTACTTCGTAATTTTCTCCGCTAGCAACGACAATCACCGGAACGAGAAAACCCTTGGCGACGGAGTCCGTAATTTTCCCGACTAAGCCGCTAGAGAAGTCTCGTTGATAGGTAGACATGACAAGCTCATCTCGGGGGATTAGCTTAAACTCGCACTCCGCCCCCATTACTGGTTCTTGAAAAATCATACGTTTCCTCCTTTTAGCTTCTTTAAGAAGCCGGCTTCATGGTCAGGGAACCAAGGGTTGTCAGTCCCGTAGGACTTAAATTGAAAAGGAATTAGTAAACCAACAGATGCTTGCACATGCATGGGTTCTCTCCGCTTCACTAGGTGAGTAGTCCTCCCTTCGACGAAGCCCTTGAGCGCTCTTCCTTTAGCGATAGCTCGACCAAGTGCCTTCTTCGGGTTATCCTTTGGGGAGCAGATAGCAATACCTCGTGCCAACGCTCTCCCTTCGACTAACAAGCAGACCGTGACTACGGGCCTGTTCCTTGCGTC
>CAZIKS010000222.1:2698-3790 GCA_964539795.1 uncultured Pirellulales bacterium
CATAACTCACACGTTCCTCCGTATGCGCTGCCACCGGAACATACTCCACAACTTTTTTGACTTCGCACGTATCAGCAGCATTATCGATTGTAAAGGTTTCTCCTTTCCAGACAAAGTAAAAAATGATTTTAGTCCTCTCAAGTTCTTTTTTCTGAAACGCAATCCCAAGAGCAACAAGTGCGTCAAAAGCTTCCTGCGTGAGCTTCATTTCCTTCTGCAACGTAACATATTTAGACCATCTTCTCCAATAAACGCTTTCAACTGGAACATCACAATCTTCCAAAATCTGTAATACAGGCAGCAAAACTTTAGTGGCTCTTCTCGCAGCCTTTGCACTTTCCACTTCCTCCGCATACAGCTGGTTCCTTACTTCCAGAACCGTCGTCCACGCGTTCCCCTTGTAATTCATCTTCATCCCTCCTTTTCTCTTCCTTCTTTTGAAGTTTTCGAATTGTCTCCTCAACAAGCTTTATAGCTCCCATCGAAATTAGGAGCTGCGTAATTGTGCTTTCGACTTCCGCTTGATTATGTCCCTTGGACAACAACTTAATAGTTGTATCCATCACAGGCGGCAAGCACACTTCGACTAAACGCTTGTTTTCCTCGTGCCAATCCCACTCCCTTGAACGAATCCTAGTTGCAATGATTGTCCCAAGTTGGAGGGCTAAATTCTCAATTATTTCCCTAGTCTGCTGCCGGTCAATCTTTTCTGCCATCCTAACCTCCTAGCTCTTTGTGTGGTGTTCTCTTTTTGCAAATAAAACACCACAAGTGTTTAGTGTGGCCAGTTCTCCTATCTTTCCCACGTTTACGCCAAATCTCCTGGGTTGCCCCGCAAACTCGGCAACGCAGGCGCTTTTGTTTTATTTGCCTTAATGTTTTCATTATTTGAACGGACTGTAAAGTTGATCATAAGCTTGCCAAAGTTCTGTTGAAAGTTCAGCTGCATTCATACCAACATGTACGGGATTTGTGGAAAATGTCTCATTTGCTTCATCATTTACGTGATCTAATTTGTAGTATAAGAGATCAGCCATCGCTCGTGTTTCGATGCGGAAGTTAAAGGGAGTAAACTGAGTTTTTAATTTGTCT
>CAZIKS010000222.1:3890-5732 GCA_964539795.1 uncultured Pirellulales bacterium
TCAATCTGCTTCTCGACTAACTCTATCTCTTTGGTTAGCTCAGCTTCGGTTCGCACGTTTCTTCTGCTCCGGCGTCAAGGCTGCCAAGTCTGAGTGCGTTCTGCATTTGAACTTGCGCTTCAAGACCCTGTTTGAGATCATTTGTTGCTTCCTGTTCTTCTTCCTTTGGTTGTACATGTAGCTCATTAGTACTCCTTCCGCTCTCGATCAGCGGCCACCAAAGCACCGCTCCGTGGCCCGAAGTGCTTACCCGTAAAATCATCAAGTAAACCTTTTATGCCAGGTTTAGGTAGAATTGTATCTGGATGACAAAGTAGCATAGCTGCCCGTGTGCCGTGCACTTTTCCACATTTGATGCAAGTATGGAAGTTGATGCCCATTGCTTCGAGTTTCTGATAGGTTGTTAGTTCGGGTTTGGATTTAGTAGAGTTGCTCTCCATACCGTCTGAAATTGGAGCAGCTTCATTTTGCAAGCAAATATCATAAATACAGTTTGACATTGTACTGCCAAACTTTCTATGATCCACACGAATGACGGCAACCACACCAGAAAAGTCTTTAGTGTCTGCTCCCTCGATTGTATCTCGTCCTATCAGACTGGCGTATCTGCGATTAAGTCGTTGGTGATTACCTGTGATGACTTGGCATATGCGCCAATGCTTATACTTACCATCTAAAATTTCCCACATGAAGATAACTCTAGGTCTATCATCTCTGGTCTGTGTGAGCCGGCAATCCTTAATTACTGCCTGGTGCCAACCATCTTCGATTAGTTTTGAAAGGGGGGCTTTCTCAGCTGACTTTAAATCCGCAATTCTGGTTCTTACCGTCGTTTCTATCCATGGATTTTTTTTCTCCATCACTCCTCCTTCCGAAGCACAAAGGCCCCATAAACAAGCCGGATAAATCCACCTTTGACCCCGAAGTCTATCAACTTAAAGATAACTCCAGGCTTATCGTCTAAGTGAACTTTTCCAGCAGTTGAAGCCCTCCACTCCTTCATCCATTCATCTGTTTGAGCTCTAAGCTCCCTCATTTGCCCCCGAAATGAAAGCCTTTGCTTGATAAACACCGTCAGTTTAGAGTCCACGTTCTGCCTCCTTTTGCAAATCATAAATTCGATCAGCCTCACTTGCCCAATAGTCTGCAACTCCTTCTTTCATAGCTTTATCACGAATTTCTTCGGGAACTTCGTCTAGCGTTAGCCGTCCTTCGAGAACTTGGTCTTTCCAAGGTGGGGGCAGGTACTCGATTGTGATTTCATCTAGCTTCTCAGGATGGTGGCTCCAGTAGCTCATTTGTTTACCTCGCTTTGAATGGTAAGGTTGCAATTAAGTCGGCAAGGACTGCTCGAACTTTGGGGTCCTCCTCTTTCTCCCATTCTCTGTAGAGGGAACCCTCAGCTAAGCATGATACCATTCCCCAATCAACGATGCAATTTCCACAAGAAGAAACAGTACACGGGAAACAGTCCCAATGGTTATTTGTGTACTTTTCCCAATCTGGATATTCACTCTTTTTCTTTGTAGGATTATCTGCGCACCAAAACCAGAGTTCTTGATGTGCTTCATATCCTTGTTTTCTAGTCATTTTAGTCATGTCAAGTCTTGGCATTTGTTTACCTCCTTAAAAACCGAAATGAGAAAGTCTTTAACGGCTGAATACACATCAAACGAACCACGTTGTGTATTTCCAGCCACATTTAGCACTTTTATCTTGTGGCACTTTATCCAATCAACAACGAAAAGCTCTTGGTTAAAGAAGACTGGCAAGTTAACATCAAACCACGGTCTTTGAAAACTATGAATAGCATTTGCAGTACACTTTTCGCCTCGACTTGAA
>CAZIKS010000223.1:0-946 GCA_964539795.1 uncultured Pirellulales bacterium
GGGGATGCGCTGAAGTATCCGGGCCAGCCCAAAAAGAATATGGGTCAAGTATTCCACCAGTACCAAAGTTGCGATCCGCGAGTAATCCTAACTGCTTTAATCTCTTGGTAATGTCGGCAGGAATAACAACACCGTCTATAATAAATTCTGGCCCTTCTTCGCCTACCTCGTTAAATCCTGATAGCGGGCCGCCTCTGGCTTTGCGCGTAACGCCGGTTTGTATATTGTTGGCAGTCGTAGCAGTAGTGCCACCGCCACCTACCTGAACGCCCGGAATCTGTGTTCTCCCGCCGACAAACTGAATATCAAATACTATAGGGTGAGGCCCTTCGAGGTTTTGAAAATCAACAATCATGTCGTTAACTTCGTTAGTGACATCGCCACCTGATGATCGCAAGTTTGCAATCATTTCGTCAAGTCCAGCAGGCCATTCAACCTCTTGGAAGTCTGAGAAGCGTTTCAAGACACCGCGTTCCTCGATTGATATTGTGCCGTCGTCTTCCATGAAGCGCTCAACTAACTCGTTGAACGCCATTATTTTTATTGATTCCGTGCTGAATTTCTTGAGTGCATCAAGCCCAACGTCCGTGCCTGATTTGATGCCGTCGCCTAAATCTTCTCCTGCTCTCGTTACAAGCCCCAGTGACACCAATACATTGTCAATAGTGCCTCTGTACTTTTCGTTTGTAATGGCAACCGTGTCAATTTTTCCTGTCAAATCTTCCAATACATCAGAGTAGAGCATCGTGCCACGAGCTAGAGATTCTTCCATGTCTCTTGCTTCGGTGTCTGTTATAAGTTTGTAGTGCTGTGCTTCAGTGATTGCAAACAACGCCTCGTTCTGAGTAGTTAATGCGTCAAGTGTTTGTTGCGCAACTCTATTCAACCAGCCCAGCGATTCTACATTCGCCTTCCCAACTGATATTCTGAACTCATCCCAGTACCG
>CAZIKS010000223.1:956-5686 GCA_964539795.1 uncultured Pirellulales bacterium
ACACCAATACAGTGTCAATATTACCTCTGTACTTTTCGTTTGTAATGGCAACAGCGTCTATTTCGTCCGTCACTTCTTTCAGAACAGTAGCGTAATCTATTGTATTGTGGACTATCGCCAACTGTAATTCTTTATCTTCTTCTGCGGTTATCAACCCAAGCTGACGAGCCTCGTTTATTGCAGTTATAGCATTGATTTCGTCAGTTTTAGCCTGAAGCCATTTTTGCGCAAGAAGGTTCACTTGCCCCAATAACGCAACATTTGAATTTCCAACTGATATTCTGAACTCATCCCAGTACCGTTGAGTTGAGGCTAATTGTTTTCCAACGCTATCCATTGCGTTAGTGTAAGCGCCTGCAATCGCAACGCCCTGATTTAGAACGGTATTAGCTCTTGACTGTGTTTTTTCCTGCTCGGTAAGCTCATCAACAGCCTTGTCGAGCTGTTTAGCCATTTCTTCATAGCCCTTATTAAAGTTGACTTGCAGCCCCATTGTGCGAGCCATGCGGACATTACCCGAAGAGATAACATTAATCAATCTTGTGAATGCTTCAGATGAGTTCACGCCAGCGATAACAGCGGCGTCCTGCGCTAGCCTAGCAAGGTCTGTCGAATCCGCTAAGTCGATTTGAGCCTGCATCATTTTAGCAAGCGATTCTCTTGATGCTTCTGTAGTGATACCTTGCGCCTGAACAGCACGCTCAAAATCTTTTATCTGTTGCGCGGAATAGCCTGCCGTTTTACCCAGCGTTTGAGTTACTACTCCAAGCGTTTCAACACGGGCAGCCAGAAGCGTTGCGCCTTTTGCGAAGTCAAATGCCTTTTTAGCAAGAACTGAAAGTCCAACAGCAGCCGCGGCTTTCTTTAGTACGTCCAGTGCCTTAGTGGCTTCTGTCGTACTTTTCTTGACATTCTTCATCCCTGCGGATGCTTGGTCTATTAGTTTGATATAGACTTCAACAGTATTAGCTCCAGCCATATTCCTCCGCAATCAACATTGATTCGTTCAAAACAGAACTTAGCCCAGGATTCTGCGCAGCCCAAGAAGCCCAGGACTCGCTTTTGAGCCTCGCATTATAAGCGCTTATAATATCTTCCGCCATATTCATGCAAAGTATTTCGTTGTACCCTAGCGGTCTGCCCATAACAGCGTCAGTTCCGTACCTGTTTATATTTGTCAATAATTGTAGTTCTGGTGACGTTTCTATTGGCGCGCCGTCTGCCACCATGTAAGCGGCGGCCTTTACTCGTTTGGGACTTCTGGACTGTATAGATGCGTAAGCGCTTCAAACATCCAGGCAATCAGTTCCGCGCTTTTATCTCTAGGTGTTGCCGGAAATGTATCTGGCGAAATATCTTCGTATCCGTCCAGTTCAACAGACTCCACGCACGCAAAAATAGCCTTGAGGAAAATAGCATCATACTCAGTCTGGGTGCCGTTTTCTAAGGCTTGCGCATCACTTATAGATTGTTCAAACGCTAAAGCCTGCGGCATAGTTAGCCTATCAGGTAGCTTTACAGTCCCCGGAAATTCTTTTACCGGTGAAACGATAGTTTTTGACATCAACTTATCTCCTTTTATTTATATTAAGTTAGCGTGTCAGTTCCCCATGCGGGAACTGCTGAACCAGGTGACATCTTGAATAAAGCTGTGTAGCTTGCTGTTATGGGGTCAACCATGTAATTCATACACAAGATTCCGTTTCCATTAGCGCCAGTTGTTGCCGATAAACCAAACACAGGTTCACCAGTTACCCAGTCCTGACGTATACCGATGAAGATGCCGAATCCTAATGGCGTCAAGTCATTCGGCAAGTTTTTCAAAATCGTGTGCGATCCTGACAGCTTCGGTGCTTCTGCTTTTACAGACGCGGTTGTTGCGGCCGTAGTATCAAAAGGCCCGCCGATTTCCAGCGTGGCGTCCGGTTGCCCGTTCAAAAAGCCTTTTACGGCATCTTGAATTGCGGATACATCAACTTGTCCATAATCTAGCCCCACCCCACCAATAGAGTTGACGGGGATGTCTCTAAACGTTGCGCCCGTGTCGTGGATTTGAAACTTGAAATACTTCCCTACAGTTCTGCCTGTTTGTACTGCCATATTCTCTCCTTATGTATTTGCTCTACCCCTAACAAACGCCAAAGCGAATGTAGTGGTTGTTGCTGTTCCTAATGCTACTTGAAAACGAAGCGCGGAATCCACTGTTCCAGTATCACCTAATGCTTTAATCGCGGCTTGCCCCGTCGTTGCGGTTTGCGTCAAAACGCCAGAGCTTATCAAGTCTGAATAAGCGCCGCCTGTGCTATCTTGTATTTTCAGCGTTACCGTTCCGGTGCTTCCTGGGAATACCTGATACATCATGTATCCGCCGTGTGTGGTTTGCGATCCGAATGTATAATCCGCAGTTCCGCTATTGGCTGTAGTCTCCGCTCCTTTAGCGTGAATCATCCAGCCCCAAGGGAACGGGTATGATCCAGTTGTGTCGGCCCTCTCGTCCCAGTTTCCCAAACCCAGCGTTACCGTAACAGCGCCTTCACCGGGATCATTCATCTGGTAGTTGTTTTGTGAGACTTGGGCGCAAAACACAGGACTTCCTGAAACGGGAGCTTCGCGGATTCCAATTGGTATCATTACATCGCGCACGGCGTCGCTGCCAGCAGAGAAAACGTTGTGCATGTCCGTTGCGCCTGTGTTGGTTTTTAATATCGCGTTGATGTCTCCAACGGATATAGTGCATTGCCCTGGCAGAGCGCCCTTTACCTCATCGGTAAGCGCGTCAAACACATTAGGCTCAAAGCCCCATTGAAGCTCACCTATAGATCGTGCTTCTCCACTCAGGTCGTATCCGTCTACATAGGCTCTTGCGTATTTTCCAACGGTTCTTCCTGTTTTTGCTGCCATTTAGCCTCCTTCTTGCCAGCGTGATATATCGCAATCTCGTCGGCTTTTAACTTTTCTTTTATCCAGGCTTTCGGCGCGTCGTCCGGCACGAAACATCCTGGCATAAGATTGATTTTTCCCTTTATAGGTAATATCGCCCTATATCTCATGGTTCAAACTCCAATATCCGGAACATAATGTCGCACCCGTGAAACATCTTTCCTGAAGGGTCTGACACTGGCCCGAATGTTGATATATCCTCCACTTCCAAATCCACCGCTCCTGTTACCGCGTCACTTATTAACATCTTGTCAACGAAATCCATTACTTTATCAACCATTCCGTCGTACACATCAAACAGCCCTAACCCAAGCCCGACTTCAGAATGCAGGAATCTGTACGTAAGTGTGTACGAAATATCCCACACGTTTGAAGTACCTGATCCTTGCGCCATTCTTTCAACATCAAAGTTTGACACAAATCCGTCAGGGTTCGGGTATACCATCGGGCAATCAATATTGTTTGCGCTCTCCGGTATTTCGTCTAAGTCCTTGATTGTTACGCCAGTAACAGACAGTTTTGAAACGCTGTCGGCGATGGTTACTATACTTAGTGTCATACAATCCGCCTGTAGTGCCGCAGGATTCCTCTCGCTGATTGCGGGATGTCCGCAGGGGTTAGCACAACCCCCGCAGCAGTTACTTCCGCGATGCCTGCCATGTTTTGCCCTGAACGTCTGCCATAAGACGCGTTTACAATCTCAAGACAAGCCACTTTGATGTCTGCTGGAACTGCCGCCCAGCCGAAATCACCTACAATCTGAACACCCTTTGGCGCTTTCGGGAAAGTGTAATCACCTTCTGGGTTGACTTCGATGTATGTATAAGGCTTTCCCGTGTCTCCTAAAATGCTAGCATTGAAAGGCATCAAATAAAAGTCACCCGTGTTTTGCCCGGTGTTCCAAGTGTTTTCGTAAGTTCCGTCTCCGTCCTCGTCAGTTTTTAGCGTTGTCAGTCCGTAAAAATCGTCAATGTAAATCACATCGTTAAACGAAGGTGTGTAGTAAACAGTCAATCCTGTTGACGTATAGAAGAACCGCCCACAATAATTGTCAATGTATCTACTTGCGGATTCAATCAACGCTTCAATGATATTGTCATCAACGCCTGTGGTAGTTGTTTTTTTGTACTCTGCTCTAAATTCCGCTAACGTACAGTACCCATTAGCTATTGCCATGTTATCTCCAAGTTGCCTGCCCCTTTTCTACAGCACGAGCCGCGTCATACTTAGCGGGAATAATGTCACCGGGGAGTATGGTTATTTGCTCGCCATCTTCGTCAGCAAACACCAAGCACCGTAACGAAATCGCGTCACCTTCTGGAACATCAAACACGCTCCAATCACGGAGCTTTTGAGCGGTTGCCAGTCCTATTCCCGGTATCTTTACTAATTCCTCGTCTGAAATCGCCCTCAGTGCGATTTTGTCATCCAGTCCTGCTTTTTCTATTTCTTCCAATTGCTTTTCGTTTAGAATTTCACCAATTTCCGTCATCTTCGTACCCTAACCTTATCAACCAGTTATTTTTGTCAGTTTCTTTAAACAATTCTTTATGCTCTTCTGTAAAATGCGATTTCCATTCACCGGGCTTTCCCTTCCTGTACGTCGGGGAAGTCTCAGGATGTGCGAGCTGATTCATCAGCCTGTTCATCCACTTATTAAACACGTCGTATTCGATAACGGGCTTTTCGCCATAGTAGCTTCCAGTTCGCCCGAATAAGTACTTGATGAATATTTCACAAGCCCATTCACGACTTGCTATCACATCCTCGAATGCTAGTTTCAGCACCCA
>CAZIKS010000224.1:0-4004 GCA_964539795.1 uncultured Pirellulales bacterium
TGATTTGTCCCTTTTTTATGGTCTTAGTCACACCGCGTATGTATTCCTTGAATCGCTTGGCGTTCTTTAGCTCTGGAGTAGGGCTCTTCAGGGAAAACATCACCAGCAATCCTACAGGAATGGCCATTAAAGGTAAGACAAAGGGGTAATACCATCCCATCATCGCCAATGCTCCACCGACTGCCGCAAAACCGGCAGCACCAATACTGAAGGCGCTCTGATTATAACCCATGGCTGCTGCACGCTTTCTTCCTGAGTAGAAATCACCTATGACGGTAACATTTAGCGAACTTAAAGGAGCTACCCCAATACCCTGAAAGAAGCGTAGCACAAGCAGGATTTTGAAATCACGGGTGACAAGACATGCGCCCCCGGCCACGGCAAAAAGCATGAGTGATGGGACCAAAACTTTCTTTCTCCCAAATAGATCGGCAAGTATTCCCATCACAGGCATCAGCAGGATACCTGGAAAGGTGAAAACTGTAATGAGTAATCCAATATCCTCA
The DNA here is from genome assembly GCA_964539795.1 of uncultured Pirellulales bacterium. Lineage (GTDB taxonomy): Bacteria > Planctomycetota > Phycisphaerae > Sedimentisphaerales > Anaerobacaceae > CAZTKW01. The sequence goes on from CAZIKS010000224.1 coordinate 507, forward strand.
GACGGTACCTGAAGTTCTTTGACTATTTTTGGAAAAGCGGGACTAAGGCTAAAAATACCTATAGCCGTCGTAAGGGTAATGCAAAAGATAATGTGTAGATTGCTATCCAGATAAATCTTTTCCGAATTCTCAATCTGTTTATTGGCATCCATAGATTGATCTTTTTAGCTGATAGAATACTGAAACACAGAATGTATGACTAGTCTCTTACTTGCTTTCGAAAACAATCTCATAGGATCGAAAAATCCCCACCGATGGAGGTGGGGATAGGTCTTTCATCTAATCAGAGAATATGGTTCTAGGGTTACAACTTAAACATGAATGCGGTGTTTCTTGAGAAACCCAATCACCTCCTTGGCAACCTCAGCGGGGTGTGTGACAACGCAATAGGTTCCCTCGGCACCAGGTATAACAGCTACATCAACATCTGAGCACAAACGCTGAACATCCTTCCACCCCGCACCGTAATCAGAATCCTTGCCTATAGGTCCGCTATCTCCGACGATGATCAATTGTGGGGCCTTAATCTTGGGAAGATCTTCACTTAGGTCTACATGCAAGGCATCGTGCATGGCCTTCCATCCATCGGGCGTGAGGTTTTCCTCAAACCTATCGGTCTCCCACTCTTCATATGAGGGAGGCATTCCGAATAATCTCACGAGAAAGTAGGCTCCCATGCTCCCATTCCCTACCCCAAATTCATCAACGATCTTGGCACCGATTCTTGACATCTTCAGGGACTGGTCGGTGAGCTTGTGCATACCGTAGTGAACAATGCCACCTGTTCTTTCAGGATACTTAGCGGCAAACCGAATTACGATAAAGGAACCATTAGAGGTGCCAAAGATGTGGGTCTTTTCTACGCCAATCTCATCGAGAATCATCTTGAGGTCGTCAACCCATTGCTCAACAGTTATGCCGACAGGGCTCCTATCTGAAAGCCCTGCACCTCTTTGGTCATATAGGATTACCTTGAAATGGTCTTGAAGGATCGGCAACATAAAGTCCCATTGCCTACGAACAAGGCTGCTTCCCCCGATAAGAACCAGAGGGTCACCATCCCCAACCACATCGTACCAAATCTTTTTTCCGTCATTACTAGTTAAGTGAGGCATATTTTTTCTCCTTTTTGAATGATAAGTTACAAGGCTTCACATCAAGAATTGCCAGAAAGTTGCATACCCAGCTTCTAAATTATAATCAGACAAACGATCTAATCTTGCCAAAAAATGGTCAAACAGCATTCGCTTCTCGAGCAATTAGTGGTGGCAGATATACCGCTATATTTCAAGTAATAGGGGGGCTGCTTCAAATTTAGCCAACAATCTATCGGGTAATCTTCATAACAGGACAAAGCAAAACTAAGTCAACTTCTAGTAAGCTCAACACAGCTTATTCTTCGTCCGCCCGAAACAAGGTGATAAACTCACTGATATCCAACACGGTATCAATATGCCACAACTTGTCGAGCATTATTTCTACATTATCAGGTTCAAGCGAGCCCAATGCCAATTTCATGAACTTACCACTGAGCGCATCGTCAGATAAAGGTTCTGCGTCGAACTCACCTATAGGAAGTCTCGATGCCCCTTCTAGCGCTCTGCCATCACGTAGCTCCACCCGCACAATTGCAGGCCGCTCAGCGGGCGTGCAGGCGTTTAATTCCCAGCTGACTCGAACCACTACCTTTGCTGCCAAGGTGCGTATGCAGGGGTCCATTATAGCCGAGTCACTGTAAGCAGCAATGCCAGCATCTTTCAAGACCATGTACGATGCCAGCGCATGAGGTATGGAAAACTTGGCTGCAAGGGAATTTTCGGGCGCAATATTATTCATAGTCGCTGCCATGGAAAACGTGCGCACCTCTATCCTTTCTACATCTTCTGGAGCAATATCATGCTCATTAGTTATGGCAATAAAGCTATCAAGGGCAGGATGCACACAGCGGGCGCACGCATAAAGCTTATGGTACCCTCGGGTGATTTCCCATCGCCGACCAATATCCCCTAGAGCCTTTTCCACGTCGAAGAATTCCCCGGCAATGCTGCCGAAAACCGTGCTAATTCCATCCCGCTCTGCAGTGAATCCATCCCGCACTAGGTCGGCAGAGAAAACGCCCATGGCAGCACCGAAGCCGGCATAGACATTGCGAATGGTAGCGCCTTCGTAGCCTGCCTCACACGAAGTGGCCAAATTAAGTGTTGTCGATAGGTTAATCGTCTGCCGAAGATCTGCGTTATTGTAACCCATTAGCAAACCCGCTGTGTTTGCAGCACCGACAACGGGCCACGAGCCATGAGGATCCATTCCAGGCCGTAAGGTGGTACCGAGACCTACCCGAGCCCCAACCTCGTATCCAGCAATAATCGCTTCCAAGAGGCGCCTACCCGGGGAACCCTCCCGTTCGGCCACCGCCAGCCCGGCCGACACTACATAGATAGCCGGGTGGCCGCCCACAAAGCGATTTCCCGGATCGAATTCGTGCCACACGCCAGCAGTGGCATTAGTGAACGCCGCCCACATGGCCTCAGCTCGACAGCCCCTACCTATAATCGTGCTGGTTGGCCTCACTGATTCCTTAGCCATCTGTTTTGCAAGAGCGCGGGCTGCAGGCTCATTCGCTCCTGCTAAGATCACACCAACAGTGTCCACAAGTGTCCGCCGGCCTTCATGAACCACGGATGAAGGAAGACACTCTAAGGAAATAGAGGTAGCCAGCCCTGCGAGGGTATCGATGAAATCGGTCTCACACGTTTCTCCTTCAACCACCTCGTATCTCCTGTTAGGATTGCTTGATAATCGTCGATCTTAAGTGGATCCAGCGGGCACTAAAAGCCTCGTCACCTCACGAATGTCCGACAACTCATGGAGTTCTGTCACCGCGTCAATCACAGCGAGGGCCTTTTCCGGACCAATCACAGGGTTCGCAAGGGACCGGAACTTCTCTTGCACCTTTTCCACAGGCCACGGTGCGTCAGGACCTCCAGCACTGCGTTCTACTTCCCAGGAGAGAACACTGCCTTTCTTGGTCCGCACGGTGACACTGGCAGGCCGTTTTGCCGGTGTCATGGATGTATACTCCGGATCCTCCCTTACCTTCACCCGTGCGGCAACTGCTCTCACCTCGGTATCAGCAAGTGCTTCCTCCTTAAAGTCGGACGGCCCAGCTGACTTCCGCACCAACATACAAGCCACCGCCCATGGTATGGAAAATTTGGCTCCCAGGTCCGTTTTCGGCGCTGGATCGTCCAAGGTTGCAGCCCAATCGAATGTCCGGACTTCTACCTTATCGATCTCCTCCGGAAGGATATGATATCGGCGAACCAGTGCCTCTGCCGCCTCAACAGCTGGGTGGCCAAACCGACACATAGGATAAGGCTTGATAAAACCTTGGGTAATCTCGAACCGGTGGCCCAGGTCTTCTGTAATCCGTGCCGGATCTAACCAAGGAGAGAGGACATTTCCATATATCGAACCAATAGCGTTACGCTCAGGCGT
>CAZIKS010000224.1:4104-5608 GCA_964539795.1 uncultured Pirellulales bacterium
CGGTGCGCCAGTGCCGAGGCCTCCGGTTCTATCGAACCACCCAAAATGACCCCCATCGTGTCGAGCAGAACCACCCGTGCGTGATCGATAACCTCTGGAGGCAAGTCCGCAATTCGAGTGGTGACAGCATAATCTGCTAGGAGCGAAACGGCATCTCCTTCGACTCCCAGCACCTTCGGGCCCCTGTTTTCGCCCTTTATTACCAAATCATACCCAGGCATGTCATACTGCTCCATTCGGTTTTTTGATGGTTACTACAACATCGACGTGGGCTTTACCCATGATGGGAGAAAGGTGTACATTAAGATGAAGAGACTTTGTGGTTCTTGCAATTGTGCTTCAAAGGTAATATCTCCTGGTTTGGCTTGCCGCCCCAACCTAAAGAGCTAGGCCTACACGTAGAAACTGAAACTCGATCGATCCGTGTCCCTCGGTGAAGTAGACCTCTCAGACCCAATTTCTTTTCTTGTTAGCCTATCTGGCGCATTCGAGCGGTCATCTCATTTATATTATCCAGTTTTTCCAAATTCATAGCGTCTGCATAGATCGCTTCTGCTATCTCCCGTTTCCAAACCCGCTCAGCCAGCTCATAGTATTTCTCACGGAGCTCCTCCGGAGTATACGGGTCCTCCGAATCTCCCTTATTGATCAGGGTTTGGGCCTCCAAAACAGTCCCATTGGTAAGTTTGACCTTAACCTTCGATGGCCTATGATCGGGCATCATGGCAGTCAGCTCCAGATCCTCGGATACCGTCACCCGTTGAGCCAATTCCCTGGCAACGGGGTTCTGAATGGCCCGCGGTGTAAAACTTTCAACTCCTGTGGAGCCATTAACAATAAAGGTAGCCACAGCAAAGGGGATGGAAAACTTTCCTGCCAGCGTATTCTCTGGATTTGGATCACTCAACTGTGCTGCTAGGGAATACGTCTCCACCTCTACTCTGGCCACCTCATCTGGCTTTAGTCTCCCTCCCGGTGCCTTGCCGATGATATCTCCGAGGGCGTCCAGCGTAGCGTGATTATACCGGCAGCAGGCGTGCCGTTTGAAATAGTTACGCGCAATCTCAAATCGGCTACCTAAATCCTTGGTCATTTCCTCCGGCACAAAGGTATCGGACACAACAGCTCCAAAGACAGTTTGAAGACCATCCGCCTCACCGGTGAAGCCCGACTGAACGAGTTCATGAGCCAGAATACCCATGTATCCACTGACACCAGCATAGACGTTCCGAACAAGACCTCCCTCCAACATAGTCCGACGGCTCGTCGCCAGGCCCAGGGATGAGCTCACATTGATAATCTCCCGCATCGCCCCCTCTCCATAACACATGAGCTTCCCCACAGCGACTGCGGCTCCTACGGTGCCCCAGGTACCATGAGGATGCATGGACATCCGGATCTTGCAGGCAATGCCGATACGTGCAGCAATCTCATAACCCAATACTAAGGCAGTTAGAAGGTCTCGACCGGAAAGGTTCATTTCTTCTGCCACGGCCAAAGCAGC
>CAZIKS010000225.1:0-5594 GCA_964539795.1 uncultured Pirellulales bacterium
TCCTACTGTCCAGTCAACCTGGGTTACCATATCGGCACGGATGCCGGCCGTGCTTTTGCCTTTTATAGAATCCGGTGGTGTGCAGGGAGTGTGTGGCGCGGATGTTGGGAAATATAAAAAAAACGGCCGGTCGGAATGATGCCTGACGTGTCTTTCGATGAAGTTAATTGCCTTGCGGGTAAATGTCGGGCCGACCTGTTCATCCTCCCAGCCTGGAGGCATAAGCCCCTTTTTTTGCAAAGTATTGTAGGGATGTTTCTCCAAACTTGGTATGCCTACTGTATGGTTGTTTTCTATAAAGCAGTAGGGGGGCATATCCAAAGAAGCGGCTATTCCGAAGAAATAATCGAAACCAAATGCTAAAGGGCCATTTTTGACCGATTTAGTATAATCGACGTTCATTCCATCTTCCTGAGGTTCTTTTGCCTTGCCCTTTACATCCCAGTTAAAGCCGAGATGCCATTTGCCGATGCAAGCTGTTTTGTAGCCGTGTTGCCTCAGAAGCGAAGGCACAGTCAAACGGTCAGGCTCAATTAATGGTTTTGAATGCCCGTAAATGACGCCTTTTTTCAGGCGTGTTCGCCAGCAGTATCGGCCGGTCAGGACACCATAGCGGGTTGGTGTGCACAGAGCAGAGGGCGAGTGAGCATCTGTAAACAGAATGCCCTGGGCGGCCAGTCGGTCAATGTTGGGTGTTGGAATCTGTGTAGCTCCATAACAGCCAAGGTCTCCATAGCCCATATCATCAGCCATAAGGAAAATGATGTTGGGCTTGTCTTTCGAGCCATTGCTTGCGGAAGAGTTTGCAGGATTCGAACATCCCGGTATTGCCAGCGATGCAGCTCCCAGCCCCAGAAATCTTAGAAAATCACGTCTTGAGTATTTATTCATTTTTATTTCCTTTTGTTGATTATAATAACAGTATTCGATTTTTTGTCTACAATTGTATTGTTGTATTAATTATGCCCGAAGTTCCAGGCTTGCTAAGACCTCCTTCTCCCATTCGGCTGATTCAGCCTGAAATGTGTCGACAAGCTGTGGAGGTTAGTCTGATAAATTTTCTTCGATTCATTCATGGTTTCATAAAAACGAATATTATCAGGTTTTTCAAAACAATTCAAAGAAAAGAAAGTCTGTTGGACGAGTATAAGTAATGGTGTATAGCAGTTAAAAGAACATAACAAATTAACTTGACAAAAGGCGATTATTAAGCTAATCTTGTACTAAATGACTGCTAATAGTATTCTTATCGTTTTTGAGAGTGCCTATAAATGATTGTAAAATACAGGATTTTGGTTGTTTTGGTGGTGTTTGCGGTATCGTTGAGTTCAGTTTGCGAAGCTGTCGGTACGCGGGCGATTGACAGGGTTCGTGGTAAAAGTGTCCTTGATGAGGGAGATTTTCAGGTTATTGAAGATTTTGTTTCCGCGGGCGTGCAGGAACTTGTGAGGACAAAAGATTTTACGTCTATAGCGAAGATTCGCACAACTATTTCAGGTCGTGCCAACTCCAGGACCCAAAGCGCTCAAGCCCAGTATGCCGAGAAGTTTTCCGAGTTTTCCCAAAAATATATTTCTGAGGCTTTAAATGAGGCCGAAGAATTAACGCCCTCGGAACGTAAATTCAAGATAGTCCTTAATCTTTTGATTCTGGTGGATGTACTGAAGGACCTTCGCCTGGTGGATTTGGCAATGAATAAGCTCAATGACGAGAACAAGGTTATTCGCTACTGGGCGGTTCATAGTATCACCAATTCAAGTATTTTAAAGCAGCTAAATTCGACTGAAGCGGCCGATTTGAAACTGGCACGGGACATCGTGGAACGACTTAAGGGAATGATTGATAAGGAAGGCCCTGAGATAACAGGACTGGTGGCTGAATTTGCAGGAAGTATTAATATCAGAGAAGGGGAGGATTTGTTGCTTCTGGTGGCGGATATGCGCATAAAAAAATATGCCGACTGGACGGTGGATTATGAACTTCTGGATATGACGATTTTGAAAGTGCTCTACGATAAGATTTCTTCGGAAAGTCAGAATAAATCAGCTATTGCCAATCGGTTCGTACAACTGTTGTCTTACGTGATGCAAAGATATTTCGAAGGTCAGGACGTTTTAAATGATACTCAGAGAGCGTATCTGGCATCTGTGCTGGTGGAGACTGAGAAATCGTGCATCAGCAGACTTTTGATGGCTCAATCAGTTATAAAAAATGCTATCGAGCGCGAAGATTATATGGCGCTGTCGGCAGAGCATAGCAGGTTAATTGGTGACGAGACAAAAGCCGGCGATCTGGCAGTGAAACTGAATATCGATTACGGTAAAAATCCGGATGGCAGTAAACAAACGGCGCCACCTGTTCTGCCGGAACCACCCAATTAGGGAGAAGAAAACTGAGAGAGTAAAACTAATTTTGCAATAACTTTTGGCCTGGAACAGACAGTGGAGGTTTGTTTTTATGAATGGTCACGGATGCATCGTTAATTTTTTTCCTTTCTGCTGTTGTCAGCTATTATCCTGCTGCAAATCCTTTCCGTAACAAAAATAGAACGTTTAATTTTTTTAAAGAGAAATGAAATGAAGAGAAGTATTTTAACTTTAGCTATGATGTTCATGATAGCCGCCTTTGTTTTTGGCTGTGGAGGTAGTGTAGAAGAGAAACAGGCCGAGAGGTTTATTACGGCACATGTGCAGCAAGTCAGACCGTTGATAATAGACAGTGGTCTTGCGAACTGGAAGGCCTCAAATACAGGCAAGTCAGAGGATTATGACAGAGTTAGCGAGTTGCAGCTTAAGATTCGTCAAATCTACAGCAATCCGGAAGAGTTTGCCTTGCTCAAAAATCTCAAAGAATCCGGCCAGCTTAAAGATATCGAACTTTATCGGCAGGTGGACGAGTTATATAACTCCTATTTAGAGAACCAGATAGAGCCGGAACTATTAAAGAAGATAGTTGAGTTGAGCACAAAAATTGAAAAGAATTTCAGTACTTTTCGCGGCACGATAGGCGGGGAAAAAGTCACCGATAACCAAATTAGGGAGATTCTAAAAACAGAAACGGATTCCTCTAAAAGAAAAGATGCCTGGTTAGCCGGCAAACAAGTGGGACCGGTGGTTGCGGCGGACCTTATCGAACTTATCAGGCTGCGAAACCAGGCAGCACGGGAGGTTGGATTTAACGATTATCATACTCTTTCATTAACCGTATCTGAATTGGATGTGGCGGAGTTGGATGGGATTTTTGATGAATTGGAGGAGTTGACCAGGGAGCCTTTTGTCAGATTGAAGGTTGATTTGGATGAGGTGTTAGCGGCCAATTGTGGTATTGACATTACAGAAATTATGCCCTGGCATTACCATGACCCGTTTTTTCAGGAACCCCCTTTGGTATATGAACTGGATTTAGACGCCTATTACGCAAAGAAGGATGTTAAGGAATTGGCGATAAGATTTTATGCCGGTATCGGACTTGATGTGGAATCGGTAATTGCGAGGAGTGATTTGTATGAGCGCGAAGGCAAAAATCCACATGCTTTTTGCATTGATATAGACAGGGAAGGTGATGTGCGCATTCTGTGTAATCTTAAAAATGATGAGCAATGGATGGGAACGATACTGCACGAATTGGGTCATGGTGTTTACGATAAATTCCATGACCGGAAAGTGCCGTACCTTCTCAGAGAGCCGACCCATATTTTTACAACGGAAGCTATAGCGATGTTTTTCGGCCGATTGAGCAAAAACCCCGCCTGGATGCAGAAGATGCTGCGATTGACGGATGGAGAAAGAATGGAAATCGAAAAAGTGAGCAGCAAATACGCCCGGCTCCAACAACTCGTATTTGCGCGTTGGGTTCTGGTTATGTATAATTTTGAAAAGGAACTTTATGCAGATCCCGACCAGGATTTGAACAGGCTCTGGTGGGAGATGGTTGAACGATATCAGTTCGTGAAAAAGCCCGAGGGGCGAAGTGAACCGGACTGGGCTTCCAAGATTCATTTTACCATTGCACCGTGTTATTATCACAATTATATGCTGGGTGAATTGTTAGCGTCTCAATTGCATCACCATATCGTTAGGAATGTCTTGACTCTTGAATCCGACGAAGGCGTCAGCTACGTTAACCGGGTGCAGGTCGGGGAATTTCTGCGTGAAAAAGTCTTTGAACCCGGAGCGGTCTATCCCTGGAACGAGATGATTGAACGAGCGACTGATGAGCCGTTGATGCCCAAATATTTCGTTGCCGAATTTGTGGAATGATTGGTAATTATCCTGTGGTATTCAAAAAATTAGAGGTTGGCCGGATATGAATTCAACAGAAGAGCCATTGCTTGAAATTACAGTTAAAGCAGTAGTTTTGGGGGTAGTGCTGTCTATTGTGCTGGCAGGTGCAAACGCTTACCTCGGCCTTTTCGCTGGTATGACTGTTTCGGCGTCTATACCGGCGGCAGTGGTTTCGATGGGAGTGCTGCGTTTTTTTCGTCGAAGCAACATCTTAGAGAACAACATAGTGCAGACGGCGGCATCAGCGGGAGAATCGCTGGCGGCAGGGGTGATATTTACACTGCCGGCTTTGGTTATTATGGATTTCTGGACGGAGTTCAATTATCTGTGGGTGACGGTCATCGCAGGCTTTGGGGGAGTTTTGGGAGTCTTGTTTACAATACCGCTTCGGCGTGCACTTATTGTTGAAGCTAAACTTAAGTTTCCTGAAGGAATAGCGACGGCGGAGGTTTTAAAATCCGGAGAGCATAAGAAAAATTCCGGCGTTAAATATATTGCACAGGCCGGCATCGCGGCAGGTATGTTCAAGTTTGGAGAGGCAGGTCTTAGGCTTTGGCCCGGAGTAATAGAAACGGCCCATCGAGTTGGTGGGTCGATTGCATATTTCGGCTCTAACCTGAGTCCTGCATTGCTTTCTGTCGGATATATCGTGGGGCTGAATATAGCGGTGCTGATTTTTCTCGGCGGACTTGTAAACTGGTTGATTGCAATACCGATTTGTGCAGGAGTTGAGACCTGGCCGATAGTGGAAGGTGAGCCGCTGGGAGCTTTGGAATGGGCTGGTCAGATATGGTCGACGAAGACGCGTTATCTTGGGGTAGGGGGGATGCTGGTTGGTGGCTTGTGGACAGTTCTGAAACTGAGAACGTCTGTTTTTAGCGGTATCAAAAGCGGACTTGCGGCTTATCGCAGTATGGACTCGAGTCAGAGTGTGGAAATTGCCCGTACCGAAAAAGATATGCCGATGAAATGGATATTGGTTTTGATTGTTGCATCGGCCATACCCTTATTTTTGGTATATCAGGTGTTCGTGCGTCAGATATCTGTTTCATTGCCAATGGCATTGTTGATGCTAGCTCTGGGTTTCTTGTTTTCGGCGGTTGCAGGGTATATGGCAGGTCTGGTGGGGTCATCAAATAATCCTATATCCGGAGTAACGATAGCAACGGTTTTAGTTTCAGCGCTTCTGCTTTTCTTATTGATGGGCAAGGGTGCAGCAAATGGGCCGGCTGCTGCGATAATTATAGGCAGTGTGATTTGCTGTGCAGCGGCTATCGCCGGTGATAATATGCAGGATTTGAAGGCCGGATA
>CAZIKS010000226.1:0-2300 GCA_964539795.1 uncultured Pirellulales bacterium
GCATTCCTTGACGGCTTAGTCCCAAACGCCTATAATCAATCGTTTAATGATTTTGGAGTTTGGTAAAGATGGCAAAAAAGGTTTTATGTGATGATTGTACGGGGCTGTGCTGCCGGTATTTTGCTCTGCCGATTGAAACACCGGAAGATAAAGAAGATTATGATGATATAAGATGGTATCTTTGTCATAAAGATATAACGGTATTTGTAGAAGACGGGGATTGGTACATTAACATAAAGAACAAATGTAAGCACCTTTGCGAGAAGGAATATCGCTGCAAAATATACAATAAAAGACCGAAAATCTGCAGGAGTTATACCATCAGGGATTGTGATTTGGCAGAAGGTGAATATGATTATGAGCTGCACTTTACCAGTGACAGACAGATGGAAGAATATATCAAAATAAAATTCGGCAATAATATAAAAGAAAAGCCAAAGGCAAAGAGGAAAAAGACAAAGAAATGAAGATACCGCCGGTAAAAGGAACGAGAGATTTTTATCCGCCGGATATGGCGATTCGTAATTTCATCATTGACGGCTGGAAGGCGGTGTCTTTGCGCAACGGCTTTGAAGAATACGACGGGCCCATATTCGAATATCTGAAGATGTTCCAGATGAAAAGCGGCGACGAGATTGTCGAGCAACTTTTTTCACTACAGGACCGGGGTGGCAGGGACCTGGCGATAAGGCCGGAAATCACACCAACCCTTGCCAGAATGGTCAACCAGCAAATCAATTCGCTGCCGAGACCAATAAAATGGTTTTCAGTGCCGAGACTATGCCGGGCCGAACGGCCACAAAAAGGCAGACTTCGGGAATTTTTTCAATGGAATATCGACATTATCGGAGTTGACGATGTTCTCGCTGATGCGGAGGTGATATTCTGCGTTTTGGATTACCTGCAACAGGTTCGGCTGACGCCTGAAGATATCGTTGTGAAAATATCCAGCAGAAAAATGCTTGCGGCAATTTTGCTGTCGATAGGTATCGCCCGTAACGAACTGGAACCTTTGTATGCACTGCTTGACAAGCGCAGCAAGCTGCCGCCGGAAACCTTCGAAGAATTACTCGCCGAGAAAGTCCGCGACGAAAACAAACGTATAAAAATAATCGAACTAATGAATGCCGAAACCATCGAGCAAATCAGCAAATTTGTTGAATCGTCCGCAGCAGCGAAGGAACCGGTGGATGAGTTACGTCGTTTGTTCGAGTTGCTGGAAGTTATGGGTGTTGCTGCATTTTGCAGGTTTGATATCGGTATAGTTCGAGGCCTGGCTTATTATACCGGCGTTGTATATGAGATCTACGATAAGGCCAGTGAGCTTCGTGCCATCGGTGGAGGCGGCAGATACGATGATTTGTTAAAGCAATTCGGCGGGCCGGCTATACCTGCTACCGGCGTTGGTATAGGCGATTGCGTGTTAGCCATACTGCTTGAGGAAAAAGGACTTTTGGAAAAACAATTGCCATTGCGCAAGCTCGATTATTTTGTTGCCAGTGTAGATAAGCAATTTTCCCAAAAGGCAATTGAGGTTGCAGTCAGACTAAGACGGGCGGGTGTTGCTGCCGGTTTCAGTTATAAGTCAGCCGGTCTGAGCAAACAGCTTAAAGAGGCCTCCATCCGAAATGCCAAAAGCTGTATAATCATCGGTGAGGAGTTTAAGAAAGACGAGATTGTAGTAAAAGATATGGCAAGCGGTAAACAGGAATCGATTGGCGCCGATAAATTTTTTGCTCAGCTCAAAGCGTGATATGGTGGTAGGGCGGCGGATTCTGTGCCGTTAGGAGTCTTGAATTTGTCGTGGAGGATAAAAAAATCCATATAGATTCTGAATACTCAAACGAGCAAGAACCAACACCATGGGGCTTCTGGGCGACTGTGGGTTTTTTCTGCATTATTGCCGTGGTGTATGTGATTTGTACCATAATCCTGGGTATTGGTTTCACTCTTATCACGATGACTCAAAACCCACAGCTTAATCTTGATGAATTTGCCGGGTCTTTAGAGTCGAACGGTTTATTTCTGGCGATATCAATGTGTGTAAGCGCACCATTGATTATCGGCCTTACCATTCTCTTCGCCAAAATTCGCAGAAACATCACAGTTAAGCAATATCTTAATTTCCACAAAACCACTTGGAAACAGTTTTGTAAATGGTCTTTAGTTCTCGTTTTATTTGCGGTCTGCTCAGATATTCTGACTTTATTTTTGGGACGCCCCATCGTTCCGGACTTTATGGTTAAGGCTTATACGACCGCCTATTTCAAGCCTTTGCTTTGTTTGTCTCTGGTCTTTGT
>CAZIKS010000226.1:2310-5574 GCA_964539795.1 uncultured Pirellulales bacterium
GCTGGAAGAGGAAATATTGATGCGTGTTTTCTTGTTCAAGGGTATCGAGCACTCAAAAATAGGACCGGTGGGAGCCGTGCTCATAACTTCTTTAGTCTGGGCGATTTTGCACACCCAATATGATGCTTACGGAATTGCCAGCATCTTTACCGGCGGCCTGCTTCTTGGCTGGGCTCGATTGAATAGTAAGTCTGTCTGGGTACCTGTTGTTATGCATGTATTGATGAATATAATAGCAACCGTCGAAGTTGTTATTTACTTGAGATAGGCACAAGGCAATATTAACTCAATTTGAAATGAAGAACTTTCATCTCAACCACTATGAGCTGGCATTTGGGAACTGGCTGATTGACAACGGTGTTAAATATATAGCCGTAGATGAACAAAAGCGGGCGGCGTTTGGCCGCTCGGATATTAAAAGTTTCGATTACTTGTTATATCCGGCCCGGGGAGAAATAATAGTTGCCGAGGTAAAGGGAAGATTATTCAAGGGCACCAGCTTTGCGAAACTGACGGGTTTCGAATGCTGGGTCACAACCGATGATGTGGACGGCCTGACACAGTGGCAGGAGGTTTTCGGGCCGAGCCATACCGCTGCTTTCGTCTTTTCTTACAGAATAAAGAACATCGACGTTGATTTTGACGGCAGGGATGTTTTCGATTTCGACGGAGGAAGATATATCTTTTTTTGCGTCAAATTACAAGACTATCGAAGGTATATGAAGGTTCGCAGCCCGAAATGGCAAACCGTGACGCTGCCCGCGGATAAATTTCGCAAATGCGCCGTTCAAATGCAAAATCTCCTGTTGTAAAGCTTCAACACGTGACAGGGGCACTTTTACAGACCAGTTGTGTGAAGCATAGATTACTCTAAAATCTCTTCAAATTTATCGGTTCTTTTAGTTTTTTTTGCAGTTTTCGCCAAATATCCAAATCTTTCTCAGAATCGATTCGCGGCACAAAACCAAATTTAAGATAGAGATTAATAGCCGGTATCCTCGGCGCTGCAGTAACCAGATATGCTCGTTTATGTCCCAGATACCGCATTTTGTTGCAGACACAGCTGACCAGCGGTTTTGCCAGGCCCCGGCCCTGCATTTCAGGGACAATAGCAAGCCAGTGGAACTTGCCGAATCTTTGCCCGTGATGGTTTTTATCAAACCAGGCCGTCGCCGTCCCTACGGCATTATTGTCACTATCGAACAGGAAGCACTGGCGCCGGCTAAGTAATTTTACGTTCGTTCCGAACTCATATTTGTAACGTTCCCGGCTGATTTTTTCATATTTTTCAGCTTTATAATGGATGTCCAGCCAGAATTGTTCATATCCTTTCCGGTACCATTGAATGGAATATCCCTCGGGCAGACTATAGAAGTCTATGTTGTCGAGGTTATCTCGCACCATTTCTATTTGAATATACTCCTGTGGCTCATTCATACCAGCCAATTATAGCCTTTTCTTAATGAAGAGGCAATTTTTGGTTTTATTTGCTGTTATGCTGTGATGACAAATAGGTGGCAAAAACAGAGTTTTTTGTGTATAATATGTAGAATGAGAGTCATAGCTGGTACAAAACGCGGGATGAGGCTGGCCAGCCCGAGAAACGAGGTCTCCCGGCCCATTCTTGACAGGGTCAAAGAGTCGCTTTTCAGCGTTCTCTATAAATATGGGCTGCCGGAGGGTAAAATGGCGGCTGATTTATTCAGCGGGGTAGGCTCTCTCGGTATCGAGGCACTGAGCAGAGGAGCTGAGTTTGTTACGTTCGTTGAAAAGGACAATGCGGTCATTGCGATTCTAAAGGTTAATATTGAAAAGGCGGGCTTTGGCAAAGAATCGAAAGTTATAAGGGCCAATGCCTTTAAAGTTGGCGCTCCAGTCGATTTTGATGGGAAAAAGTATGACCTTGTTTTTGTTGACCCCCCTTATTCGCTCACAACCGATGCCGGCGAAGGTTCTCTTTTAAGCGGATTATTGACATTGCTGCCGGAGCAGTTGGTGCTGGAAGGTATTGTTGTGGTAAGAACTTACAAACGAACGGAGTTGCTGGACCGATACAGTCGGCTCGAAGTAATTGAGCGACGAAAATGGGGAAACATGACGATAACTATATTACGGAACAGAATCGATGACGAATAAACAGGCAGCTATAAGAGTAATCAAGCGATTGCACAGTAAAGGCTTTGAGGGCTTACTGGCTGGCGGCTGTGTGCGTGATATGTTATTGGGCAGGGCAGCCAATGACTACGATGTGGCAACCGACGCTTTGCCGGCAGAGATAATAAGATTATTCAAGCGCACGATAAAAATCGGGGCACAATTCGGCGTAGTAGTGGTTTTAATGGAAGAAACTCGTGTGGAAGTGGCCACGTTCAGGAGCGAAACAGATTATCTTGATGGCAGACATCCCGAGGCGGTTAAATTCGTCAGTGCCTCCGAAGATGCCAGCCGAAGGGACTTTACCATCAACGGCATGTTTTACGAACCATTGCAAAAAGAAGTAATAGATTATGTCGGCGGTCAAGCGGACCTAGAAAAAAAGGTGGTGCGAACAATCGGGGAGCCCGCCGAAAGGTTTGGCGAAGACCACCTTAGAATGCTCAGGGCGGTGAGATTTTCCACGCAACTTGGCTTTTCGATTGAGCCGAAGACCTGGTCGGCGGTTTGCAAAGGTGCAGAAAACATAGCCAAAATAAGCGGTGAGCGCATTGCAATGGAGTTGGAAGCAATTCTGGTCAATCCGAACCGCTCTCACGGGGCTTCAATGCTGATTAAGAGCGGTTTAGCCGAAGCTATTTTCCCCGGTTTTGACGGTAAAAGGGCACAATTTGCCATAAGTGTATTAAGTAAGTTAAGGAGAAAAGTTAATTTTGCACTGGCATTGGCATGTCTTTTTGCGGATTGTGAGGCCAAGTATGCACTTGAAAAATGCGTGATTTTGCGGCTTAGCAGAAGCCAAAATAAACATATCAAATTTCTATTGACCAATAGAGGTAAACTTCTCGAAGCAGAAATGTCTTTGGCGCGGCTGAAAAAAATTGCGTCAGAACCATATTTCGGCGACCTGTATGAACTGCAACGAGCTATCCAAAAAGCCGGCGGCGGTGGTGAAAAGGCTCTTGCGCCATTAGTTAAACTCAGTAGAAGAATAAAAACACTGGGTGATGTTGAGTTAAAGCCCAAGCCGCTATTAAATGGGCATGAGCTTATTGGCTTAGGGGCGGTACCCGGGCCGGGACTGGGGCAGTTGGCTGAGGATATGTATAT
>CAZIKS010000227.1:0-5539 GCA_964539795.1 uncultured Pirellulales bacterium
GCGGAATGGGTGAACTGCATTTAGAAATACTTCAGCATAAATTAGTTCGGGAAGACGGGATTAATGTCAGGGTGGGCAAACCGAGAGTTGCTTACAAAGAAGCTATAACGAGGCTGGCTCAGGCCGATGGCAAATTTGTACGTCAAACCGGTGGTCACGGCCAATTCGGGCATGTTGTTTTGACGGTAGAGCCGTTGTTGACAGAAGACGGGCATTGGAGCGGTGATATTGAATTTGAAAGCAGAGTTGGTGGTGATAAAGTCCCTAAAGAGTATATTTCTTCCGTGGAAAATGGCGTCAGGGATGCCTTGGGCAGCGGAGTGCTGGCAGGGTTTCCTGTTGTGGGAGTTAAAGTTACACTTATTGACGGCTCTTTTCATCCGGTGGATTCTTCAGATATAGCATTTGAACAGGCAGGGGCAATAGCGGTGGACAATGCGCTCAAGGAGGCAGGAGCAGTCCTGCTTGAGCCGATTATGCGACTCCAAGCAGCGGTACCGGAATCATATTTTGGGGCGGTGCAGGGCAATTTGCTTGGGAAAAGAGCCGTAATTACAGATGCTCGGATGCATGGTAATATTCGGATAATTGATGCTAAAGTTCCGCTTGTTGAGATGTTCGGCTATTCCAGTGAAATCAGGAGTGTGACATCCGGGCGAGGGACCTTTACTATGGAACCTCTGAGCTATGAAAAGATCCCGGAACAGATTGCAAAGCAACTTATCCTATGATAATAGCTAAAAATTGCATTATTTTTTTATATTTAAGCGGATTTTTTTTGATATTTTATTGACAGTAGTTCAATTGCTTGATACAATCACATTTTTTCAGCCGTAGCGAGCATCGTCAGGGATGGCTTTGCGTAAACCAGTTGGGCTGTGGCATATCTGTAATTTTGGTAGTCAAGGATGGTTTTATTAAGTATTTAGGGGTGTACCAGAGTCTTTATCAGGCTTTGGGAGGGTCGCAAAACGACCCGAGCCCGAATTCTTTAAGGAAGGCGTCTCGCTTAAGATTTTTAGCGGGACAAAGGCCTTTCCTGCCAAAATCTGAGATAGTGTTTACTGTATAGTGGGTAGCGTATAGACAGACGAGGCGTTATCTGAAAGAATAAGGACAAGTTATGGCGACTGAAACTGAAAAAATCAGAATCAGGATGGAGGCTTATGACCATAAGGCTCTTGACGCATCTGCCAAGGAGATAGTAGAGCATGCCCGGCGTACGAACGCCCGTGTCAGTGGGCCGGTGCCGCTGCCAACGCGTATTGAGAGATACACCGTTTTGCGAAGTCCTCATATTGATAAAAAATCACGTGAGCAATTCGAGCTTATGACGCACAAGCGCCTTATAGATATTCACGAGGCCAATGCGCGAACAGTTGAAATATTAAACCGTCTGGTTGTGCCTGCGGGTGTTTTTGTAAAGATAAAAGCCTAAGATGATGAAGACGTCATAGTTTTTTTTGCTTTTAAGGTTTTTAGTTTAATGGCAATGTTATTAGGTAAAAAAGTTGGAATGACCCAGGTTTATGACGAATCGGGTAGTCTTCTGCCTGTTACGGTTATACAAGCCGGTCCTTGTACTGTTATGCAGGTTAAAACAGTCGAGACCGATGGTTATAACGCCGTGCAGTTGGGATACGATGATATGAAGTTGTCTCGAAGGAAAAAACCGGCGATTGGACATGCAGAAAAAGCTAAAGCGGTGCCGAAAAGATTTGTCAGAGAAATAAGGCTGTCGGAAGATGCTGCACCAGAGTATGAGGCTGGAAAATCGATTACGGTTTCGGTTTTTGCGGAAGAGAATTTAGTTGATGTTGTCGGCACGAGCAAAGGCAAAGGGTTTGCTGGGGTTATGAAACGGCATGGCTTCGGTGGTTTTCCCGGCTCTCACGGCACAGAACGAAAACACAGAGCGCTTGGTTCGATATCAAGTTTTGCAAGTGATGCCGGTCATGGCGGAAATCTCAAAAAAGGCAAGAAGATGGCTGGGCATATGGGTAATTGCCGAGTTACAACGAAAAGCCATCGTGTGCTTTCAATAGACGAAGATAAAAATCTGTTAGTTGTGAAAGGTTCGGTACCGGGCCCGGCCGGCGGCTATGTCGTAGTGCGCAGTTCTAAAGGCAAAAAAGATTCTTAAATTGTGGGCAATCCCGACGAGATACGAGAAATGATTGATTTGGCGGTTTACAACAGAGACGGTGAAGAAATCGACAGTTTGAAGGTCGACGAGTCTTCTTTTGGTGGTTCAGTGAGGTATCCTCTGCTTAAACAGTCGATTGTTATGTACCACGCCAATAAGAGAGTTGGTACAGCGGCGACTAAGGGCAGAGGAATGGTAAAAGGCTCGACCAAAAAACTGTTCAGGCAAAAAGGCACGGGGAATGCCCGTGTTGGCAACCGCAGAACCGGCAAACGAGTCGGCGGCGGCATGACCTTTGCCAAGATAGCCAGAGATTTCAGTAAGCAAATGCCTAAAAAACAAAGGAGATTGGCGAGAGACTCGGCGGTACTTGAAAAGCTTTTGAGCAATAATGTTGTGGTAGTTGATGAGTTGGGTTTTGAAAAGCCGAAAACAAAAGATTTTGTGAATGTTCTTGATAATCTGAAGATTTTGAATAAAGGCAGTTGTCTGGTGACAATAGACCGTGAAGATACTAATCTTTACAAATCGGCAAGAAACATTCCAAGAATAGCTGTTATGCCAGTGACCGACCTGAATGCCGGTGATATCTGCAACCACAGCAAGATGTTGTTTACCAAAGAAGCGTTTCTTAAATTGATTATTGAAGATTGATGATTGCAGGCAAAATCTCTAAAAAGCGATAGATAGTACGAAGATGGACGACTATAAAATAATAATTCGACCTTTGATTACGGAACAGGGGATGCACTTTGCCAATACAAAAGGAGCGTATTCCTTTGAGGTAAACAGAAAGGCAAACAAAAGCCAGATAAAAACCGCCGTTGAGAAGATGTACGGTGTTAAAGTAGATAAGGTGCGAACGGCCAACCGCAAAGGCAAGTACCGTCGCAAGGGCAGAAACTTTGGTATGACAACGGGCTGGAAAAAGGCGGTTGTGTTTTTAGAGCCGGATTATCATATAGATTTGTTCTAAATGATAGTCCATTGATAAATAATAAGTATCAGAAACTAAATTGTTATGGGTATTCGAGTTTACAAACCGACGAGTGCGGGACGCAGAAACAGCTCAGTGAATGATTATGCCGAGTTGACGACAAACAGGCCGGAGAAGTCACTTTGCAAGCGGATAAAGAAGACCGGCGGAAGGAATCACCACGGTGTAACTACGACGCGTTTTAGAGGGGGCGGTGCAAGAAAAGTTTATCGTATTATTGATTTCAAGCGCAATAAAGACGAAGTTCCGGCTAAGGTGGCGACGGTTGAATACGACCCTAACCGGAATTGTTTTATATCTCTGCTTCACTATGCCGACGGTGAGAAAAGATACATATTGTCACCGTTTGGTATAAGGGTCGGAGATAAGGTATTAAGTGGTTCAGTCTGTGAGCCGAGGGTTGGCAATGCTATGCCTCTGCAGGTGATTCCCTCCGGTCTTGAGATTCATAATATTGAGATGACGGCGGGACAAGGCGGCAAACTGGTCAGAGGCGCCGGCAGTGCGGCAAGAATTGTCGCCAAAGAAGGTGATTGGGTGAGCATTGTTTTGCCGAGTGGTGAAATGCGGATGGTTCGCAAGGAATGCCGGGCAACAATTGGACGATTGAGTAATCCGGACCATCAGAATGTTAGAATCGGCAAGGCTGGTCGAAAGCGCCATATGGGTCGCCGGCCTCATGTTAGAGGCAAAGCGATGAATCCTGTTGCTCATCCGATGGGTGGGGGTGAAGGCAGAGCAAACGGCGGAAGAGACCCCTGTTCGCCAAGAGGAGTGCTGGCAAAAGGTGGAAAAACAAGAAATCCGAGAAGTCCAAGTAACAAGAGGATTATTCGCAGACGTAAAAATAAAAGACAAGGACAGTTAGTTTTGTAATTGGCAATTGAATATTTACAGTTGCGTGGGTTTGCAGGAGTTGTGAATCAGGGACCCAGGTAGAAGTCGAAAATTAAGAACTGATAGAAATTATTAATAGAAAACAGAAAAATGGGAAGATCTCTTAAAAAAGGTCCATTTGTTGATGAGAAGTTATTTATTAAGGTAAACGCACAGATTAATACGGGTTCTCGTGAGCCCATAAAGACTTGGGCAAGAAGATGCACGATAATTCCGGAGTTTGTGGGTTTTACCTTTATGGTTCATAACGGCAAGATGTTTCATAAGGTTTTTATTACAGAAGATATGGTTGGTCATAAGCTGGGAGAATTTTCCCCGACGCGTACTTTTAAGGGACACTCGAGCAAGAAAATAAAATAGTGAATTGTGAATCGAGGCAGGAACGACAAATAAGAATATCATGTTAAGTGCTAATAAATTAAAAGAACTTTGTGAGCAGCGCCGGATAAGCATAGAGCAGTTGGCCGAGCAGATTGTTCGGGGTGGTCTCGGCCGGAAAGAAGCGGTGGCGGCTGTTAAAAACTGGCAGAAAGGTCTTTTTAAGCCCTTACCCCGCCGAGATGATATTGAGCGTTTAGCTACTGCTTTGTCTGTTGATGTAAATGATATTCTTGATTGGCGTTCGTCTTATCGCTATGCGCCGCTTTCACCCAGAAAAGCCAGATTGGTTACGGAGTTGATAACCGGTCGTAGTGTTCAGGACGCAATGGACATCTTGAAATTTACAAGGAAACGTGCCGCACCTATGATTGACAAGGTGCTCAAAAGTGCGGTTGCAAATGCAGATGAACAGCAGGCCGATGTTGAAAGCTTATATGTGAGCATAGCGCGTGTTGATGAAGCGGGTATTCGTGTTGGAACAAAAAGGTGGATACCAAAAGACAGAGGCAGAGCTCATCCAATTAGCAAAAAGGCCTGTCACATACATGTAACCGTAACACAGGTTTAATTGAGGTCGAGGCGGAAAACAGAAAAGGCAAGAGTAATTATGGGTCAGAAAGTATCGCCGATAGGTTTTAGAACTGGAATAACACGCGGCTGGCAGAGTACCTGGTTTGCTCCAAAGGTGGATTACGGTAATTTTCTTGTCGAGGACCAGAAGATTCGCGAATATGTTGATAAGAAGTATAACCGTCAGATGCCTAAAGGGGCTGTCGCCAAAATCGAAGTGATACGTACCCGCAATGAAGTGAAGGTGACTCTGCACAGCGCTCGTCCGGGCATTATTATTGGTCCCAGAGGCGGCGAAGTCGATAAGCTGCGGGAAGAACTCGAAGAGATGACCGGCCGGAAGATAAGTGTCAATGTTATTGAGATAAAAGAACCTGACCTGAATGCCTTTTTGGTAGCTGAGATGATTGCCGAACAGCTGTGTAAACGTGCCTCTTACAGGCGTACAATGAAGCAGCAGTGTGAAGCGGCTATAAACGCCGGAGCCAAAGGAGTTAAAATTATCTGCAGTGGAAAAGTGGCGGGTGTGGAAATAGCCCTTAATGAGA
>CAZIKS010000228.1:0-5510 GCA_964539795.1 uncultured Pirellulales bacterium
TATTTATTAAGTTAGCGCAATAGTGTACCACGCTAGCGCTATTTCCTGCTAAGGCACGTAAATAACAGGGTGCAGAGCAGTTGAGAAGTAGAGAGTGGAGCAGTTGAACAGTAGATGTAAAAAGGCTGGGAGTGTTTTAAGCTCTCAGCCCTTTGGTAAATTATGTTCAGTAGTTAGCCTACTGCTCAATAACTTCGATGCAGCAGCGGTCGAGGAGGGCAAAATCTAAGAAATTAACTACCGAATCACGATTATGGTCTGCGCTATCGCACCAGTGCGGCTGGCAGCAGTCGGCTTGGAGCCAGTGAGATACGAGAATAGCAAGATGGTCGAAGGCTCTGTCGGTTATCTTGATTATGTCAGTACCGTAAAATTGTTGGCCGGTAGTGAACCTGCCTGTTACCTTTACCTCTATGCTCTGGTCATAACCTGTTATCGAGGCACATAAATCGGAGCGGCTGAAAGCGGCTTCAACCCGGACTAATCCCTCATCATTAAGCAGGACACTCAGGTTGTACGATTCGATGCCGTATGGCTCAATCACAGCCGGTATGTTAGCGTCAACATCTTCAACCGCAAAGTCTTCAGGCAAAGTAAAATGCGCCTTGACCAATTGGCCACCGCTGCTGAGATTCAATGCCTGCGGTATAAATTTCATCGGTACTTCGAGCGGCGGCAGAACCTCCTTTATAGCTAAGCTGAAGAACCATCCTCCTGCGCTAATGGCGGTAAAACCGGTGTTGGGCTCAGGGATATCGCATTGGCCCAAGATGTTCCATCCCCCCCAGGCGACTATTGAACCATCGGCCTTAAGGCCAATACTGTGTAAACCCCCAGCGCTAATGTCGGTAAAGCCGTTGTTAGGCTCTGGGATATCGCATTGGCCAGCCCAGTTGTCTCCCCAGGCGACTATTGAACCATCCTCTTTTAGGCCCAAACTGTGCCCCACTCCAGCGCTAATGTCGGTAAAGCCGCTGTTAGGCGAAGGGATATCACATTGACCCTGGTCGTTGTTACCCCAGGCGA
Organism: uncultured Pirellulales bacterium; assembly: GCA_964539795.1. Classification (GTDB taxonomy): domain Bacteria; phylum Planctomycetota; class Phycisphaerae; order Sedimentisphaerales; family Anaerobacaceae; genus CAZTKW01. The sequence continues at coordinate 1,027 of CAZIKS010000228.1, forward strand.
TTACAGAGCCATCTTCTTTCAGGCTGAGCGAGTAGAAAAATCCTGCTGCTATAGCGGTAAAGCCGCTGTTGGGCGGAGGTATATCGCATTGGCCCTCGATGTTGCGTCCCCAGGCTACTATAGAGCCATTTTCCTTAAGACCCAGACTGTGCCGTCCACCTGCGGAGATAGTGGTAAAGCCACTATTATTGCATTGGTCGGCCCAGTTGTATCCCCACAGGCGGCAATTGAGCCATTTTCCTTAAGGCCCAGACTGTGCCTCTCTCCTGCGGCGATGTTGGTAAAGCCGCTGTTAGGCAAAGGGACATCGCATTGGCCCCAGTAGTTATCTCCCCAGGCGATGAGCGAGCCATCCTGTTTAAGGCCCAGACTGTGCTCCATTCCTGCGGCGACGGCGTTAAAGCCGCTGTTAGGTGGTGAGAATGCGCATTGACCGTTGTCGTTATCCCCCCAAGCAACTATCGAGCCATCTTCCTTAAGACCGAGACTGTGGTAATATCCTGCGCTAATGGCGATAAAGTTGCTGTTAGGCTCAGAGACATCGCATTGGCTATAGTCGTTGTCTCCCCAGACGACAAGCGAGCCATCTTCCTTAAGACCCAAACTATGGTATCCTCCTGCGGCGATGCCAATAAAGCCGCTGTTAGGTTCTGGGATATCGCATTGGCTAAAGTAGTTCCATCCCCATGCTACTATTGAGCCATCAGCTTTAAGGCCAAGGCTGTGCCCCCCTCCTGCATCGACGGCTACAAAGCCGCTGTTAGGCTCAGGAATATCGCATTGACCATAGTTGTTTAAGCCCAAGAACCCGGAAGCTCCCCATGCGACTATGGAGCCATCTGCCTTTAGGCCCAAGCTGTGGTACCATCCTGTGCTAATGGCGATAAAGCCGCTGTTAGGCGAAGGGGCATCGCATTGGCTTCCCCAGGCAACTATCGAGCCATCGTCCTTAAGACCCAAACTGTGGTAGCCTCCTGCGGATATGGCGGTAAAGTTGTCGCTAAGGTCCACACCGACGACCTGACTTCCCCAGCTGACAATCGAGCCGGCAGAAGCATCCTTAGAAATAAAGAGCAGAAAAAAACAAACAGCCGCCAAAAGACATTGAATCCTTAACTTGTGACCAAGCCCAAGGTTCATTACTTTCTCCTCTGAAAAAAAATGGTTAATGTTTTATATATAGATACCGCAGTAAGGTTTGCGAAAACTTACGGGCAAAGGAAAATTGGCCATTATTATCAATCTCCTCGTTAAACAAGCAAAATACGAAGGCCGGTATTATTATACAGCATCTACTTTGAAAATCAAGTAAAAAAGAGGAAAAAGTCTGGTAAAGGAATTTACCTTAAAACGGCAACTCTCCTAAAAAACATCGGGATCCAGACACCGGAAACAGCACCGGGTCACAGGGAACAGAATACCTGGGGCACAGGTTAAAAAGGCCCAAGTTTGAGAGAAAAAAGTAAAAATTTGCAAAAAGTATTTGCAACTGAGTTGCATTTAGATATAATGATTATAAAGAAGAAATCTTTGTTTTTTGAAAGTATGACGGCTGGCAGGGAAAATGTCGGTAAAAGAAAGAGCAAAACATATTCTGTTGGAGCTGAAAGGTCATGCCCCTTTTACACTTTTCGGGGCCCTGCTGGGCATTTTTTTTATGCTTGTGTTTAAGAATACAAGCGAAACTACCAGCCATACATTATTTTCGGTATTTCATCCTGCACATGTTGTTTTGAGCGCTATGGTAACGGCGTCAATGTTCAAGCTTCATTCTACAAAGAAGCAATTTCTTCTGATTTTGCTCATAGGTTATTTCGGGTCAATCGGTATCGCTACTCTCAGTGATATAGTAATACCTCATATCGGCTCAGAAGTTCTTGGTCTGGATGTTCCAACACATGCTCACATACACGAACAGGGAGAGATTTCGGAGGAAAGGGGTGTTCACGGCAACGAGGCCGAGCATCACGGCAGCAGGATTCACCTTGGTTTTATTGAAGAGTGGTATATAGTTAATCCGGCAGCATTTCTCGGTGTTCTTATCGCCTATTTTCTGCCTCGAACAAAGTTCCCGCACGCCGGTCATGTTCTTGTGAGCACGTGGGCGTCCTCGTCTTATTTACTGATGAGTCTGGACAGAGAGATAACCAGCGGAGTTTTTGTCGGTATTTTTGTGATTCTATTTATAGCTACTTGGCTGCCCTGCTGCATCAGCGATATCGTTTTCCCGCTGCTATTCGTTAAGTCTGATATTGAACTTGCAGCGCCGTGCCCTGTTCACGGCAGGCACAGCCATCCGCACATCCGCACAGAACCGGGGCAGGATAAGTGAATTATCAAACAAAACTAAAGGCCAGAGAATTGTTAAGTTCGGTGAATCTGCGGCGAACCAAGCCGCGAACAAGCATTTTATGCGTGCTACTGGGCGCTGTTAAACCTTTGACACAGGAGAAGATTGCGGTAAAGCTCGGCGGTGAAGCTCCGGACAAGGTCACGATTTACCGCACACTCGAAACTTTTGTTGATGCAGATCTTGTACACAAAGCTTATCTACGGGAAAGAACGTGGCATTTTGAACTTGCACACAACTGCACCGAAAATCAATGTCATCCGCATTTTACGTGTACAGACTGCGGCGAGACACATTGTCTGACCGAGGTGTCAATTCCATTGGCTGCGACAGTAAAAAAGGGATTCGCTGTAAGCCATCAGCGCGTTCAACTCGAGGGACTTTGCCCCAAGTGCAATCCGATGCCGTAGCCGACAAAGCCAAAGTTCGCAGCAGCTTTCTTCAAACTAACATCTGGACAGAACACCTGCTGCTTAATACAATACAGTTATGCGGTTATATCCATTAAAATTTAAGCCGATATTCAGAGACTACCTTTGGGGTGGACATAAGCTGCGCGAGATTTTCGGGAAAGATGTCCCGGAAGAAAAGATTATGGCTGAAAGCTGGGAGATTGTCGATTTGCCGGAGGATAAATCCGTAATCGCAAACGGGCCGCTTGCCGGTAAGATTCTGCGAGAGGTGATAAAGGAATATCCGAAAGAAATTATGGGTAGAGAGAGTTTTAAGCCGCCATTTCCACTGTTGATAAAGTTTCTGGACTGTGCCAATGTTTTGAGCGTCCAGGTGCATCCCGACCAGCAGACCTGTAAGCGAATGGGTAAAGGCAACCCAAAAACAGAATGCTGGTACATTATCTCGGCAGAGCCCGGAGCGTTTATTTACAAGGGACTGAAACCAGGGGTAACAAAGGAGCAATTTGTCGAAGCTCTTAACAAAGGCCATATCGCGGAGTTTTTGGCAAAGGTGCCTGTTGAGGCCGGTGAGTGTCATTTTCTTCCGGCTGGCACTGCCCACAGCATCGGGGGGGGTATTCTGATAGCTGAGATTCAAACGCCCTCGGACACGACCTATCGCGTCTTTGACTGGAACAGAGTTGATTCTTCGGGAAAACACCGTCCACTTCATATCAAGGAAGCACTTGAAAGCATCCATTTCGATTCCTCCGGTGATAACCTTTCTGTAACAACGACGGGGCGGCTGGTGGATTGCGAATACTTTAAGATAGACAAAGGACATCAGGCTGAAAACTGTGAGCTGCTTGTCTCAGCTGGTAAAATGAAAGTTATGATTATTCTGGATGGCTTTGGAATAATTTTACAAACCGATGGAAATTCCCTTGAATTCAAGACAGGCGATACTATACTAATTCCAGCCGCTTATGAAGGAGCGGTCCAGTTTGCCGATGAGTCGGAATATCTTACAGTAACTCTTGCGTGAAAAATGAACAGCCCTGAAACCAATAACAACCATCGGTTTTCCGAAACAAGTTTAGGAATAGTGTGTCCGATGGCCAATGAGCGGGAAAATGCCATTAAATTTATAAATGCGGTACTGGAACAATGTAAGGGTTTCAAGACCGTGATTTTTTTCGCAGTTTTTGACAAAGCCTGCAAAGACGGCACCTTTGACTTGCTTACGGAATTGCAGGATAAACCACCGCAACTTCAGTTGGTGTGGTCTCCTGAAAACAGATGTGTCGTGGATGCATACCTGCGAGGATATCGTGAAGCTCTCGATACAGGTTGTAACTGGATACTGGAGATTGACGCCGGCTTTAGTCATCAGCCGCCAGAGATTCCACAGTTCTTTCATAAAATGGCTCAAGGTTATGACTGCGTTTTCGGGAGTCGTTTTTGTACAGGCGGAGATTTTTCAGACGCCCCTTTCAGCCGTTACGTAATCAGTCGCTGGGGAAGCGTCATAACCAATTTTCTGCTCGGAACAAAACTAAAAGATATGACGAGCGGTTTTGAATTATTTACCAATGCCACCCTGCAAAAAATTATGGAGAAGGGAATTCAATCCCGCGGTCACTTTTTCCAGACTGAAATCAAGGTATATTGTCGGAAGCTTCGGTTCGCCGAGGTACCGATACATTATCGCAATCCCAGTCAGAATTTAGACAGTTCAA
>CAZIKS010000229.1:0-5461 GCA_964539795.1 uncultured Pirellulales bacterium
ATGTAGTATATAGTATTTAGTATAGAGAGTCTATACCTGCAAAGTCGTTCAAAGACCTCGCTATTTGGCAGCGCAGCATCCGGTTAGTTGAAGATATATACGAGTTGACTCGCTCATTTCCCAAAGAAGAAATTTACGGCCTTAGAGCACAAATAAGAAGAGCGGTTGTTTCAATACCATCTAATATGGCGGAGGGCTTTGCCAGACGTCACAATGCAGAGTATAAGCAATTCCTTTACGTATCGCTCGGGAGCCTGGCAGAAACTTCGACGCAACTGATAGTCGCAAAAAATCTTGGATATCTCAGCGGAGAAAATGCAGAAAGACTGCTTGCAGAGGCAGAAGAAATCAGTAAAATGACTATGGGCTTAATTAAGAAACTGACGTAGCTGTCTGATGTGCCGAATAATAACAATTAAATATTGAAACATAAATTGCCCCCATCGTCTAGCGGCCTAGGATACATGGTTCTCATCCATGTGACAGGGGTTCGATTCCCCTTGGGGGTATTCATTGACTATTTACAATTGACTATTTTCTATTAATTATGTTCGAGTGACTATTTTTGATTTATGGTTTTTTTAGGAGGACGAAATGGACCGCCGCAAGTTTTTGGAAATGGCCGGTAAGGGGTCGCTGGGTTTGGTTTTATCATCGGGGGTATCGGCAGCAAACAGGACAAAATCTAAAGGAAAAGGGAAAATGTTAAAGGCAAAAGACATACAGGAGCACCTTCGGTCTCTGTGCGAGGTTCCGGAGCCGTCGGTTGACAGGATAATTATCGGTGAGGGAGATACGGTTGTAACTAAAATCGGGACGGCGTGGATGCCGTATTGGAAAACCTGCCGTGAAGCGGTAAAGCAGGGAGTCAATACGCTGGTTGTACATGAGCCGACGTTTTACACGCACTGGGACCTGGACGCCAAAGACAGCGACTATTTCAGGGACGACGTTCCGGGGAGACGAGAGTATTTTCGACTCCGGGCGGAAAAAATCAAGTGGATAAATGAGAATGGGCTGGTGATAATTCGCAGCCATGATGTTCTCGATAAAGTTGCCAGATTTGGTATACCATATTCGTTAGGGGAGGTTTTGGGATTTTCCGAGGGTGACCTGATACGTTCGAGAAAATTTTACAATATTTATAAGATTGAACCAAAGCCGGCGGTAGAGGTGGCGAGGTATATAGCTGAGAGGCTGAAGAAATTGGGCCAGCCGGGAGTGGCATTTTACGGGGACGAGAACTACAAGGTCAGTTCGGTGGGGGTCGGGACGGGGTGTATCTGTAACCCTATACAGTTTATGGACTTAGAGCCGGATTTATTTATCGGAGTTGACGATACAATAAGGACGTGGACGCAGGCGACTTATGCGGAAGATACGGGTCGGCCGCTGGTTGTGATAAATCACGGGACCAGCGAAGAGAACGGGATGAAGCTGCTGAATGCGGAACTTAAAAAGGCATTTCCAGATAAGGATGTGGTTCACTTCGAGCAGGGATGCGGTTATAAATGGATAACAGCTTAGCCGTTGGCGGCAGTTATTAAATATGGACAATCCGAAAGACGATGAGCGGTATATGGGGGTGGCGATTGAGTCGGCGAAAATCGCCGAAGATAACGGGGACGTTCCGATTGGTGCGGTGATAGTTCGTGAAGGCCGGATAATAGCCAAGGCATATAACCAGAGGGAACAACTTCAGGACCCGACGGCTCATGCGGAGATAATCGCTCTTACGCAGGCGGCTTCAGCGGTGGAGAACTGGCATCTGGAGGGGTGCACGATTTATGTTACTTTGGAGCCGTGTTGCATGTGTGCGGGGGCTCTTGTACTTAGCCGAATGGACAGGTTAGTATTTGGGTGCAGCGACCCAAAGGCGGGGGCGTGCGGGAGCCTTTATAATATAGTTACAGATGAGCGATTGAACCATCGAGTAGAAGTTACATCGGGTGTTTTAGCTGACCAGTGCAGCAAGCAATTACAAAACTTTTTTCAAAAGAAAAGACGGCAGAACAAAGCGAGAGCTTCAAATACGCAATAAGCTAAGCAGGACATAGCCTTAGATAAAGACTTTTAAGGAAAGCAAATGCAATCTGCCAGAAAATATCTGTCAAATATACCTTTGGTTTCACTTGTACTTGCCAATTCTCTACCACTTGCAGGTGTTTTGTTTTTTAAATGGGATGCATTTTATATTGTGCTGCTGTACTGGGCTGAGAACCTTGTTATCGGCTTCTACAATGTGCTGAAGATGGCATGCGTGAAGGTTTCGCATCCAATAGAGCACATTGATAAGATATTTTCCATAGCATTTTTTGTACTTCAGTATGGCGGTTTCACTGGGGTGCACGGCTTATTCGTATTGGGTATGTTCTTGGGTATGTTCAAAAAAGAAGTTGGAATACCTGTGGATGAGACCGCCTGGCCCTGTTTTCTGATTTTTGTACAATTATTATTAAATGCAATCAAGCAGGTTTATTCTATAATCACACCGAATATGAAAATTGCCCTTTTGGCCTTATTTGTAAGTCACGGTGTTGCCTTTGTTCATAATTATCTTCTCAAAGGTGAATTTTCGCGCACAAACATTGAGACGCTGATGAATCAACCTTATTCTCGAGTGTTAGTAATGCACATTGTCATTCTTGCAGGCGGTTTTTTCTCTTTGTATTTAGGTTCGCCGGTAGGTTTGTTGATTATCCTTGTTGTCTTAAAAACAGCTATAGATGTCAAAATGTATCTGCGCCAGTGCAGAACAATGAAAGCCAAGGACAATCACTAAAACCTGAGCAGTTGTTTACAAATCAATCACCGAGCTATCAAAATTTTGGCGCAAGGGGCTGTTAGCTTAGCTGAGTTTTACAGCAGTTCCGTAGGCGAAAAGTTCGGCGGCACTGCCCACGACGCTTGTAGTCATATAGCGGACATTGATTATGGCATCTGCGCCTATATCTTTGGCCTGGGCAATCATCCTGTTAGTAGCAGACGTGCGGGCCTTGCCCATCATATCGGTGTATTCGGTCAGTTCGCCTCCGAGGACAAGTCTGATTAGTGCCGACAGGTCTTTGCCGAGCCAGATAGCGAATACGGTATGTCCCTGGACGAGGCCGAGAATCTCGCTTGTCTGTCGGCCCGGGACAGAGTCGGAATTCAGGAGCAGGATTGAACCATCCGGCTCAGCGGCCGATGGGGCTTCTGTCGATGGTCTGGTTGTCCTTTGTTCGATGGCCACAGTCGCGAGGACCACGAGGATTCCGCCCAAAATGCAGAAGACGGCTGTCCTGAGCCACCAGGGGACGACCGGGTCGTCGGAAGTGATTACGTGCCAGGGCAGGCCGGCAAAAATGACGGTGAAGAGCCCGAGGACGAAGGCCAGCGAGCCAATTTGTCGAATTGCTTTCATAACTTTTCCTTTCTCACAGTAATTGTGATTATATTGGAATTCAGTTGCTCATACTCACACCAAAACTTGTAGTTTCCTTCCTGCCGGAAAACGTAAGGTTCGAATCCGCTCGCCTCTTCATAATGCCAAATCCCCTCAGCCGTCAGCACTATCGTCGTTCCGGCTTCGAGCTTCCGTGGTGGCATCCGTTGTGGGTCAAGGCCGGTCGGCATGGCAATGCGCATAGGGATTGTGGTTTTGTCCGGCTGCATAAGTCTGCAGGTAATGACAGTAATTGTGGGGCCAATGAGATCAAAGTCTGAATCTGTGTTGTTGCGGATAGTTACTCTTGGGGGAACAAGCTTCTCTCCAACGGAAAACTCAGTTCGTGTCATGGAGCAAGACAGTTGTAGTTCTTCTTTTTCCCATGGTGTCAGTTCCCTGGCGAGATACATTACTGTTTCGTCTTGAAAGGCAAGCCTGGCAAGTCCACCCGGCCTGACCATCCAACTGACGGTGGCACCGTCTTTCAGCTTGATTGTTCCTTTTCTGTCCCCGAGCGCGACGTGGCTGTATCCATGCTGCCAGTGAACTTGCGAGACCTGATACCATGTACTTAGGATGTCTTCGAGTTCTTTCCTTTCAACCTTGAAATCCTTGAAATGAGTTCTTGCATCAACCGGGTCGGCCTTGAACTCGATAATATCACCTGGTTTTGGGCGTACGGTGCTGAAAGCAGGTTCGGCCTGTGGGCCGGGCATAGGTTCCGGAGCAGTTGAGACAAGGTTTTGCGAACAACCTCCCGCTATTACGAAAATCAGCAAGCCAACTTGTTTAAGTAGCCCGCCCTGAGCCTGCTGAAGGACTTTCATAACTTTTCCCTTTCCTATCGAATAATGTCAAAAGTTCTGAAAGACTACTCTAACCTTGGCTTACTTTTTTTTCAAGGTCTGTTTTAGTTCAGCGATGCGAAGTTCCAGTCTATTTATTTTTCGGCTGATACTGGGTCTTTGCACCATCACCCAAGCGAAAACACTCACAAAGCCCATCCAATGGCTACAACAGACAACGATGACAGCATGCATAATCTGGTATCTGGTCTGGTCGGTTTGAAAGAATTTGATGGCACAAAAAACAATTGGAACCAGGCAGACAAAGTAACAGATAAAAACATTGAGCACAACCCATAGCATTTTCCTGCTGTAGAAGTCTCTTAAATATAAACGCATCGTGACTTCTTTTGATTCATCGTATTCCGGCGGACTATCAATTATCTTTTTTATTTGATCTTTATCCATTTTTTCACCTCGAAAATCAATTATCAAAATATTCTTCCCATAACTGTTTCAATTCTTTCCTTGCACTATGCAATCGTGATTTAACGGTTCCCGTTGGGATTTTTAATGCGGTGCTAATCTCAGGGACCGAAAGCTGTTCAAAATAATACAGGCAAAGAACAACTTTCTTCCTGAGGTCTAATTTTTCCAGCAATTCTTTAATGCCGGTGTCTTTTTTCTTTTCGTGTTGATGCTCTTGAACATCTTCGATACTGATATGTTTATCAGCCTTCCTTTTTTTTATCCAGTCGATTGATTTATTCGTCGTTATTTTGTATGCCCAGGCCTTGAAATTTGCAGGGTCGTGCAATTTTCTCAAGCCTCTGATTATTCCAAGCCAGGTTTCCTGAGTAATGTCCCAGGCGGCATCTTTATTGCACGTCAAGCGGTAAGCATAGGACCAAAGGCGCTTTTGCCAGCGGCGGACGAGTTTTTCCATAGCCTTTACGTCGCCATCCTGGGCATCCATAACCAGAAGCTGGTCTTTGATATATGAAAGATTATCTGGCATCTACTTTTATGAGTCTTATAAACCGGATGATTGGTTCATTTTATTTTTAATTTCCCGGGTTTTTGTTTTTCAGGCTTTATTGATAATTATAGGGTGTAATTGGAGTGGGATAAAATTTAAAGTTGAAAAAGGGATTTGCAGCGGTTATTATGCATTTTTTGGAGAGGTGTCCGAGTGGCTTAAGGAGCAGCCTTGGAAAGGCTGTGTACGGCTTGTCTGTACCAAGGGTTC
>CAZIKS010000230.1:0-5453 GCA_964539795.1 uncultured Pirellulales bacterium
AGCTGTTTCGCGTTCGTGTGCTGTCTTCAAAGAACAAATTCACTACAACTTTGCCTCGTAACGTCGGTGCCTTCTTTACCGACCGGGTGCTTATCTGCTCAAAACCTTTGGCTGTGTCCAGAATATATGTAATCTCTTCGGAGTTTAGTTCACGCAGCCCAAGCAGATGTTTGTGCTGCCATTTGAAATGCTTAGCTTTTCTCATCAATGCCATAATATCGCAACTCGTGATTCAAGACAGAAATCTCTACTCAATAACAACCTCATCTTTTCCATCCGATTCAACAAGATTGACCTGCACTAATTTGCCAGGTGCAACATCGGTTTTGAAACCCGCATAATCAGCCTGTATTGGAAACTCCCTGCCAGCTCTGTCCACAAGAACTGCCAGTCTTATAGCTTTGGGCCTGCCTAAATCTATAAGCGCATCCATAGCTGCCCGCGCTGACCGGCCGGTATAAAGAACGTCATCAACCAAAATGATGATTTTATCATCTATGTTAAAACCAATTTCCGTAGTTCGCACCTGAGGTTGTACCGTACTCTGCGGAGTATTCAGGTCATCTCGATAAAGCGTTATATCCAACGTTCCGCACGGCACATCTTTGCCAGTTTCCTCCGATAATATGCTCGATAACCTCTGGGCGAGAATCTCTCCCCTGCTGCGAATACCGATTACAGCGATATCAGCACGGCCTGAGATATCAGAAATAATATGAGCTGTCAAATCCCCAAGAATTTGCTCGATTTGTTCGGAATTTAATATTACTTTCATGATTATAGCGAACCTTTAGCCACTATGAGCCGAAATATCGGTTGGTAGTATAGCAAGTGGGTCTGGTTAAAGCAAGATTTCTAAATTAAGTTTTTAAGAAAGGCACTTTTTAACCCTAAAAACGGTGTATAATAAAAAACAGGGAGATTAATTCTACTTGAAAAAGAACAGGTTTTTTGTTATCATATTAATGTTAGGCTGTGTTTTTAAAAAGGGTAAAACCAGCCTCGGAAATGACCAAGGTGATATGGGTGGAAATTGGGCGATAAAAAATAATTTTTCGCAACAGGAGAAATATTAGGTTTTTGAATATTGCCGTCTTCACGGAGCGATTGAATGTCTTATAGTACCAAGAAAATAGTTACAAATGGCTTGATTGCCTGTTTTGCCCTATTTCCGGGGTCTATAAGCATCGCTATGGGAGCCGATGAAGTGGCGAGTGAGAAAATCGTGCAGCCGCAGAGCCTTGATTATACCGGAATTTATGAGTTAAGACAACTTGACCCTGACTTGACGGGCTCCGGTATAAAATTTGCGGTTATCTGCAGGAGTATCACTTATATCGATGGTGAACCACAAAATGATTATCGGCCCAATATTGAGCATAACTGCTTTAAGACGGAGCAATTTACCTTTTACGAAGAAGGTGACCTGCCAGTAGGTATTTCACCCCACTCGACGGCTATTTGCTCTATATTGTTCGGGGAGGATTCCAATGCATTTGACCAGCAGCTTGGACAATTTCGATACGAGGGTATAGTACCGCAGGCCAAAGCCGACATTTATGAATTCTGGCACTTCTTAATAAATAATGTATTCGGTCACTCACCGCCTGATGCAGATGTTGTAACCGCCAGCATAGGAAACCAATTCGAAGGCTGGTGGACACGAGGTGTTGAATCATTGGCTGAGCACTACGGCCTTATTGTTGTGGCTGGTATAGGCAACGGGGCCAACTCTTATGACCCGCTTCTTTATCCGGCAGCGGGAACAAATATCATTGGCGTCGGCGTAGTTGACCCCGTAAACACACAATATCTTGAAACCAAATTATCACATTTCGCATTGGCGCATCCCGAGCATTCCAGTTTCGGTCCCACCGCAGATGGACGCTGCAAACCCGATATAGTCGCGCCCGGCAATTGCATGGCCGCAGACGGCAATGAGCCCAACCGTTATGAACAGACCGGAAGCTGGTCGAGCTTTTCAACGCCGACAGTCGCTGGAACAATCGGTCTGCTCATCCAAAAAGCCCGGCAAGACCCGGATTTAAGTCCCGCTGCTTCGCCTGACGGCGGTAACTGCGTAATGAAAGCCATCCTGATGAATTCATCGAAAAAACTGCCCTACTGGCACAAGGGCCTGGTGAAAAAAGAAGACGACCATTTAGCCCCACTGGACTATAGTCAGGGGGCGGGAATGTTAAATGCGCCGGATGCATATAATCATCTGATTGCCGGTCAAAATAAACCGGGTACCGTTTCGACAATCGGCTGGGACTTAAACCATCTGCAACAAAACCAAACTGTTGAAAACACTTATAAAATCACAATTCCAGAACCAGACGACAAATTGATTACCGCCACAGCCGTTTGGAACAAGCATTACAGCAGAGAATATCCTTTCGAGCCGCTACCCGAAAAAGACACCAATTTAAGGCTAGAACTCTGGGCAGTTGATACAGAAAATTCCGAGAATGATTATCTACTCGATTACAGTGACAGCATTGTAGATAACGTTGAACATCTTTACAGCAGGACGGATGCCAACTATACCAATTATGAAATAATCGTTTCATACAGTGATGCTGATGACTCAAACCAACCAGACCTGCCGCAGCGCTACGGACTGGCCTGGAAGACAAACACCAAAGAATACGACAACGATATTCTCTGGTACGACCTGAATGCCGACGGCATTGTTAATGATTCGGATGTTGTAATTATGCTCGGTAATCTGCTGGCTGGAATGCAACGAGCTGAAAGTTATCTGCTCGGCGATATCGACGGCGACGGCACAATCGACGTAAAAGATGTGCAAATCCTGTTAGAGCACAACGGACTTAAAGCCGACTGGTACCCAAAATAGTTTCCTTTTCTATTGGGCAATTGCTTTAAGTTATTCTCCGAGCTTTCGTTTTCTTCTATTGTTTACAGCAATCTAATCCCCGTCTCTTTGCACTGTCTTACCATATTTTCCGGCCAGACACTTGCGTGAACCTCGCCGATATGCAATTTCCTTAAAAAGAACATACATAATCTGGACTGGCCGATACCACCTCCTATACTCAGGGGGAAGTGGCCATTTAAGAGCTTTTTATGCCATTTGAGTTCTTTCCTGTCTAAAGCACCTCTTATTTCCAACTGCTTTAACATAGCCTCTTTATCCACCCTGATACCCATCGAGCTGATTTCAAAAGCCCTGTTTAATAATGGATACCACAGCAATATGTCGCCATTAAGCCCTCTTTTACCACCGCCGGTTTCAGTTATCCAGTCATCGTAATCCGGCGCCCTGCCATCGTGGACTTTGCCATCAGCCAATTGGCCGCCTATCCCTACTACAAAAACAGCACCATATTTCTTTGTAATTTCGTTTTCCCTTTGCTGCGGGTTCAACTGAGGATACATCTCTACCATATCTTCGGTATGAACAAAGGTGATTTGCTCAGGAAGCATCGGCTCTATTTGAGAGTATTTTTCGTTTACCATCATTTCAGTAGCTTTGAGCACTTCGTAAATCCTGCCGACAATATCTTTTAAAAAATCGAGATTTCTTTCTTCGGCACTTATCACCCTTTCCCAATCCCATTGGTCAACATATACCGAATGGAGGTTGTCGAGACATTCTTCATCCGGGCGTATCGCATTCATATCAGTATACAAACCTTCGCCTTTTTCAAAGCCGTAATCTGCCAGCACCATTCTTTTCCACTTGGCTAATGAGAAAAGACATTCCGCCTGGGAATAGCCGTCATCCTTGATTTTAAAAGTGGCCTTGGCTTCGATGCCATTTAAGTCATCATTTACGCCTGTCCCTTTTCTTGTAAACAACGGGGCTGAAACCCGCTGGAGATTAAGCTGTTTAGCGAGATTTTCCTGAAAAAAGTCTTTTATGGATTTGATTGCTCTTTCAGTTTCCCGAAGTGATAACCTGGGTTTATAGTTTTCATTTATAACCAATTCCGGCACTTTGTTTACCTCCAAAAAGGTTTAATGTATCAATTTTCCGTTAGATAATACATGAAGAGATACTTATCTACAATTAAATAACGCTAATAGTTAATAGTCGCAGCCTGAATAGTTTCCTGCTCAAACTTAAGGGGTTTGGCATAAGCTGTTCCTGAAAGAAATAGTTAGAGAAATTGGGTTTGATTTGTATTGCTTTGGTTTTGAATTGGCTTCGAATTGGGTTTGTTTTTGCGGCGTCCGAGGAGAAATAAATTGCCGTAATAGTTTGTTATAAAAGGGTTTATGTTCATTTTTTATCGGAGAAAATTGGGTTTGTTTTGCATAATAACACCTAAAACATTAACCGCGGATTTCACAGATTTCGCAGATTTTTATTAATTATGATTTTGGATTCGGTGATCATAGAAAGAATCTCCAATCAATGGGGAGTTTTAAAAAAGACGCTCCCCATAATTGGATGAACTTGCGCGTTTGATGCGAAAATTGCCCCAATCGGCTGGGGTGGAATCTGCTTAACAGATTGTGCTTAAAGCAGTAAGAAAATTTTGAAAAAAATTTAGTTTTTCTATTAGATACTTGCGCATTTGGTACGATTTTTCGCCGCAATAGCGGGGAGTTGAAAGCTGGGAAAAAATGACAAAAAAACGCAAAAAAAGTCAAAAAACGTCTCACTTTTTGAACAAAAAGCGGAAAAATTGAAAAAAAAGTGAAAAAATGACTCGTTTTATTGTGTAAATTTGCAAAAAATAACACATTGTTTTTCAATTCGTGCATCGGTGTTAAAATAGGTAGTTTTTTTGGGGGCAAAATTCGTCTGTCAAAATGAGTCTGAATAAAATGTTAAAATAGGTAATATGGGAAAAATGGGAAAGAAGGAAAATGCGCTGTTAAAGAAGTAGACATATTGGATATAAGGAGTCGTTGATGGAGGAAGGAGTTTGATTGTTCTTCTTATAGAAGTAATGAGGAGTAAATTTGGAATATTGGTCAACGTTTCCTGCTAAGCATCACTGCACAGAGGACAAATAGTATGACCCAGGCTGGTCTGCAAATGCAGTTTGAGTCAACAGCCTAATTTGCACCCTTATTTCAAAGGCCAGTCGTATGGACAATAATAGAGCCAGTCATCAATGAACTTTTCCAAATCAAGCCAGTCTACAATATTGAACTGGTCCTCGTAGAGGTCGGCCGGCAAGTCGGGGCCTGTAACAAGCCAGTATTGGGCGAATCTTGCAAAATCTTCAAAGTCAACAAAGCATAACGGCCCGCCGGTCCAGAAGCCGCCTAACAATTCATATTGGCCGGCCTCAGAGTACGCGGCATCTGGCTGACCTATATTTCCTGTTAAGGTGTATTGTCCTGCGCTGCTCCGGCCGCCACCGCCGTCAATGGAGTGCCAGCTAATGGTGTAATCACCATATCCAACCGCCGTTAAAAACAACAAAACAAATATTGATAATAATTTATTTCTCATTTCATTTCCCCTT
>CAZIKS010000231.1:0-5452 GCA_964539795.1 uncultured Pirellulales bacterium
GAACAGACGGGCAGGTGGCGCCGGGATGGATGGAAGAAGCTTGATTTGGATTATATGGTGCAAACGGACTGGCCGAGCTTTGCGGTTTGGGTTTGCAGAACGTTCAGGGATAATCCCATAGAGTCGGTTGAGTTGGGAAAGGTTTTTATAAGTGACAAAGAGATTTCAGGATTGGATAGAAAAAGCTGGCCTACAGTACCGTATAAACTTGTCTTAAAAGATGGTGGAATAATAGAAGGTAACCTGTTATTTCGTTATTTACCCGAAAGAAAACGTTCGTTGTTCAGAACAATCAAAGCATATTGGCAGGGAATGTTAGGACTCGATTGGCACTTACAGGATGACCCTATAAAGAAACCGAATTTAAAAACCGATGTGCAGGTCGAAGTTGGTAAATCCGGAGTGCAGGTTGAAAAAAAGAAAAATGAGTCAGCCGCTCGGTTGCAGGATGAAGAATTGCCCCAACGCTCCGAGTCCTTTAAAAAACTGAGGAGTCTTGGGCTGATGCTTCGTATGTATGCTAACGACCACGATGAAAGGTATCCTTCTACTCTGGACCTAATAAAGCGTTATGATGACAAAGACGAAGTAGTAAGCTGGGCTTTAGAAAATGTCGGTTATCTCGGCCGTGGCAGAAGTGCTGCAGTTGAGCCTCAGGCGCTTATCGCCTATGATAAAACAATGCTTCTCGAGAACGGCTGCACAAATCTGTTATTTAACGATAGCCACGTGGAGTTTTGTGAAAAGAAAAGAGTTAAAGATACTAAATTCGGAGGTAGTAGTCTCCCGGATATTGAAAACCGCTGGAACTCAGCACAGAATCTCTCTGATTTGGGCAAAGCAATGATGATTTTCGCCGATGATTATGAGGAAAATTACCCCGATAGCTTGGAAGAGGTAAAATCTTATTTAAGTAACGAACAGGATTTACAGTGGATTATTGAAAACATCGAATACCTCGGCCACAGAGAAAAACTAACTTCACGCCCCGGTGCTGTTCTTGCTTATGACAAAACTCTGTTGGAAAAAGGCGAAGGCACAAATGTTCTGTACAACGACTGCCGCGTTCAGTTTGAAAAGCCCGAAACACTTAAAAAACTCGATATCGTTACAAAAGAAAAACTTGCTCTCCAGATATTTACGAGCGCGAGGATTCTCCTCGTCCCGGCGGATTTGCCGCAGTTAAAGGAAATCCTCTCAGAGGATAAATCTAAAACCAGAATGATTACACCTGAAAAGCTGGAAGAGTTTCTTAATGTCGTTCAAAACACTCCGCGGGCAAGAATGCTTACGGCGCCAAGGCTCACCACAAACGATGGCGAGGCTGGACAGATGAGAACTGAAAATGCCAAAGACTTCGAATCTATAAAGCTTGATATTAAAAATACTGTCGGAGCCGATAGAAAGACAATTACTCTTGAACTTGTTTTCGAATGTACTCGTGATGAAGCCGAAGATAAGACAATAACCCGCGTTTCAGCTAAGGCCACGCTTCTTTCTGAGCATGCAATAGCGGTTGCAGTTAATATAGCCGAGAAAGACCAAATTCTGCTCTTACTGGTAAAACCGCAAATTCAGGAAAACCAATTGCCAAAGACAGGTGTTGTGCAGGAAGAAAATCCTCCCGGGCAGATTAAGAAATTTAAGCAGCAACTCGAAGAGCCTGTTACGGTTCATATTGACAAAAGTCCTGATGGTAGCAGGCTGACAATTCAATATGCTGTGATGGCTGTCTGCAAGGCTGCCGGTGTCCCTTACAACTGGGACAAATCCGCAGAACTGGCTGAGCCGGAACGTAGGCAGTATATCGAGCCGGTGAACATCGAAAACAATATCGCCAGCCAGGCTATTGCGGATATGCTCGGGCCGGTCGGCCTTCTATACGGTGTAGATGACAAAGGTGTTTATCTTTACAAACCCGAAAAAGCCGCTGAAATTCAAAGTAATCTTGAAATCCTCAACATAGAGTTGGAGCCTGTGGCACAGGGGAAAAACATTATTTATGCAACCGTCAAAAACACTTTCGACACGGAGCAGCTTTTCGCCATTCATATCTACACCAGGTCAGTGGATTACGGCCCGCACGGTGTTGGTTGGGGGACAAGGTTCTTTGAAAAACTCGAGCCTAACGAAACTAAGCGGACAAGGTTCGCTTATAAGATTCAGGGCCCCGTTACCGAAAACACTTATATCTGTGTAAAATTTTACAATCCCGCAACAGAAAAGCAATACAACTACGACAAACCTTTCGCCGTTCACTCATATAAGAGCAGTGATTTGAAACGTAAGTCTGAGAAAAAGGCGGAATCAATAAGCAAAAAAGATTTTACCGAAATTATTATTGGCAATTTCACAAAAGTTCAAAGGTTTATAAAGGGCAAAAAGTACGAGCAGGCCTGGGACCTTTTTTCACAAGATTATCAGAAGTCCGAATATCCGGTTCGTGATTTTGAAAGATTTCAAAAAGCTATGGAGCCTAAGCATCAATTGGATTCAGCTTTTACATGGGAGAAAAGTCAGTTTTTAAAGCTCAAGCCAAAGCAATTAGAGATAAATGATTCAGTGACATTGTTGGCGACTTTTAAAAAAGAAACCTGGAAAATAAGTTTCACTAAAGAAGGCAACCAGTGGAAAATCGATGACATTGTAGGCTATCGGCCGCGAATACTCGACATGCAGGAGGCAGATAACAAATAAGAAATTGGGAAATATGGTTTGAGAAAACTTTGAGCCCCTCTGTGCCCCAGGTATGCGGGCTATCCGTGCGATTTGTCAGTATCAAAAAAATAAAGCACAAAAAAGCGAATTTAAGAATCATTTTTTCGCTTTTTTTCGTTTTTTCCGCTTTTTTCCTCAAATCCTTCTCTTTCTTGTCCCTTTTTCCGCATTTTTTCCCCGCCTTCAATTTTCCGCTGTTGCGGCGAAAAATCGTACCGATTGCGCAAGTATCCATGAGCCCAAATAGAATTTTTCCAAAAAATTTTTACCTCTTTCTAATTAAGCGGTTACAAATTTTCATGCCCTTCGATTCACACGATTTTTCGAACCAAATGCGCAAGTCTATCTAATTATAGGGAGGCATATTTTTAAAACTCCCCTTAAAAAAGTAAGCCTGTGCCCTTGTGCCTTAGGTAATAAGTATCAGGAGGCTCTTTTGATGATTACAAAAGCTTTAATCCTGGCTAACTTGCCCAAATACTCCTCGCTCTACATTTGTAAAGAAACCTCTACAAATCCACCACCTTTTATGCAAAACAAACCCAATTTTCTAAATACTCTAAGGAACTTAACTTCAATTATAAAAAAGGTTTACACGAGTTTTCTCCTTCTCGGACGCCGCCAAAACAAAGCCAAAACGAACCCAATCAAACCCAATTTTACTAACTATTTTGAGCCCGGAATTGGGTTCACACGGAGCGAAGCCCAGAGACAGGAACCAAAATGCAATACCTGTTTCTAACTTCACAAGGAGTTAATAAGCAAGACTTTATGATAAAACACTTGAGTTTGAGCATTTCAATTCTTGACATCTGCAAGCACCGATTACTATAATATAAATCGATGGGTTGCTAATTTTTTGAAAAGGGACGGCTATGGACCTGAGAAAAAACAAGTTCTTATGGCGATTCAAATGGCACATCATCATCACCTACATTGTATTACTCGCCCTCGTGTTGCTCTTGGCCTTTCTGACTGCCGGCGAGTCGGAATCGGGTGTAATGTCATCTTTGATAGGTTTTGTCGGCGGCTCACTGCTATTGGCGGTGGTCATTTTGATACTCGTCAAGGTATTCACCATACCCGAAGAGCTCAAAGAAAATAGCGAGAGGCTCGAAAAGGTGGCTGGCTCTCTCGAAAAGATTCGCGCCGCACTCACACAGGTGGACCAGAACACCCGGCTGAGCGAATCGGCAAAATCCATAGCCTTTCGCGACGCCGACAAACAAACCCTCCGTGAGGCGGTTTTCGATAAACTCCAGCAGCAGGATTTTGACAGTACCAATGAAATAATCGACGAAATCGCACATTCGACCGGTTACAGGGAGTTCGCCAGACAGCTGCGCTCCGAAGCAGAAAGATACCGCAGCGCAACCGTCGCAGAAAGGGAAAATCAGGTAATAGCCCATATCGAAAAGCTTTTAGAAAATCACCTCTGGACCAAGGCAAGTTCCCTGATAGAAAGACTAATCACCGCATATCCGGATTCGGAAAAGGCAAAAGCAATGCGGCAAAAGCTCTTCGATAAAAAATCATACCGCAAAAAAATCCTCCTCACAGCCTGGGATGATGCCATAAAACGCCAGGACACCGACCGCAGCCTTGAGATACTCCACGAGCTCGACTTATACTTGACATCCAACGAGGGACTGGCCCTGCAGGAAGCCGCAAGAGACGTCTTTAGAACAAAGCTGCACAATCTCGGCGTCCAGTTCTCCTTCGCCGTTTCCGAAAGACAGTGGGACAAAGCCCTCGAGATAGGCAGACAGATTGTTCAGGATTTCCCGAACAGCAAAATGGCACAGGAAATCCGCGAAAAAATGGACATCTTAAAAAGAAGAGTCGACCAGCAACAGCCGCAAAAATAACCCCGTTCTAACCTTGAGTCATATCAGTGAAAGTGTTCAAACACAAAGCAAACGCTGTTTTTTATTCCGCCTGCTTTTGTAATTTTTTTGCGGCCCTTTCGGCCTCTCGCCACACACGGAGAAAGTTCCCTCCCCATATTTTTCTTATGTCCTTTTCGCTGTATCCCCGCCTCACCAGTTCAGCGGTAACATTCACCGCTTCGGAGTGGTCGTTAAAGCCCGGGACACCGCCGCCCCCGTCGAAGTCGCTGCCGATACCAACGTGCTCTATCCCCGCCACCTTAACCGCATGCTCGATGTGGTCCACGTATGTTTTTACATCGGCCTTGCCGGACGAATCTTTTATGAAACCCTTGTAGGCTACTATCTGAATGACCCCGCCTTTTTTCGCAAGAGCTTTCAACTGCTCGTCGTACAGGTTCCTCGGATGGTCGGTAAGCGCCCGACAGCCCGAATGCGAGGCGATAATCGGCGCTTTTGATGCCTCGATAACGTCCCAGAACGATTCGACGGAGATATGTGAAACGTCAGCCATAATCCCGAGCCGATTCATCCGCTCGAGCACTTCTCTCCCGAACTCGCTCAGCCCGTTATGTTCTGCTTCACTGTCACCGAGTTCGGCTCTTGGAATTGCCGAGTCGCAGATATCGTTGTGTCCGTTATGGCTAAGCGTGATATACCGTGCTCCAAGTTTGTAAAACTTCTCGACATTCGACAGGTCCTTGCCGATTGGATAGCCGTTTTCAATACCAATCATAATGACTCTTTTGCCGCTCTTTGCTATTCGCTCAACCTCGTCGGGCCTGGTAGCCAGTTGGCAGCGACCGGGATACATCTGTTCGGCAAGTCGATGGATGGCGTTAAAC
>CAZIKS010000232.1:0-5440 GCA_964539795.1 uncultured Pirellulales bacterium
GGAGATTATATCCGCTATAAGTAACCAGCAGGAGGCCTGGCTTTCATAGTTTCTTTGTTTTCCATGCCTCCCCGGCCTTTTACGCCGTTTAGGTTCTCAAAGCTCGACCATCGTGTGACCGTCTCGTCCGCCTTGCGAAACAATTCGCCTCTCTGCGCACTTGCCGCCTCGCCCGCCGGCAAAGCCAACAAAACCATCGTCGCAGCTATAATTTCACATAATAATCTCTTCATAGGATTGACTTCCTTCATTAAATTAATATTAACCGAATACTTCGGCTTAAAACATTTCAAAACACGCAGCGTCGAACAAACCTTACCGTGAAAAGTTAACAGTTCGCTAAAGCCTTTGCCACTAAAAAAATAAATGGCTTTTTTATATATTTCCTCTGCACCTTCTCGGCGGGCAGAGTAAAAAATTTGACGGCTTTATTTTTCATAACTTCTTTATTTACAGGCATTTATGTTTGTGGAAGGATGTTTTTCCTTGATTTGTAATCTTTTTTTAGGTATAATAATTTCATAATAAGAAAGTAAATATTCGTTAGTCTGGCTTTTCGGGGTAGGGATGAAAAAGTTTTATTACGAAATCTGGATTCCGTTCACAATCACAAAAAAACGAATATTGCTCTTGGCAATTGCAAGTTATATCGCTATGTGCTAAGAGACAGCAAAACCTTTTCTACTTGAGCCGCCCAGTTTTGGGCGGCTTTTTTTTATGCCCACGCCCACTCGACTATACGCTTTTGCCAGTCAAAGGGGCTTTTCTGCTCGAAAAGGTAAAATCTGGCGGAAAAAATGATTTTCTTTAGATTAAATAAGGTGGTCTAATCGTTGTATATATGACGGTCGGTCGTTTTGAGATTAGTAATGAGGCTTGCTCATGTTAGAAGACAAGTTGCTTCTTTGGAAAATGAAGCATGGCAGCAGTGACGCTCTCTGCCGTATCTATGACAAGTACAAAAGGGATATGCTTTCGCTGGCGAATGCTCTTTTGCATGACCTTAACGCATCAGAAGACATTGTGCACGATGTTTTCGTCTCTTTTATTAAATCTGCTGATGAATTTAAACTGACCGGCAGCCTCAAAGGATACTTACTGACCTGCGTTGCGAATCTCTCACGTGATAGAGTTCGTGCAAGAAAAAGAGAGCCTAAAGAATTGAATGTTGCAGATATCCAGGCATCGGACTGTTGCTTACCTGACCAAACTGTGATATCGGCAGAACAGTTGCACCGCCTGCGAGATGCAATAGTCAGGCTCCCTTATGAGCAGCGCGAAGTTGTTGTCCTTCATTTGCAGGCCGCAAGGACATTTAAGGCAATAGCCCGGTTACAGCAGGCCCCGGTCGGTACAATTCAAAGTCGATATCGATATGGACTGGAAAAACTCAGGGCTCTTTTGAATAGTGAGGTCGAGAAATGAAACCCGCGGATAATATTGAAAAATTGATTAGCGATTTACACGTTCTGGATATTGATACCAGTGCCGCAATGGACCAAAGGATTATGCATGATGCCCTCAAGGAACAGGAGAAACTTAAAGAAACAATATTGGCTGAAACTCAGCCGAATATTGGGAGATTAATTATGAATAGCAAAATTACAAAACTCGTCACCGCTGCAGTGATTTTAATAGCAGTGCTTATCGGCATACATCACTTCGGCGGCTCAATCGATGGAGCAACTGTGGCGTGGGCCGAATTAGTGGAAAAAATAGAACAGTCGCACGATGAATACATGAAAGAACTTCTATCGGCCACGGAAGAAAAGGACACTGAAAAGGTCAATTTTTATGCGCATCTGTTGGAGGAATTCTGGCAGAAGCTGGGTTGGATGGCCAGAGCAGAATTAGAACCGGAATTTAAAATTCATATGTTGGATATGGTCGCTGATCAAAAAGCCCGCTATGCTGAGCGTGGCCAAAGTGCTCAGACAGGTATGCGATTGTTCTTGGCGTATGAGGACCAGTTTAGTGACTGGCTCGACAAGATCGAGGATACATCTTGGATTAATGAGACTGCTCATGTTTGCAAGCAGCTTGAAGAATATGGGGAAGAAATACGTGATGTAGCTTGGCACTCGGAACTTGGTTTCGCTTACGTTGAACATTGTATGCCGAGCTTTGTTACATATTGCGAGTGGTTCAAGCAGTTGCCCTGGGATAATCCTGAACAACATATGACCCCTGCTATGCTTCTAACTGGAATCCAGCGGGACTTGAACGTAGCTCGCCGGGAAATGGCCAGTCTTGAAATCTTCGATGTTGACAGGTTTGTAAAACGTTGTATGGACCAAGCCAGGAAGAACGTTCTGGAGTTGGGAAAAAAGACAGAATCAAGCGGGATGAAAAACCAATGGAAATTGTGCAGACAATTAACTCAAAGGATCGATGAACTTTGCGACCTGATAGGATATGCACAAATTGCACGATGGGAGTTCCTTAAAACAGCTAAAGCCCACGGTAATGATGAATCGTATCAATCTGGAATTGCGAGATGGAGGCGCGGTCAGTACACCACAGGAGACAAAGAAACATGTCACCATGTATTGACAGAGGAATTTGGTAACAAACCATCCTTCGCGGATTACTTTATCGAACGAATTGACTTGGCGCAGGATTTGTGCAAACAATTATCCGAAGAACTCGAGTAGATGCAATAACGACCTTTGCATAATCAGATTTTGAATCAATAGGCCGGGCTTATTTGCTCGGCCTTTTTTTCTGCGATTTCGGCTTGGAATTCCTTAAAATATCAAAAAACCATTTTCCTTTAAGGTAAAATCGGTATTTGCTGTGTCCTATATATGACAATGTTCATTGGTTCTTTCGAAAGGTATCGAAGCGTTGGAAGATAAGATGCTTATCTGGAAATTAAATCGCGGTAGTAAAGCTGCGCTCTGCCGTATCTATGAAAAGTACAGAGATGATCTGGTGCGAATAACGGCTGGGCTTTTGAACGATGTAAGTACGGCTGAAGACGTAGTCCAGGATGTTTTTCTTATGCTTGTTCATTCTGCGGGTAGATATGAAATCAAAAAGAACCTCAAAGGATATTTGACATCTTGCGCTATTAACAAGGTACGCAATTTCAACAGAGGCAAACGTACACAAGAGCCTGTCAGTCTGGATGATGTTAAGCCCGGAGTTTCGGATTGCAAAGCACCTGACAAATGCATTGAATGTTATGAAGAATTTCAACAACTGTACAAAGCTATGGCTCAGTTGCCATACGAACAGAAAGAAGCTGTGATCCTGCATGTTCAAGGAAAAATGAAGTTCAAAGAGATAGCTAAATTGCAGGCTGTATCGATTAAAACAACGCTGAGCAGATACAATTACGGACTTAATAAACTGCGGTCAATATTGAATAGTGAGGTAGAAAAATGAGATCAGCAGAAAAAATAAAGCAGTTGATCAACAATGCAAAAATAAAAATTAATCCAGAAGTTAAAACCGTTGCGCTTACGGTACTCACTAAAGAACTGGAAAAATCTAAAATTAACAATTTGGCTTCAACTCAGCCGATTATTTGGAGATTAATTATGAAAAGCAAGATTACAAAACTCGCCACCGCAGCAGTGATAATTATTGCGGTAATGATAGGCATCAATCAGTTAGGTGGCTCGATTGACCCAGCATCCGTCGCTTGGGGAAATGTTGTTACCCGTGTTGATCGCCTTGACTATGTACATGTCTATTGGCTAAAAAGTCGTGGTAACGATTTTATAAGACATTTTGAGGCTTGGTATGCTGACGGCAAACTTGTTACTCGTGGAAATAAGGGAGACATGGTTTATGATGACGGCCAAATCGAACAAGGTTTTGATGAGCATGGAAGACAAACAACTAAAGGGTCATCCATATTTGCCAAAGGGAAAAGTTTTCTTGAATTAATTAGTGCAGGTTTATTGTCAGATGACAATGAGCAGTTAAGCCAACAAATACCCGACAACGTTGGCGATGATTTTCTCATATACGAATTTGACCCGCCCCAGGAAGAACCAGACAGTGATTACATAGAAAGCATTTCCATTACGGTCGGCATAAATTCTCTTTTGCCTGTTCAAATGAAAATATACGAAAAGGACTCAGATGATTACGATTTGGTTATGTTTGATTACGAGGCCGCTGAGAAACCAGCAGAATTCTTTGAACCCCCAACGGTTGATGCACCTAATGGCAGAAGCGAAATTGTGCTCGATGGCCAGGAGATAATGATTGATATAGAAGGAGCACCCGGTATCAAAACGGCAATCGTTCGTTTGCATGGCAAATATGACGGACCCGCCGGCCAGTTACCTTCAAACTATCGCAGATTACTCTCGATGAATTTCCGTAAAACATATAAAAAGAAAGGCGGTCCGATATTTAAGCTGGATGTATCTTTTCTGACAGATGAAGGTTACCGAAGCGGAACAAATGATATTATAGTAGCGTGGTTGAATGAGGCACAAAAGTGTGGTGTAGGTTCTGACAACGGTGGCCTTGATAATTGGCCGGACGGAAAATATCGCAACATTAAATTTTCACCCTTGCTAAAACCTACTGACAAAGAGGATACTTATATTGTCGAAATACGCTGCTGGCTCAGACCTAAGGAGGATTGATTTTTAGCGGTATCTGAATTAAAAAGATTCAAGGCCGGGCAAGTTAAACTCGGCCTTTTTTTATGCGCTTTTCTACAAAAATCCACTAAAATCTGAATAAATTTCAGATTTTGCTTAAACCAAAAGACAGTGTTGCTTCGTGTAACAGTTAAAGAACGTTCTTAATTTGGCCGGGGAATTTCTTGATGCTCGAAGACAGGCTTTTGATATGGAAATTTAAGCATGGCAGTAACGATGCTCTTTGCAGAATTTATCTAAAGTACAGCGACTATCTGCTGACCCTGGCGGCGGCTCTCTTAAAAGATGTAAACACGGCTGAAGATGTATTACATGATGTTTTCTGCAGATTTATCGAGTCCAGAGAAAAGCTCAAACTCGCTGGAAGTCTCAAAAGTTATTTAGGTACCTGCATTGTAAATCTTGCACGTGATAGGCTAAGAGCGAGAAAATTGCAACATTGCGAACTCTGCGAAACAGCAATTGTGGACAGGAACGAGCCGGTGAATTGCGCTATCTTTGGAGAAGAAGCAGGAAATTTGAGTCATGCTATAGAACAGCTTGCCTATGAGCAGCGCGAAGTTATAATGCTGCACCTTCGAGGTGGTATGAAATTCAGACAGATAGCCGGCTTACAGGGAATTTCAATCAATACAGTTAAAAGCAGGTATCGATACGGACTGGAAAAACTTCGGAAAACTTTATCTGATGAGGAAAACAAAAATGAAATCAGTTAAAGATATAAAACAATCCATTAGAAAATTAAAGGTTGAGTCCAGCGATGAAATACATAACAGAGTTCTTGATAAACTACTGAGAGTGCTGGATAAATC
>CAZIKS010000233.1:0-5417 GCA_964539795.1 uncultured Pirellulales bacterium
CAATAATATCTGATTTCGTATTACATTCTTCGGTAAGGGCAGGACGTTTTACAAAAATCTTCACTCATTGATTCGGTTTTTTCAAAACAGGATTCAATTAACTCATCGATATGTGCCGTTGCTACACAAATAGAAGTGTCTGCTGCGCCGTAGTATATCTTCACTTCTCCGTCGTCTTCAACAATGGCACCACTGGCAAAAACTACATTCCTGACATCGCCGATACGCTCATAATCTTCTCTCGGTGAAAGTACGGGATTAAGACAGCGACCGATTACCCTGGCAGGATTATCCGAATCAAGCATAACCGTACCAATTCGATAGATAGGACCGGTCGAAGTCATCTTGAAGCCATGATATATTTCCAGCCAGCCGTATTCGGTTCGAATAGGAGGAACAGAAGCGCCGACACGCGATGAATCCCAATAGCGAGCTCTTGGAGAAATAATCAGTTCACTGCGGCCCCAGTTCTTCAAATCCGGCGAATAAGAAATCCAAATACTTCCAACGCCGTTGCCGATAGGGCGATCCAGCCTGGCATAGTAACCATCGATCTTTTCCGGGAAAAGAACGCCATCCTTGTTTCCGGGTCCGGAGACCATAGCAATTCGTTCAAAATTTTCGAAATCATTCGTACGAGCCAACGCTATTCGATGCCCATAACCTGACGCCGCCGTGTACATGATATAATACCATCCATCTATAAATGTTATACGCGGATCCTCAAGACCGTTCTCTTCCCATAATGCAAAAGGTCCGTCTTCGGTCGGAAGCATACAAGGCTGGTCATCCACATCGAAGTGTAGTCCGTCCTCGCTTCTCGCAAGGCAAAAAAATGAGTATCCCTGCTGGCCTTCAACGCGCAATAAAAGTAAATATTCGTCACAGAACTTAACAGGGGTGCCGTTAAAGACGGTGTTATTCTGCAACGGTACATCATCATAGGTTATGATGGGATTATGTTCCCATCGTTGTAACAGGTCTCGTCCTCGTTTCTGTATCATAGCTTATATTACTCCCGATTCTCCCTGCATATTTGAACTACCTCGTCAACGGTAGCAATACCCAGACAGATACAACTGTCCGATGCGCCATAATATACTTTAAGCTGTCCGGCTTCTTCCAATAATGCACCGCATGAGAATACTATATTCCCAACATCACCAATGCGTTCATATCTTTCACGAGGAGCTAAGATGGGTATATTTGAGCGTCCCAACACACAGGAAGGATCATCCCTGTCGAGAATTACCGCTCCCAGACGGATCAAGGGGCCTGCGGAAGTATCTTTCTCGCCGTAATAAATAAGCAGCCAACCCTGCTCGATTTCTATTGGCGGACCGGCAGCTCCAACGCGGTTCGAATCCCAGTATCCACCTCTCGGTGTAATAACAACTTTGGAAGAGCCCCAATGTATCAAATCGTCGGAGTAACTAATCCAAATACTGTCACCCGCCGACGGACGTTCTAACATCGCATAACATCCTTCAAATGTTCTTGTGAATAAACAGGCACTTTTGGTGTCAGGCTCTGAAATAAACTGCATTCTGTCAACCGTCTTAAAATCATCTGTACAGGCTAATCCTGTTCGTCTGCCGTATTCACTTTCAGCTAAGTATGTGATAAAGTATTTCGAGCCGATTTTTGTAATACGCGGGTCAAAAATACCGAAAGTCTCGTATCGAGCAAACGGTTCTTCCCTGGATGCAGTCATAAACGGCGCTGGATCAACGAGAAATCCAAATCCATCCGTACTGCGGGCCAGATATATACAACCTGATCCTTCAAGAGTTTCAACGGTCAGCAGCAACAAGTATTGATTATGAAAACGTACTACGCCCGCATTCCATATATCGCTGCATTCAAATGGCAGGTCATCAATCGAAATAAGTGGATTATATTTACACCGTTTGATAACATCCTGACCGGTCTTGTGAGCTATTCGATACATTAATTGTTCCTG
This sequence comes from uncultured Pirellulales bacterium, assembly GCA_964539795.1. Taxonomy (GTDB): domain Bacteria; phylum Planctomycetota; class Phycisphaerae; order Sedimentisphaerales; family Anaerobacaceae; genus CAZTKW01. The sequence goes on from CAZIKS010000233.1 coordinate 1,964, forward strand.
TCCTGTTTTATTTATTTACAATCGCTGCTTTTTGATCTTTTAAGAGACTTGTTATCGGCTTTTTGGATTGTTCTATACCAAGTGCTTTTTCAATCCTTGCTGTTCTTTCGCAAAGTTCAGTTAACCTGACATCAATGGAATCAATTTTTTCGGCCGTATTGGTAATGTCTCTGTCAATATTCGATAAATTCCTGTCAACCATGTCCATATATCTGTTCATCAATCGTTCATAAGCATCTAAGGTACGGACGGCATCGGTTCTATATTCCGGCATCGTTATCTGAGGCTGGACCTCGTATGTTCTTTGACCACCCTGGATTGACGTGACCGTCCAGATTACTACTATCCCTGTAACAAAAGCTATGCTAATTAGTAAGAGATTTCTGTTCTGCTTCATTGGACTATCTCCTATAAACCTTCTAATGTTTATCGGCAGAAAGGATTGATAAACTATTGAAGGTTCAAAAAAAACTCAAAATAAAAAAGCAAAAGACAGGACTCTCGGCTGGATTTCTTAAACGATAAAAGTGGTTCCGATAAATCGTGGATATGCGATTCATCTTTAAGGATATCTGATTAAAATTACAATGCAGGTACCATCAATAAATTCTTATCCCGAACAGGATAGCTGAAAATAATTACAATATCCGCATACGAATCAGTCAAACAAAACAGATTGTTTATTATGAATTTAACACAAATATGTCGTATATCAGTTACCTGCGAATCTGGTTATAGTTATTGCTCCCTTTCCGCAGAAATTGTATCCCGACTTCAAAGTTCCAGTAACTTTCAAGTCAAACGAGCCATAACCTTCAATAGAATTCATAACCGTGGTTTTATCGAATACTGCCACGACTTTAATTTTACCATCTGATTCGGTTGTGAGTTGATCGTGTGATTCGATACTATCACTGCCCTGATCAAATTCAAACACTAATGGTTCTTCCCCAATATCATCTCTTCCAATGTTCTCAGGTAATTCCAACGCAACTATTATATCCGTCAAGGTGCCTTCGCGTCTGATCGTATCGGGAATTATTTCCATACTTTCAACTTCTACATCATCGGTAATATTTATTGTTATTACATTCAGTTCCGTCCAGTTGCCGGGATTGGTAAATACTATGTATCCATTATAATCATCATGGGAATCATATGCTCCGATTTTTGCATATTTTCCATCCGGAGGGCCAAGCAAATTATTAGGTTCCGATATGTTGGACCATTCCACATTAGGCTCAAATGACATGTAATAGGAACTATCCGATCCCTGAATACAATCCAGAAGAACCATCCCTCTTGTGCCAATAAAATAGTACTTGTATTTGCCTGAAAAAGTAGCAGTGTATCCATCCGATTCGCCCAGCTTTACGTATCCATTCAGCACCAATGAATCAACGTTCCCGTAACCTCCTCCGATATATATGCCATTATCCAATCCAATGAAAGTATCACCCCCCCAAACTTCATATGAGTTAAGGGGATTACCAATCACTGTAAAATTATATGTGCTTTGGCTGTATTTTCCCACCTCAACAGATATTCCATTATCATCGGATGATGCAGATTGCCCAAAAGCCAATACAATTTCCCAGAAACCATCTGTCAGATTAACCGGGCCGAAGCTGGTTTCTTCCACATCAAGGCTTTTCTCATATACGCCGGCTCTGTCTTCCTGTATTTCAATCCGGATTTCCGTTGTATTAACATCAATGCAAGATTGCCCTGTAAACTCAACAGGTGATACTACGGTCTGATTGTGCGAGGGAGATATTAAAACAGGTTCCTGGATCGGTTGTGGAATTGAATTCTGTGTACCCGGAATGCCAAACCATACCGCTATTTGGTCACAGCCGCTATCTACAAAATGTATTGTTATTATATATATTCCATCGCCATAATCTTGTAAACCGGTAACATTTTCAAATCTGGCTCTATAATCCCATGTGGCAATACCCAATTCGGTGTCATATTCATATGATTTCCATATGCCGTCCGACCATTGACCGGATTGCTTTGGAATCTGGAAGCTATTTCCTGCCGGCGTTAAAATTTCTATGCTCGCAATATCAGCATCCATATTTATTGCCGTATTACTATAAGCCTCAACAGCAAAATAAAGTTCATACATTAAGTCGGTTTTATCAGTTGGATCACCGTAATCCCAGATTTGCTCGATAATAACATTGGAAATAAAATCTGATATATCCTCGTATCCAGTTATTGTAATGGTTGCTTGTCCGTAAAAAGTCTGACCGCTTTTTAATTTGCCTGTAATCTCCACCTCGAATTGGCCATAACCTGATAGAGCATCTAATAGTTCATTTTTATCGAATACAGCGGTAATATCCGTTTTGCCATTAATTTCTTTGATAATCGGTTGACCTGCTTGAATGTTACCCGGACTTAGGACTAAAGGTTCGTTCTTAATGTCATCTATCCCGATACCTTCAGGCATCTCAATAAAAACCGTGATATTAGATGAAGTACCATCTCGTTTGATTGTATCAGGAATTATCTCTATATAGTCAACCTGCAATCTTCCTTCTTTGCTTATTATATCAACACTTGATGTTGCCAGAGCCGCTTCTTTACTGTAGATTGTGACCAAATTGGTTATATTTTTACCCTGTACCGTTTCTGGATTCACTTTCACTGTAATATCAAGATATGTAACCTCATCCGGACAAATATACGGGTACAACCATGTGTATGTATGCATGTTATCATTGTAATATCCGATTATTCCGTCGCCGTCAGCCTTAACAAAGCTTACATCCTCCGGCAGGAAATCTATAACAGAAACATCGGCTATTGGCTGAGCAATATCGTTACTATCAAAGCGGATACGATAAGTAACTTCTTCGTTTATGCCCACCTTTTGGATATCTTCGGTTGCACCAACAACACTCTTGCTCAGATTTAAAAAATTAACAGTACCGCTACCGCTGACAATAACATCAACATTCGCAGCAGCTTCCGATGTCTCGCTACTGTCGATAGCTACAGAGTTTGTAATAACCGTACCCGGAATTACATCATCATTCACTCGTGCCGTTAACTTGACATTAGTGGCATCTCCAGATTCCAAATCAGCATATTCCCATGTATAAGTATGTGTAGCAGCATCATAATAGCCAAGGCTAAAATCATAATCGGCGCTGACAAAACTTAATTCCTCGGGAAGATAATCAACGATAATTACGTCGGTTGCAGTGAAGTTATTGTCATTGTTGTCAAAGTGTATTCTGTAAGTAATGTCTTCGCCCGGCTCTACGATTTTAATTTCGTCGGCAAAAGCGCCGACAACACTTTTTCTAATATGAAGCTGATCATTTATAGCTTGAACTTCACCTCCTATTGCAGTGGGCGAAATATCATTGCCGCCGACAGCCACCGTTAGCAAAGTTAATGCCAGATAAATCAGGATAGTATTTGACCTGAAAATGTG
>CAZIKS010000234.1:0-5348 GCA_964539795.1 uncultured Pirellulales bacterium
ATATATTGACAGAAAAGCCTATACGGCATCACATTATGTGCGACAGAGCACTAGGGCTGATGTCGTATTTTTTCAAGATTGTGCAGAGACGTAGCAGCCTGTTTCTCCGCTCTCTTTTAACAATTCCCGATTTAATTGTTGTTTTTGCTCGTCTTTGGGCTTTTCGTCTTTAACCGCCCAAAATACGCTTGTGTTTTTTAAAATACCCACCAAACAAAATATTTTTCTCTCATAATTATCTTTGCCCTTTCACACTAAATCCCATATTCTCATTTAACCGTTTTAGAAACACTTTTCCGCTTATCAATCTTGCTAAAACATCAAATCTTTCTTCAAACTGCAACCATCTGAAATCTCTGCCAAAATTCACCCCCAGAGCCTCCTTTCTTCTTTCGCCCTTTAGGTTCTCCCGTTCATTATGGTCAAAACTTAAACAAAAACCGTTCCGTAGTATTCATACCATCCGATGCAACTTTTTAGCATGGCTTCATATGCAAAAAATTAACTTAGTCAACTTTTTTTAAATTACATTTTTTTGTTTGGGAAATCTCGACCCTTTCGATGTGAAATAGCTCACTTTCTTTTATCACACTGCATTGGCGAGAAAGTTTTTCTAACTCTTCCACTGGACGTGTCTCTATACATTTCAGATAGTCAAGCTTGGGCCTGAAAATCAAAACCGGACCCGTATCATCCTTGCGGCGAACAGTAATCTGAATAAAGTCAATCATCATTACTTCAGCCAGTCGAATATCAAGTCGGCCGATACTGTTACCTGTCCCGATGGTCAGACCGTCAGATATGCACGAATGTGGAGTTGTCATCGGAATATAGCAGATGATGTCAAGTTCGTGCCTACCCCATTTGGTATTGAACTCACGTAACGCAGCTTGACCAATGCGCCATCCCAATACGTTCCAAGGGCCAACATGCCCATGCGTTTGTTTTATTGCGGCCCACCAGTCCTTCGGAGGTTGTCCTTGGTTCCAGGGGTTCTCGCCACTGGTAGCCTGTACTGTCTGTTTGGGTTGCTGAATATAACTATCAGCGTGATCTATATGAGCCAAAGTGGTTACGATACTCCCACCCAAAATGCAAAGAACAATAATGTACAAGGAAAGTTTTTTCATAATTCTACTCCTAAAATGTATCTAAAAAAATCTTTATTTATCAACTACCCTCAAATGAACCAGTATGTCTGCCACCTTTTTTCAGCCGAATCCGGGTAATTACACCTTTACGATCCTTTGGTGAATACCAGAATATTTTTTTTATAGGAAATCCTTTATGAATCGGAAAACTTTTAAGCTCAAGGCTTTCTATGTCGTATCTTGGGCCTAAACTGAAAAGAACCCATTTTACCGGTGATGTATTAGGATTTTTGTACTCGATTAGATTCGTGCTCGTACTGTCAGGAAAACCCTCAGGTATATATAGGTGCTGATTTCCGAAAGGTGTGCCGTGGTAGTCATATACCGGACCGGCCGCAATGTACTTGTAGGCACAGCCCCTGTTAAATCTATCATCGATTCTAGCAAAACGCACCTTTCCCACCTCGCCTTTAGGCAGGTAGCCACTATCTACCAATTCCTGTGGTAGTGCATAAATATGTTTGCGAGCCGAGGGGTTACAATCTGCTCGTGTAGGGGGAAATTTATCTCTATTGTCCATTCCATAAGACTCAAGAGCCATGCCAATATTATGAAGCTCGGCGTTGACCACAACAATTTTGGCCTGTTCGCGAGCCCTGCTGAGTGTTGGCAGCAAAATCCCCATTAACAAAGCAAAAATGGCAATAACTACCAGGAGTTCTATTAGCGTAAAGGCCTTTTTGCACCTCATAAACGGTCCTTTGGATAGAGATGTTCTCAGACGCTGCGTTGTACAACTGCCCGAGAACTATTCCATACATATTTTTTGTTGTGGTTATTACATTGTCGACTGTTAGGTGCCTTCAGGGTGTTCCTCAAGCCAGTCATTTGCAAATTCGGAAAAGTCAAGGAAGTCGACCTTACCATCCAGATTAATATCTCCAGGCAGACGATTTTTAGGAAAACCAAAGTCTGTTAGTACTTTGCCGTTGCCGTCATAATTTACTACCCATATCCTGTACCCGTCTTTGCATACCCACATATCGGAACTTTCTTGGTCCAGGATACCAATTACATCAATTTGGCCTGTTGGACACTCGAATTCAGTAAAACCAGGCCCTATGCCTACTTTAAGAGGAAATGTTCGACCGCTGGAGTCTCGGATTGTTAAAGTTTGAAACTCTCCTGGGTCATCAGGCCCCCAATTACCGCAATCTACAATGTTGACATCGTTAACTCGTATCAAACGAGCCTGGTAGTATTCGCAGCCGGTCTGACGAGTATGGTCAAAAATGTAATTGTCTTCGGCACCTTTTAACTCGCTTAGAGTGACAACTTCCGGCTGTGGTAGCCCAACACCAGCTTCGATAAGTTCAATTTTGAAATCATTATCAGGGTCGGTGTTATGTCGCTCATTAATGTTTGTTTTACCACTGTAGAATTTCAACAGGCCGGTCACACTGACCTTGTCGCCGGGCCTGATTTCGTAAGCGGTACAAGGGTCATGGGTGAGTCTATATAATTCGTACGTCCAATTTGAGTCCGGATACATGCCGGAACCGCCCCACACATTATCATAGTTTTGTCCTATCCACAGCGCAGTACCGGCGTGGTCATTGGTATCGCCTTGTATGTATATCTGCCACGTTCCCCCTAAGGTTTCCTCAGGGTTATTATAGTTGGGTGTCGAATCAAGCATATAGTCCGGTCGATTCAGAATTATTCCCTCAACACTAACTTTAATACTGTTATATAAGTTGGGATGGGTACCGTAACCGTCCTCATCCACAGCCTGGATATTCCAATGTGTTTCCGCAATCACCAGGCTGCTGAAAGCTGCCGAACCGGCAATAAGCAAAACAACGAGCATTAAATTCATTTTTTCCATCACCATTGCTCCTTAAAAAAGTAATATTTTGTGTTGACAATGCGCATACGTTTCTTATATTTGTGTTACTGCATAAAAATATAGAATTCGTGCTACCAAGTCAACTATAAAGTTACTAAAATCTGAAAAAAATTGTAATTTTCTGAAAATGCTGAAAGATCGAAGGTTTATAGGAGAACTCAAAATGAGTAAAATTGAGCGTGTTGGAGTATCCCTGGACAAAAAGCTGCTCACCATGTTTGACCAGTTAATTGCTAAGCAAGGCTATTCGAATCGCTCCGAGGCCATTCGTAACTTAATTCGGGATCGCCTGTCAGAGGAACAATTGGCAAACCCAACATCACAAGCTACAGCAGGCGTATTTCTAATCTACGACCATCACGCAGCGAAATTGTCCCAGAAATTAGTCGATCTCCAACATAATCATTTATTGCATGTGATTGCCTCTACTCATGTGCATCTGAACCATCACAATTGCCTTGAGGTAATAATACTTAGAGGCAAAGTGAAGGAAATCGAGAAACTGGGCAATAACATAGCCTCCTTAAAGGGAGTCAAACTCAGCCGGATGAATATTATGACGACAGGAGAACAGCTTTTATAAGTTTCTCTTCACTAAATAGACGAACATCGTTTTAATATCAAATTGGTTCAGTTCACAAGTTGCTGTTCGAACACAATACCCAATTTATCTGAAAAACACCACCATTGAGTGTCTGATGGTAGTGATTTCGCCAACAGGGATATTAGCTAAAAACGACTGCATGTCCTTTTACTATCAGGATTGGAAAACCACTGAACAGAACATACAATATAATCTTTTAACCTGCAAGTCACGAAAAAATGGAGCAAAATTGCTTTCTGGGCCGCAATACGGCAAATTGCGAGGTTATGGCAAAAGCCGAAATAGAAGATGTTGCTGAGTTCTTCAACGACTTTATTCACGGTTTTTGTGAGGCCGGCCAAATATTTCCTGCAAGTTAGATGTTGACTCATCCTGCTGGTGTGTGTAGAATTCTATGGTAGAGGACTTTTTGTATGGATGTTAAATCAGCGAAGGCAATCTGAATATGTATGGTTTTTCGAAAAAACATTTTAAGATCTATCAAACGGCATCGGTTTTGACAGTTGTCGTATACGCGATTGTGACCTCTGCAATCGATTTTTTTCATAGTGAAAACTGTCATTTTGGAACAGCAAATACAGGCACCAAAGACGTTATATTCTGCACGGACCCTTGCCCAGCCTGTAAGTTTTTGGGTAACTCCAACTCAACCGAAGTGAATTCCAACTCGGCCTTAGTCATTGTTGCTATTCGAGTTATTTCTCAGCCCTTACCACGTTTTACGGCTGTCGTCAATCATAATGAGTGGGCCTATTCGATTAGCTTACGAGCACCGCCATCAATTACCATTTCTTAAGGTAGGAGTCAGAGCATCAATACTCTGCTTCCACTGCAATCCTAAGTTTTAGAAACGCCAGATTCATCATAGGCTGTGGACAAAACACAGGTCGAAATCAAGAAACCATAAAATATTATGGCTAATTCGCAGTATTAGTAAGGAGATATAAATATGCCGGTAAAAAAGATATTCTGCCTGCTTTTTTTTCTCGTTAGCATGGGATGGTCCAATATGGGTCTTGCCGAGAATAACGAGACTGAAAATCCTGAGCTTGTAGAACTCAAACAGCAGATTCTCGAACTGAAGCGGCAGATGAATGAAATGAAACGAAATCACGATATTGAAATCAATGCGTTGAAAGAAGAAATCGGCAAACTCAGTCAACCTGTCCCTGTTGCTGAAGAGACCAAAGCTGAGGATGAAGCGGCGCGTTTGCGCGAGCTGGCTGAAAGCATGGCCGGCGAAAAAAAAGAACAGGAAAAACCCGAAGAAACTGTCTATAAATTTGGTGGGCTGAGTTTGCAACAACTTAATCCGGAAATCAGCGTCTCCGGGAATTTTGTCGGACACTACAGGCACCAATCGGAAACCAGAAAACGTACCGATGCTGAAATTGGCCTCGAACTGAATTTCCAATCTTATCTCGATCCCTATTCGAGGATAAAGGCTACTACGCACATAAGTGATGAAGGCGTTGATCTCGAAGAGGCTTACCTTACACATTTCACCGTGCTCGAAAACGCCACTGTGGACCTGGGTCGATTCCGTCAGCAGTTCGGTGTGGTCAACCGCTGGCATGAAGATGCCCTGGACCAGGTTCAGTATCCTTTGGCTTTACGAAGAATCTTCGGTGACGAGGGTCTTAATCAGACAGGAGCCTCTATCGAGTGGACATTGCCCAAGTGGGGCAATGCTTATCAAGGATTGACTTTTCAGGTTACTAATACCGAAAATGAACGTTTGTTC
>CAZIKS010000235.1:0-5325 GCA_964539795.1 uncultured Pirellulales bacterium
AAGGCCAGCGAAAGCCCACCTGCAGGAACACACCAACCGGTGGAATGATCAATGAAAGTACTACTCGTAAACAATCCACAACTGCCTCCTAAAAAATTATGCCCATCTTCCCCAAGACCCCAAATGGCTCAATGCGTGGGAAGGGCAGGGTCTTCTCCTAGAAAGAGTTTGTAAAGGTGCGACGCACTTCTACCAATCTTTGTATTCAGTAAACTTTACCATTCTGCAACCTATACAATAATTGGGTACCCAGAAGTGTGTCGCACCTCATATCAGGATCGAATGAATATGTCAATCTTCGACAGCCTCTGAGAGCTTGGCATAGACATCATCGCTCAGGCTGTGCCTCAAGATTCGCCCCCCCTCGAACTTATCAAGCTCAGCCATAGCCTGGTCCACCTGCTCAAAATCCACCAGCGCGACAATGGCTGAACTGCCGGCTCCGAGGCTATCCCCAACATCTTTGAGGAACTCGTTATCCAGGCCCAGATCGACGAATTTACCCGCTGCGGCGCCGCCCGCTGCACCCAGGATGGCACCCTTGATCAAGCCTCCAGAGAGCAAGCCCAGCACGCCACCTGCCACCGCACCTCCGATGGCGCCCTGTTTGGTATCGAAATCGCTGGTCTCTTTGATCTTGACCTCTCCAGCTTCAGTGCTGACGATCACCGCCGCGCTCTTCAGATCAACGATGTCCAGTTTCTCCATTCCTTTGAGCGTGTCCAGCACCCGGTCGGCCTCGGTTTCATTATCGAATGCGACCACCATCATCTCGTGGTCAGGTATCTTATAGTCAGACATTGTACAGACCTCCTTTTTTACTCTTCTACTTTCTCGACAACGACGGTGCAATCTGATACGAGGGCTGCGACGGCTCCAATGGCAGCCCACACCGGAAGGAGCACAATACCAACCGCTCCGATTGTGAGGGGTATTTCGATTAGTTTCTCACCTTCCCCGTTTTTGATGGTTATCCGGCGGATATTGCCCTCATGCACCAACTCTTTAACTTTATGTACCAGGTAGTCACCGTCAACTTGATATTCCTCAGTATGTACTTTATCCTCACTCATCATTGACCTCCAATCTTTAAAATTAAGTTAACGTATCCTATCTCTATGAGGCTTTCACATGTAATTTGATAGCCAGTAGAAGCATTGCCAGCTGAAAATTGGATAAAAAAAATTATCCAAAAAGACCTCCCAGAGCAGCTGCACCAAACCCTAGAAGCCCAAGGATCACTCCACCAATTACTACAACCACGATCAAGGCGATCCAACCCAAGAAGACAGTAACGATGGTCTGCAACCATTCCAAGTCCAGAGCCTCCTTCGCCGCCACGAACCAGGCAACGATCAGTAATATCGCAGCGATAAACATGATGGGAGCCAATATGCACTCTAGAGCTACGGAAATGAGGGACAGCAGGCCAATAACACCCACCACCTGCCAGACGTAGGCCAGACCCAGGGTCCGGACTAATTCATCGAAAGTGACGTCAGCATGAAAGACTGCACGACCAACCCAGTTGACAACCACAGCTCCCACGGCGAAACCGAGAACAGCAAAAATGGTACCCACCACAGCACCACCCAACCAGCTGAGTATATCTGATGATGCATTGGTCCCAAGCTGGTTGAGGAATGCGACCACGGCCACAATTATCCAGGCTGTCTTAGTGAAACTGGCATCTTTCTCTACATCAGCATAAACCCCTTTGCGGAATGTGAATGCACCAATGATTCGTTCGGTTAACATGATTCAATCTCCTCTCTTAAAATTAGAATTAGATTTTGTGGACAAAGTGCGTAATATCTATACCTTATATCAATAAGACCTCCTTTAGACTTCAAGTTTGGGCAAGCACATCTTCCATGCCTATAATTATCGCCGCCGCTTCCAGGCTAGAATAATGCCGACGACAAACAGCAGTCCAATACCTGCCAGCAGCGCCGGGATCCAGGGTGGCACGGGTATTGACCCCGGAATCTCAGCCGGAGGCACTTTGGCTTTGGACCAGTCCACACCAGCGGCCTGAGCGTCCACAGTTTCGACGTCACTGAAATCTGCCCCAGCAACATTCACAATGAACCATCTACTGTCCGTCAGATCGGCCTCAGTTAGATCGACTTCTTCCAGGTTGGCTGCGCTGATTTTGGCCCCCCTCAACTGAGCTCCTTTTAAAGAGGCACCTTTCATGTTTGCAGCTGCGATCTGGGCTTCGTTCAATATGGCAGCGGTCAGATTGGCCCCCTCCATGTTGATGGCTGCCACGACTGCATTTTCCAGGTTAGATTCACTAAGATTGGCGCCTTTCATCTCTAGTCCGGTGAGCTTGAAACCTGACAGATCCAAGCCGCTCAGGTCGGCTCCCGACAGGTCCCGATTTAGACGTAAGGTCTCACTAATTTCATCACGTGATTCAAATTTAACGGATTCTTCAATACTCATTTCTAAAACTCTCCTTTGGAGTTACCCACGAGCGCGTCTCAGGTACTTTACGCATCGCCGAATGCTTCAGAACAATACAATTAGAAAACCATTCGTAAGATCAACAGCGCACCCAAGATTATTAGCCGGATCAGTGACTATAGCGCTATTAAAGATGGCAATGAGCCTTGGCCTGCAACCAGGGCTCATTGCCCATACGTCTTGGCTCTTTACTCACCCTCTCTTTCAACCACGATCCTGAGATCTGTGACGATGGCTGCCAGCGCCCCAACTGCTGCCAACAGCGGGGCTAGAAGCAGCACACCGGCCGCAGCAGCCACACCGACCGTGAGGGGAAATTCAATCAGGGTTTTGCCTTCATCGGTTTGGATGATGATCCGGCGAACATTACCTTCGTCCAGGACCTCTTTGATCTTCTTAACGGCTTCGTCAGCGCTAACACTGAATTCTTCTGTGCGGACTTTATCCTCAGTCATTTTTTTCTCCTTATATATGAATGGTTAGTACGATCACTAACAAGAAATCAATTGATTCAAATTTCCATCCTCCTTTCTCCGCTTAAAGTAAACTTCCAAATGCTATTTACTTGTCACCCAGCCCGGTTAAACTACCGGATTAGTTTTTAAATTTTCTTGGTTACCTTTGGGCCTCCATGATGGCTAACTTCACCGACACCAATAATCACCGCATCCTAGGATTCGATTCATCCATTGATCGTTTCTTGACTCTGGTTTCGGATCAGCGTTTTGGGTCCCCAGAGAACAACTACGATGGTCACTTCCAGGACGAGAATACACGTCGCCAAGAGAGATGCCCGGTCCGATAAGGGTGAGAGCGCGTTCAGCGTGCTGTTGTACATGAAGTGTAGCAGAATAGCTGCTAAAATACTGCGCCTGGTGTTATTGAATACCCAGGTAACCAAGACTGATAGAACAAAGACAGTGACGGCATAAGCCCAGAAAGCCGCTGTCCCCACCCCCCACTCATTTTGAAGCATGCCATTCATGAAGAAGAGCGGGAAATGCCAGGCCCACCAGAACACGCCGATAACCAGCGCTGAAATCAGGGCACTCCAGCGAGCTTGCAATGGATCCAGAGCAAACCCGCGCCAGCCGAACTCTTCAGCTAGGGGTCCTATGATCAGACCCATTAAGAGCATGCCGATCAAGGAGGCTGGCTGTGCAGCAATCTGGGTTAATGCATCTGCACCTGGCGGTGAGCCGCCGAGCAGGATGTCCAACAGGATGGCGAGAGCGTACAAAAGTGGAAAGATCAGCACGATCACAAAATACCAGCCTGCCCCGATTTGTTTAAAATTTATCGACCGCTTCCAGAAATCCCGGCGACCTTCTTTATCCTGCGTACGGTAGGTCAGGATGATACCGGTGATGGAGGGACCGAAGCCACCGACTAACAATACGATCATCAACGGGCCTGCCATTACATCCTGGCCTGAAAGCGCCAACGGGATCCAGAAGACCCAGGTTAAGAAGTATGTCAAGGCAAAGAAAATCCAAATGTATCTATTCTTTGTGTCTGCGGTATTTGGCATGCTCATGTTGTCTTCTCCGTTGTTATCTGTTTCCGCGCTAAGCGGGAAAGATTCGCTGGTCGAGCCAATGATTAATCGAGGTACCGGGGCGCCTGACGGGCTACCCCCCTTCCATCAGGATAGACCAAAAAGATTAATCCATGTAAGGCCGAGCGAATCTATTTTCATAAGCGCCATATTCCTTGAGCTGATTGTCCCATAAGGGGTTCCCAGTGATTTTTGTGATCAACCGGATCAGGAGGCGCATCGCCAAGGATAACCGTTTGGGCTGCGCCATTTTTTGAACCAGCGCCTCGTCAAACTTGCCCGTCTCTCCATAAATTTTCCCCAGCTGGAAGAAGCTTTCGAAAACTTGTTTGTACATCTTGGGCTGCAAACGCACCTGCTCGCAGTTGCCCCTGATGATGGTGCCCAGGTACTTACATCCCAGGCGCGCGGCCAGCTTCTTATGGTACCTGGCCGCGTTTCTCGAATGGGCTGCCTCCCCGAAACCAGACTGGACGATGAAACCCAGGTCGGGGTTGCCTGCTTTACCACACAACGGTTCCAGCGCCTCGATGTAGGCTTTGACCATCCCCGGCATGGCATCCGTGTACAGCGGATGCGCCAGCAGCACATGCTCTGCCTCAGCAAAAGCACCCACGAAACGCTCCATCTCCTTGAGGCGGTTCAGGTAGTACATCTCGTAGCTGTTCCCAGGGGTTGTCTCAAAACCCTCCAGGAAGTATCCCAGCAGGACATTGGTATTGCTCTGCTTTCCCCGCGGTGACCCAACAAAGACTGTAAGCTTCATTTGATTCCTCCTCTCATTAGCTGAAAGCTGGTGCGCTAGTACGGTTTTATTTTTCCAATTCTAGATGACTTACTTGATAAGTTAATTCCATGTGTAAGTTTTTCCCAAAGATTCTACCCAACTCGATTCTGTCATTCTGAACGAAGTGACGAAAAATCTCAATCCAGATTTACAATACACCATAGGTATGCCTGATCGTTCAGGGCGTGCATTCAGTTGACCGACGCACCCGCGATCGCATGCGCGACCTCTTCTACCGGATCATGCGTCAGCTTCGTGAAGACCAGCCTGCTCTTGAAGTTAAGGGCTGTGTTTCTATGGGTATCCGCAATGATGCTGATGTCTTCATCGTCAGCATCATGACCTTTTTCCAGGAGCAATCCCACCAGCGGGTAATGACCATACCTGGCCGCGTGGCGCGACTCACCATCCACGAACACCATATAAGGTTCCACCAGCTGAATGAACTTATCCGTCACCTTCTTCAGCAGGGCGCTGTAGAAGCCCATGATCACCGGCGAAGCCCACA
>CAZIKS010000236.1:0-5284 GCA_964539795.1 uncultured Pirellulales bacterium
GGTGTTTAGTTGGTCCTGTGGGCAGTGGCAAGACGACTGCGGCGAGTTGGGAGATATGTTATTTTTTACCTCGGTTTTTATATAATCGGTTTGGGATTAAGAAGTCTCGGTGGGTAGTTTTGAGGAACACGTATCCTGAATTGATAGACACGACTCAGAAGACGATTTTGGATTGGTTTGACTGGGGCAGTTATGCGAGTCAGCGCAAGGTTTTGAGTTTAGGTTGGGACGACATTGGGATTGAGGTTGAGGTTTTATTTCGATCTTGTGACAACCCGAATGATATTAAGCATTTCAAGAGTTTGGAGTTAAGCGGGTATTGGATAGACGAGTCGATTGAGGTCAAGGATGACATCAAGTTAATGTTAAAGAACCGCATTGGTCGTTATCCGGCCATGAAGCAGGGCATTGAGTGGTACAAGGAGAAGTTCGGGCAGATTCCTGCGGAGTGGATTATTGATGGTGAGGAGACGATTCCGTTACCTCAGTGGGGGATTGAGACGACGAATCCGCCTGATGTAGAGGACACGACTTATTCTCAGTTTAAGTGGGAAACTGAGGTACCGGGTCCGATATCGGAGAAGAATCCGACACCGGATCATTTTGGTTTTTGGCAGCCGCCGAACGAGAACGCGAAGAATTTACGACCTGGTTATTACGAGAATTTAATACAATTTTACGCCGATAATCCTGATTGGATTTCACGTTATGTGCGCGGAGCACCGGGAATTACACTACAGGGGAAATCCGTATATCACAACTTTCGGCGTTCTTTACACGTTGCTGAGGAGCCTGTGAAGTGGGTTGGCGAGCGTTTATATGCAGGTTGGGACAATACGGGTAATTGTCCTGCGTGTGTAGTGGCTCAGATCCCGACTGCGGGTGTACTTCATGTTTTGAGGGAGTATCACACCGAGCGAATGGGGATAGTTGATTTTGCGGATATGGTAGTTTCTGACCGGAACAACAGGTGGCCGGACATGGAGTGGGTTGAATGGGGAGATCCTGCGGGTGAGAGCCGGTTCAGCAAGCATGGTGGTGGGTTGACGAGCAACGCGGAGTTAATGAAGGAGGCCGGTATAATTTTAAGGTCTTCCGAGCAGAACTGGGAGGCGAGGCGCGAGGCGGTGGAGTTTCAGTTGGGAAGATTGGTATCGGGTGAGCCTGCGCTTTTGATTGATCCGTCTTGCATACGGTTGATAAACGGTTTTATCGGGGGTTACTGTTATCCGGAGGTAGGGACATCTGGGATATATGGAGCCAAGCCGATCAAGAACAAGTATTCTCATGTTCACGATGCCCTTCAGTATTTGGTTGTTAAATTATTAAAGAACACGAAGAGTTACAAGCAGGAGGTACGACCCCAGACGGTGGGATTCACCAACTTCGCACATCGTTCCAAACCCAAGAGAAGCGGTGAATACGAGGAATATTATGTCTCATAGGGCATACACATTAGAGACAATTCGGAGGGCGTGGATCGAGTACAAGAAGAAGAATGTTTTAAGGGTACTCAGGGATGGCAGTTGGGTAACGATGCCGTCAACCGAAGTTGACAAGATAGCAGGCACACGGGCAGAAGTTGTAAAGATGTCGGTTGTAATGAGTTTCCCTGAGTTTCTAGAAGAGAATTATGGCTGAACAATACGATGACACGGCAAAGGAGAAGAACGGCAAGTTCCAGCATCTAGTGGAATATTGCCTTGATTTATATAACGAATCCAAGAAGTCTGCGTATAGGGATGCCAAGATAGCTGAGATCAAAGAATCCCGCAAGGCATACGAGCAGGTGGAAGAACCCGTTTTAGATCCGTGGGAGGGTGCCAGCAACATTGTTCTTCCATTGACAACTATAAGTGTAGACAACTTGGAACCAAGACTTGTAGCTGGATTGATTGGCAAGCGTCCGTTTGTTAATTTTGAGATGGAGAACGAGCAGCGTCAGGATGACCAGACGATGTTAATGCAGACATGGTTTGACAATGAGTTGGAGGACGTTGTTGGTCTTGAAAAGACAACTGGGAGTTTAACCCACGAACTTTTGCTTGAGGGCACGGTTTACCCGATGGCTGCGTATGATTTGGACGAGGTTACACGCAGGGATTTTCATTTTGTAGACCCGGAGAACGTGCAGGAAGGGCAAATGATGCTTTCGGCAGGGTTTCAGCCTATCGGTGGTGTTTGGATGGGACCAGACGGCAATCCCGCGACCACAGACGGTGTTGACACGATATTTGAAGGCGGCAGGGTGGAGTTAGTGCCGTTTAACGATGTGTTTATTGCTGATGATGTGGAAGAGTGGGAGAAGTCACCTGTTATACGAAAGGTGTATCCAACATATGCGGAATTGATGAGGGCACCAAAAGAGAAGAGGGGATACATTGCCGAGAACATTGACGAGAATCTTCTTAAAGATAAAACTGAACGGAAGCTAACCGAAGATCAGCAATCAGCAAGTCAGGAATTGGTAGATGTGCGGGTAACATCAAAAGAGGTAATCGAGTGCATCGAGTGTTCTGTTACTTACATATATCAGGATATTGACCAGGAGGAAGAGGATGTCACCGATTTTACCGAGGAAAGGCTGATTGTCCAGATTGCGTTGGACAAAAAGTGCCTGATTCGTATTATACCATTAAGGGAAATCAATTTTAAGAACGAGCATTTAATCAAGCGGATACGTTTATTTCCAGAGCAGCGCAGGAGTTACGGATGTTCGTTGTACGGCAAGCAGAGGTCGATTCAAAAGGGTGCGAGTAAGACCTTTAACATGGCGATAAACATTGCCGAGGTTACATTAGTGCCCTGGTTTTTATACACTTCCAATGTCGGATTCAGGGGCGATGTTGTATTGAAACCCGGACAGGGTGTGCCGGTTGACAGTACTGAGGGTTTGTACTTCCCGCGATTTAACATAAACCCGACTCACATGATTGAATATGTAACCTTGTGGAGTTCGTTTTGGGAGAGGCTTATTTCAATTGGCGATCTTCAGGTTGGGCGGCAGGCCGAAAAGAAAGACACAACCGCTACAGAGGTACTTGCCGTAATTCAAGAGGGCAATGTCAAGCACAATTACCAGACGAGCACGATCAAAGAGGAATTTTTAAGCGTCATTCGCACAATTTACGATTTGTATTATCAGTACATGCCCTTGGACAAAACATTTTTATATAACGGTGAGCAGATTTCAATATCGCGTCAGCAAATGCGGAGGCCGTATAAATTTAGATTGACCGGATCAACTGAGATGTCAAACAAGGTTCTTCAGCGCAAGGAGAAAGAGGACTTGTTTACACTGACCACTCAAGATCCCGCTGGGGTTTTCAACCCGATTCCGGTACGGGAAGATCTATTGAAGGCATGGGGCATTACCGACACAGACAGATACATCAATCCTCAACTGGCTCAAATTTTGCAGGCGATTCAGGAAGTTCCGGGTGCAGCGGAATTATTTCAGGAATCCTTACAGCAGGCGCAGGTATTGGCAGAGGGGATACAGGGCGGTGGTGAGCAGAAGGCGGCGGAGGCGGTAGGTGGCTGATTACAGAGAACTGATATTTTCCGATGATTTCAAGGCATATCGCAGAAAGCAGTTGACGGTTGTAGTCAAGCACATTCACAATCTTTTAAAAGACGGCATATACAAGGAACTACAGGCATCCGAGCTTCAGGGTGCGTTAAAGATGGCGACTAAGTTAATTAAGTTACCCTCAGAGTTAATAGGAGACGAGAAGCTAAAAGATGAGTTAAACAAGCTGATACAGGAAGACCTGATTAGCTTGACGACATATTTAGTCCGAGAAAATTTAAAGTAATTAAAGTTTGGGGATAAAGCTCCCCGACAGCATTAGAGGGGCAGTATGGTGCCATACCACTATACTCGCCCCTTTTTTGCTGCGTGAACCTGAACACAGAAAAAACAGAGAGGAATAAGTTATGAGTGACGAAGAAGAAGTTATTGAGGAGATAGACGATACTGAAGACGAAGATCAGGAAGAAGAGGATCTTGAGTACGAGGTATCAGACGATGAGGAAGAGGCAGGCGAGGAGGAAGAGGCAGGCGAGGAGGAAGAGGAAGAAGAGTCAATAGACGACAAGTTAAAAGATCTGAACGAAATTGGCGACAAGATAAAGTCTGCAACTACTCACTATGATCAGTTAAGCAAGGCGATCAAAGAGGCACAGAGTTCCCTGCACAATATCAGGCAGGAGAAAAAAGCGGTTAAGTCTGGCGATGACGAGGCGGTTTTCACCGACGCTCAACTGCAAGCGATTCTTGAAGAACATCCAGACGAGCCTGGGGTACAGCTTCAGGTTTTAAAGCAGATGATCAAGCAGGGATTGGGCGGGGTAGAAGAAAGTGCAGCCAAGAGAGCAGAGCAAAACACCAGAAAAAACGAACTAGACGGTTATTTAAGCGAGAATTGGCCGGAGTTAAAGCAAGAAGGCTCAGAGATACGGTTAGCCGTGAACGAGACCAGAAGCCAGTTGGACATTGACGATCATCCTTACGGTGACTTTCTGGCAACCGGCGCGCATCTACTGATGAATGTAAACGACATGATTGAAAAGGCGAAGGAAGAGGGCAGGGCGGAGGCGTTGAAAACCAAGGTCGAGACAAGCAGGAAGGAAAAGATCAAAAGCAACAAGCTTCCTGGTTCCGGCAAGAACAAAAACTCCGGCAAGGTCACACTTTCAAGCGACCATAAAACAACGGCCAAGCAGATTGGTTTGAATAGTCGGCAGGAAAAAATATACGCCCAGTTACTTCAAAAGGGCAGAACAATAAATGCGGAGGTATAACCCATGTTCACAGAGACATGCGAATGCGGCAAGAGTTTTGAAAAAGACAATGAACAGAGCGCCAGAAAAGCATTAAGAATGCACAAGTTGTCCTGTTATTTGACACCAACCGTAACTGCAAAAGCAGCTATGCGGAAGATCAAGAACAGCGAAGCGGCAAAGGAAACGGAAAGCATTAAAAGCGTTCCAAAAGAAACTAAAACAGAAACTACCAAAGCACTCACTTCGGCACAACAGGCAATAGCCGAGAGAGTTGCCGCGCAGGACACCGAATGGTTTGGGATTACAGAAGACGAACTTGAAGATTTTTCTCTGATGAACAACCCGTTTGATTTACCGCCCGAAGCGGCGAGGCTTCAGAACGAAAAAGTTTACGCCTTTAGATTTTGTGAGAGAACACCGGATAGAATTGACTATCTGACTCGCAATCAGCAACCGCCTTTAAGGTGGGCGATTGTCAATAAAACCACACTGCCAG
>CAZIKS010000237.1:0-5274 GCA_964539795.1 uncultured Pirellulales bacterium
ATGTCACATCGATTGTTCCGTGCAGTTCACCTTCCTGAGCCTGGACCACACTCAAGGAGGCAAACACAATTACGGCACTTACCAAAATTCCCTTTTTCATAGTCATCTCCTTAAAAAAATCTAAAAACTCCTATAACACTTATTCCATTAATTGCCTCAACCTTAGGTCAAGACAAATCCAGTCCTTTTACCATTTGCCGCTTTTTCTCATTTCAGCTTTGGGAAGTTTCTCAAGGTCTTTAAGATATTTTTGCATTTCTTCTTCCGGTAGTTCAAAATTAGTAAGCTCTCCGGACAGGAATGCATCGTAACCTGTAAGGTCCATCAGGCCGTGTCCGCTGTAGTTGAATAATATTACTTTTTCCTTGCCTTCTTCCTTTGCTTTCTTGGCTTCATCAATAACCGCCGCAATAGCTTGACTGGTTTCAGGAGCGGTGATGAAACCTTCTGTTCTGGCCCAGGTTATAGCTGCTTCATAGGATTCCAGTTGATGATAAGCTCTTGGTTCCAACAAACCTTCCACAATCCCCTGGCAAATCAGCGGCGCCATACCATGGTACCGCAGACCTCCAGCGTGAATTGGAGGAGGTATAAAAGCATGCCCCAGGGTATGCATCGCTAAAAGCGGTGTCGTACAGGCTGTATCTCCGAAATCATAAGCAAAAGGCGCCCGTGTCATAGTTGGGCAGGCTGTCGGCTCAACAGGAATGATTTTAATATCGGCGCCATTGATTTTATCAGCAACAAACGGAAAAGACAAACCTGCAAAATTGCTGCCACCGCCAGCACAACCAATAACTATATCCGGCAGCTTCTCTCCGGCAATTTCGAGCTGTTTCTTTGCTTCAAGGCCTATTATCGTTTGATGGAGCAGTACATGATTTAAAACACTGCCCAGAGCATAGCGGGTCTTGCCTGACTGGTCAGTTACCGCTTCCTCAATAGCTTCGCTGATGGCAATTCCCAGGCTGCCAGGTGTGTCGGGCATTTGTTCTAACACTTTTCTTCCGGCATTTGTTTCGGAACTCGGACTCGCAACACAGTTTGCTCCCCAGATCTGCATCATTGTTTTTCTGAACGGCTTTTGGTCAAAACTTATTCTGACCATAAAAACCTTGCATTCGAGCCCTATCAACTTACAGGCAAAGGCAAGAGCGCTGCCCCACTGACCAGCGCCGGTTTCAGTAGTTAATTTTTCGATGCCGAACTGCTTGTTATACCATGCCTGGGCCACCGCAGTATTGGGCTTGTGGCTTCCCGGCGGACTCGTGCTTTCATCTTTGAAGTATATGCGTGCCGGTGTTTCAAGGTATTGTTCCAGATATACCGCCCTGCGAAGCGGTGCGGGCCGCCACCGATAAAGAATGTTGAGGATTTCCTCAGGAATGTCTATCCACCTTTCAGCGCTCACCTCCTGTTCAATCAGGTTCATCGGGAATACCGGCGCGAGCATATCCGGAGAAATCGGGTTCCCATCCGGACCAAGCGGAGGAAGCAGAGGAGTAGGCAGGTCTGCCGCCAGATTATACCACTGCCGCGGGATATCACTTTCATTTAACAGAATCTTAACTTTGTCCATTTAAATCCTCCTAAATATAAACCTTACTCATTCGTCCTTTTCTTAAAATCTACCAATATCTTACATAAGTCATTAGCTGAAATAATATTGCATAAGTAAATAAATGTCAAAGATTGTATTTCAATAATTTTGCATATTTTACCAAAAATTTGTCAATCTCTTAAAAAAAGCTGAATATCTACTAATAATCAAAAGTATATTGATATAAATTCATTTACAACAAAAACTTGCAACAGCTTTTTCCCCTTTCAAATCCTGGTTGGCACATTCTCAACAGGACTTTCTCCCTGTAAATTTTATTTTTCCTAAACAATTTTTGTAACAAAAACTCAACTGTCGCTTCTATAATGTAGTCACAATCACGGCACGTACAGTGGATTAGTGGGTTAAACACCAGAGGTAGCTCGCAATGCTAACAGCCCAGGAAATAATAAGGTTTTTTCAGATGAAACCGTTGCTGGATGAGGGTGGATACTATGTTGAGACTTACCGGGCGAGGGGGAAAATCGCTCAGACTAATCTGCCAACAGGATATACCAGCCGGAGAAATTTCAGCACAGCCATTCTTTATCTGCTCACACCAGATACATTCTCAAGATTACACCGGGTAAAAAGCGACGAAGTATTTCACTTTTATTTAGGAGACTCTGTAACGATGCTCCAGCTTCATCCTGACGGCGGCAGCAAAATCATCATCTTAGGCCAGGATATTTTGAATGGCCAGTATGTACAGGCTGTCGTTCCGGCAGGGATATGGCAGGGTTGTTTTTTAAATCAAGGTGGGAAATTTGCTTTACTCGGCTGTACAGTTTCACCGGGTTTTGAATTTGCAGACTACGAATCCGGCCGTCAAAATGAGCTTTTGGACAAATACCCCAATCAGCAAGACTTGATTATTCAACTCACTCGATAACAGTTAAATCTTCTTGCTTCCTAATTGGCGAATGACGTCTATCAGCGCCTGCGTGCCGTCTCGGCCTCGCCCCTGGGCCTGCAGAGAGGCCAATAATTGACGGGCTAAAGCTGTACCGGGTAAGGGCTGCTTTAGCTGCTCGGCATATTCCATAACCAGCCTCAAATCTTTCTGCTGCAAATCAACCATAAAAGCAGGTTTGAGGTCACCGGCAATTATCTTCGGACCGAGCGCTTTGAGTGAATGACTTGAAGCAGCACCGGCGGAGGTTACCTTCAAAGTAGTTTCCAAATCCAGCCCCGCCTTTTCAGCAAAAGCAAGACCCTCGGCAATACTCATTATCGTGTGTATAACCATTATCTGATTGGCAAGTTTAGTCATCTGCCCTGAGCCTAATGGGCCGCAATACGTTACGGTTCGACCCATAACCTCCATAATGGGACGGACACTTTCGACCGCCTCCTCCGGGCCGCCCATCATTATCGAAAGTTTACCTTCGATAGCTCCGATTTGGCCGCCGCTTACAGGTGCGTCAATCAAAGTAACACCTTTGGCCTGCAGAATCTTACCCATTTCTTTCGTCGCAGCCGGTGAAATAGTGCTCATATCGACGCAGACCAAAGCAGGCTCGGCCGCTTCAATTACGCCGCATTCACCAAGAAGGACACTTCTGACATCGGGTGTATCGGGAACACAGGTTATTACAACATCACTAACAGAGGCGACCTCAGCGGGACTGTCGGCCCAGGTTGCGCCTCCTGAAAGGAGAGATTCAGCTTTTGCTTTTGTGCGATTGTGGATGGTTACAGGATATCCCTCCTTCAGAAGGTTCTTCGCCATTGGCCCGCCCATAATGCCTGTACCGATGAAACCAATTCTTTTTCTGGCCATCGGTTATATTACCTCCAGCCGACGAAGAATAGTCTTTGTCCAGCGTCCGCTGCGGAACTGTGATAAGATAAGCAGAAGCACTATCAGCAGCCAGTAACCCGTAAAACGCAAATAGTAAAAGAATAAGCCGAAAATTCCACTCGTATCGCTGGCGGCACAACGACATAGTAATTCTTCGGGAGTGTACATCGCTCCGGCAACTACCCCGGAAAAAAACCTCTGCCAGGGCAGTAGAAAAACAACTGAAAGCAAGGAAAGGAAAAATGCCCGGGAGATATGGTTTATTCCGCCGAGTCTGCCGAGCAGTGATACCTTTAAGCTAAACAGTATTGTCAGACAATAAAGTATGGCAGCCGGTATAAGTACAAAATTAAAGAATCTGATTAGCCAAGTTAAATGTTCAATTTTTAAACCAAAGCCAAAGACATTTCGTGGTGGCTGCTGTGGCGCTGCTTCAGCCGGCTGGTTCGGGCCGGCGACGGCCTTCTTCGCAGCTTGCTGTATTTTGTCCTGCTCCACGGCTGCTATATCCAAAACAGCTTCTTTAGGTTCTGCTATTGTTTCCGAGGCTGGCACCGATGGGGTAATTTTGGCACAGGTATCAGCTTTAACACAACCGGTATCTATAAGCCAAAAGGACACCTGCAGTACTAGTAGACAGAAAATCATGACTATAAATAGAAAGTTTTTCCATCCCCTGAAAACCCCCATAGCCTCGAGACAGTCGGTAGTGTCCAACAAGTTGTTCTGATTTGTCTGGTCCTGGTTCATTTTGCAATCTCCTAAAAGTCAGCTTATAGCTACAACATTTGCCATCTATTTTCCCATCCGTTAATTATTATGTTTTGTATCTGTTGTAAATGCAAGCAATTTATTATGCCAAATCTCAAAGGTTGCATAATCTATCTGTCTTTCCTAAAGTTTATCCCGGATTAATTTTTAATCCTAACGAAACTATTTTTCGCCGCTTCGATGGTCTTTTCTATGTCCTGCCGTGTATGAGCCAGTGAAACAAACATTGCTTCATACGCACTCGGAGCGAGGTAAATACCCTGTTTGAGCATTTCTGTAAAGAATTTCTTAAACATTTTTATATTTGTTGACCGGACATCGGCAAAATTTCTTACCCGCCTGTCAGTGAAGAAACAACTCATCAACGAGCCGACACGATTAATTGTAACAGGGATATTCGCATCTTCGGCGGCATTGGCAAGGCCAGCTTGTAACAGCAATCCTGAAGATTCGAGTCTTTGGTAGCAATCTCCTTCTGCCAATATATCTAATGTGGCATTAGCTGCTGCGGTGGCTATCGGATTACCGCTCAAAGTGCCGGCCTGGTAGACCGGACCCAGAGGTGCAAGCATATTCATAATATCGGCTCGACCTCCAAATGCCGCCGCCGGAAGTCCGCCGCCCATGATTTTACCTAAACAGGTGAGGTCGGCTCTTATGCCAAAAAGCTCCTGCGCACCTCCAAAAGAAAGACGAAAACCGGTTATGACCTCATCGAATATCAACAGTGAATTCTCTGCATCGCACAAATTGCGAAGTGCTTTCAGGTAACCATCAACAGGCGGTACCACACCCATATTCGCAGCGACCGGTTCAATCAGGACCGCTGCGATTTTGTCTTTGCGAACTTCAAACGCTGCCTTGACGGCTTCGATATCATTATACGGAATTACAACGGTCAGCCGAGCCAGACAATCGGGAACACCAGCACTTGTGGCCGTTCCCACAGAACCGGCAGTGCTATCGGCAACACCTGAACCTGCCGCCACAAGCAGCGAGTCGCTGTGGCCGTGATAACAGCCGGCCATCTTGATTATTAAATCCCTTTTAGTAAAGCCGCGCGCTAAGCGGATCGCGGTCATTACCGCCTCGGTACCGC
>CAZIKS010000238.1:0-5221 GCA_964539795.1 uncultured Pirellulales bacterium
GACCAGCCTGGTATTTCGACCCGTATCAGGCAAAGCAGCGCCTGCTGAAGCATTTCGGTACAGCTACTCTTGAAGGCTTCGGCATCGCCGATGGCGACCAGATAATCAGTCCCGCCGGCGCAGTTATCGAATACCTCAACGAAACACAGAAAACCGCCCTCAGCCATATATCGAGCTTAAGAAAAATCAGTCGTAAAAATTTCCTGCAAATCGACCCGACCAGTCTGCGAAGTCTTGAAATTCTTCAAACCATTCGCACCGAAAGTCAAAAAGGAACGCTCCTGGGCTGCCTCGATGAAACACTAACGCCAATGGGCGGCAGGATGTTTCGTAACTGGCTGTGTATGCCGCTCTGCGACCTCGGAGCAATAGAGCTTCGTCAGGATGCAGTAGAAGAAATCAAGCAGACCGATGCAAAGCTAACCGACATTTGCAAACTGCTCTCAAATATTTCCGACACCGAGCGAATTGCCGCCCGAATAAGTACATTCCGTGCGAATCCCAGGGATTTTGTCGCCCTCGCTGCCACGTTACGGCTGATACCCCTGCTGCGTGAGATTCTCCAGAACTTCAAGTCCGACTTGGTCTTAGAGTTGGCTCAAAACTGCGACAGTATGGATGAATTGGCTGAACTGCTTGAAGCGGCTATCAAGCCGGACTGTCCCACGCACCTGCGGGACGGGGGTGTTATTCGGACAGGCTTCAGTGAAGAACTCGACAGCCTGCGCTCAATTTCAAAAGACGGCAGAACCTGGCTGCAGAATTACCAAAAAACCCAGGCCGAGCAAACCGGCATCGCGAATCTAAAAATCGGTTACAACAAGGTCTTCGGATATTATATCGAAATAAACCATTCGTCAGCGGACAAGGTCCCGCCCGATTACATCCGAAAGCAGACGATTAAAAATGCCGAGCGATATATCACAGAAGAGTTAAAGCAATATGAAACACGCGCTTTGACAGCCGAGGAAAAGGCCCTTGAGCTGGAACTGGAGCTTTTTGAGCAAATCCGCCGGCAGTCAGCCCAGTATGTAAGCAGATTGCAGAAACTTGCTGAAACCATCG
The DNA here is from genome assembly GCA_964539795.1 of uncultured Pirellulales bacterium. Classification (GTDB taxonomy): domain Bacteria; phylum Planctomycetota; class Phycisphaerae; order Sedimentisphaerales; family Anaerobacaceae; genus CAZTKW01. The sequence goes on from CAZIKS010000238.1 coordinate 1,066, forward strand.
CCCAATGTGATTGCCTAACTGCCCTGGCTTATCTGGCTGGACGCCGCAATTACATCCGCCCCAAAATGACTAATGCCAGCGAGCTTCTAATAAGTGAGGGCAAACATCCTGTCCTGGCTGAAATTTTAGGCTCGGAGTTTGTTCCTAACGATATCGAGTTGGGCGGCAAAGTCGGCGACTGCATAATCCTAACAGGCCCTAATATGAGCGGAAAAAGCACATACATCAGACAGACAGCATTGCTTGTCCTGATGGCTCAGACCGGCTCGTTTATTCCCGCCAAAGACGCCACTATCGGGCTGGTCGACAGAATTTTCACCCGTGTCGGCGCTTCCGATGAGCTGGTTCGCGGCCAATCCACTTTTATGGTCGAAATGACCGAAACCGCCAACATCATCAACAATGCCACCGAAAAATCCCTCGTCATCCTTGACGAGGTAGGACGCGGCACAAGCACTTATGACGGCCTGTCTTTAGCCTGGGCCATTACCGAGCACATCGCCAATAATATAAAGTGCCGCACACTCTTTGCGACTCACTATCACGAACTTACCGAACTGGCGGAACTCTTTGCCAATGTCAGAAACTATAATGTCGCCGTCCGCGAATGGATGGACGAGGTGGTTTTTTTGCACAGGATTTTACCCGGCGGAACCGACAAAAGTTACGGCATACATGTAGCCAAGCTTGCCGGCCTGCCGAAAACCATTTTGGATCGGAGTGCCGAAATACTGGAGGAGTTGGAGAGCACCTTCCAGGCCGAAGCTACCGGCGAGCATTTATCAAAACACAAAACAAAAGATGACTCTGAGTCCCTCTTCGTTAAAAAACACAAAAGCGTCCTGGACAAGCTAAGTTCAACCGATATAAATAACCTTACTCCGCTTGAAGCTATTAACCTGTTGAATCAGATTAAAGGTGAAATTGACTGAACACAAGTATTGGTCTTAAAAACTACGTGGTGCTTTCCCCTCTAACAGTTAAAATCATCTCAGTTTCTGAACTTTGAAAATCTTCTGCTGTTTCTGCCGGTGTTGAGAACGCCTTATTTACTTTGATGTCCCGCCAGAGCATCACCCAGCCCTAAAAATCGGTATAAAAATACCCGCCAGCGGAATAAATGATTGAAATCTTTCTCCCGGCAGCGCTTTGAATTTTGGTCTCGGCTGTCATATGTTTTTCAGGAGTGCATTTGCCGGCGATTTTTCAATAGCCTCACTGAAACTACTAAAGCAGTCTCTAAGCCTGTGTAATTCACTTGATTCCACAACCGGTATATCAATGTTTCCTCGTTTCTCCAGGGCGTCAACCACGTACTTTACGGTCAGTATTTCCGCATCGCGCGCAGGTTGATATGCGGCCTCCCTGTCATTTTCATTTTTAACTTCAATTAAAATTTCCGCTTCGGTTAGTTCATAGAGTATTTGCCGTACTAAACGAATGGGAATTTCAAGTTTTTGGGCAATCTGAGCTGCGTACAAAGCTTTTTCCCCATTACAGAAATTTCGCACAAGCAGATTCGATATTAACAGTGAAAGCAGCCTCTTGAACCCAGAACTCACTGACAGGCAGTCCGGCTCAAATTCGTATGTTTCAACATTTTGATGAGCAAATGAGATTTCTGCACCAAAAAGCACTATCAGCCAGCTGATTTGCAGCCATAATAAAAATAGCGGCAGTGCAGCGAAACTCCCGTATATGATGTCGTATCTCGCCGCTCCGATTTGAAAATTGATATAACCCCACTGAACTATCTGAAAAAGTGTTCCGGCAACTACACCGGCCAGCAGGCCCGACTTGAATTTTACCTTCGTATTGGGCATAAAAATGAAGACAAACGTAAAGATTAACCAGAGAGTACAATACGGCAGCAGTTTCAGTGACAGCATTATCAACCGGTTTACCGACTCAATAACACCGAGTTTTGCCATTAACGCTTCAAACTGTGTGTTGATTAGGACTGTTGCGCTGCTGGCTAAAACCAGCAGTATCGGGCAGATGAGCACCAGTGAAAGATAATCGCTGAATTTCCTTCCCAGGCTTCTCGGCCTCTTTATACCCCAGATGTTGTTAAAAGCACTCTCGATATTGCTTAGCAGCTTTATCACCGCCCAGAGCAACAAAACGATGCCAATTCCCGCAATAACTCCTCCGTTGGCGTTTTCAAGCAAAGACTTAGCAAAACTGATAATTGTTTTGGCAACGTCTGTCTGACCTTCCATTTTTGCCATTATCTGGGTTTCGACACGTTCTTCAATGCCAAAACCTTTGGCTGTGCCGAACATCAATGCAAGCACAGGAACAAAAGAAAGCAGCGAAAAAAAAGTCAAAGCCGATGCCCTGAACTTACACTGGTCTTCTTTATAGCCCCGAACAGCCAGTACAACAACTCTTAGCTGTTTAATAAAGAATGATTTTGTCCGGGTAAAGTTCTTTAAACGCAACCGCCAGATATCCCTTGTTAAAAAATCAATGATTTTAGATAACATTACAGGTCTCCTGAATAAAAACCAAATCCCATTCTGCGCAGGCAAGACTATAATAGAATATACAGAGATGCAAAGAAACTTTCAATACTTGTCATCGATGTTCTTTTATTTATAATAATTGTTGCTTAATAGAATCAAAAGGGCAATTTTTGGAGAAATAACAATGGCTATAAACCGTCGCAGTTTTCTTAAAGGTACTGTTGCCGCCGCTATGACCCTGAGTGTGCCGAATATTATAAGTGCCGACAAAAACAGAACTTACCGCACCGCACTTATCGGAAGCGGGTGGTGGGGTATGAATATCGCCCGTGTTGCGCTGCAGTCCGGCCGGTGTAAAATCATCGCCCTCTGTGACGTTGACAGTAACCTGCTGAACGCAGCCGCCGGCGAAATAGAAAAACTCACAGGTCATAAACCCCTTATATATAAGGACTACCGTGAGCTTCTCGATAAGGAAAAGCCGGAAATTGCCATAGTTGCGATCCCCGACCATTGGCATCCGTTGATTACAATCGCCGCCGTCAGAGCCGGTGCCGATGTATTCGTGGAAAAACCAATCGGGCACACCATAAACGAAGGTCGGGCAATGGTTAAGGCCTCTCGCGATACCGGCCGGGTGGTTCAGGTTGACTTGCACCGGCGGGTGTCGCCGCACAATGTTTCGGCTATTAAGTTTCTAAAAGAAGGGCGGGCCGGTAAGATTGGTATGGTGCGGGCCTTTGTTCATTATCCCGGCGGGCCCGGTAAAATAACACCCGATTCTGAACCGCCGGAAGGTCTGGATTGGGATTTTTGGTGCGGTCCTGCACCATTTAGGGCGTTTAATCGGCGAATACACCCGAAGGGTTTCCGGCAGTTTCTCGATTACGCTAACGGCCAGTTAGGGGATTGGGGGGTGCACTGGATGGACCAAATTCTGTGGTGGACGGACGAAAAATACCCTAAAACAGTTTCATCTACAGGCGCGCGGCATATCAAACAGGATAGTACCGATGCGCCGGATACTCAGGTCGTGACGTTCGAATTTGAATCTTTTACGGCGACGTGGGAACACCGGTTATATGCGGGTAATAACGCAGAAAATCATAATTTGGGGTGTTATTTTTATGGAACAGAGGGGACATTGCATATTGGTTGGCTGGACGGCTGGACGTTTTATCCTGCTAATAAGAAGGAAAAGATAATCCATAAGGAAGCAAAATTGGGTCAGCCGGACGGTCAGAATATTCCAGAGCTGTGGGCTAACTTCTTAGAAGCCATAGAGTTACGGACACGGCCGGTATGCGATATCGAGATTGGACACCGCTCAACAAATATGAGCCTATTGGGTATGGTATCGTATAAAATTGGGCGGAGTATCAAATGGGACGGGAAAAACGAGGTTATTATCGATGATTCAGAGGCCAATGAGCTACTCAGGCGAAAATACCGTAAGCCCTGGATATATCCGGAGTTATAATAAATACAGCAGCTTTGGGTGAATTTTTGTATTCGCGGCTGGATAAAGATGCAGTTTTTTAGGGGGGTTGATTTTGGGTCAAAAATGGGGGTGGGGGTTTTAAAAAAGTCAAAAAATTGAAAAAAAAACGACAAAAAAACAAAAAAACGAAGAAAAAAGTGAAAAAAAAACAAAAAAATAAAAAAAATCAACAAAAAAATGCAAAAAA
>CAZIKS010000239.1:0-5134 GCA_964539795.1 uncultured Pirellulales bacterium
TTGCGAGGTAATCGTTGACGGTGACAATGTGGACTTTTCTTCCGGTCAGAAAGACAAGGTATGCGGCCAATGTGGCTACGAGCGTTTTGCCCTCGCCGGTAGCCATCTCGGCAATTTTTCCCTCGTAGAGGACATTGCCGCCGATGAGCTGGACGTCGAAATGCCGCATCTGAACATTTCTTCTTGCGGCTTCACGAACAACGGCAAAGACTTCAAGCAGGATGTCTTCAGGTTTTGAGCCGGCCTTTATTGCGGCTTTGAATTCGGCGGTTTTTGCATTGAGGCTCCGGTCGTCGAGGTTTTTTATCTGGTCTTCAAACTGGAGTGCCTTCTGTGCGAGAGCCAAATATGCCTTTATCAATCGCTCGTTGCGCGAGCCGAAGACTTTCAAAAGAGTTTTGGCTATTTTATCAGATGGCATAATCAGCCTCGCAGTACGTATTATCCATAAATTTCATTGCCGCTGGCTATTGCTTAACCCGCGTTACGTACTGGCCGGTACGTGTGTCGATGCGGATGAGTTCTCCGATTTTAATAAAGGGCGGCACCTGAACGACCAGACCTGTTTCGAGGGTTGCGGGTTTTGTTTGGTTTGTAGCAGTTGCGCCCCTGATTTCCGGGGGGGTGTCTGTAACCTGCAAATCCACCGTGTTCGGCAATTCAACTATAATCGGGCGGCCCTGATATATACTGACCTGGAGCTGGGTGTTTGGTTTTAGATACTTCTGGCCATCTCCGAAAGCATCATCATCAAGACTAATTTGCTCATAAGTTGTGGTGTTCATGAGAACGTGTTCGCTGCCTGAAGAATAAAGGTATTCATATTTTCGTTTATCGAGGAAAGCCTCTTCGACAATTTCTTCGGCGCGGAGGCGAAAGTTTTGAATTGAGCCGTCGTTGAGGCTTTTTAGTTTTGTCTGATAGACAGCTCCTCCTTTGCCGAGTTTGACGTGCTGAAAGTCAACAATAGAATAAAGTTTGTCGTCGATTTTGACCGTTTGTCCTTTTCGCATCTCAGATGCTCGCATTGTTCGTACCTCGTGATTCGTGGTTTATTTCACTATTAACGCTTTTTGTGGTAAGTATTACAAAATTGCGGTCGGCTGTCAAGATAACAGTGCAGTTATTGTGGTGCGTTCCTTAAATATTCTATTGTAAATATGAAGTTTACATTGACAATCTTAGAAATGCTTTCATAGAATAAGTGTTAATCCCATAGAGGAGACAAATAGTTGTGATAAGCCAAGTTGGAGGCATGAGAAAGATTATGAGAAAGTTTTCTATTATCCATGTGCCGCTTCTGTCATTTTTTTCGAAGGAGTTGTACATAGACGTAGGATTAAACTGGAAAGGGGTGGGTTTTGCGTACCTGCTATTACTTCTGGCACTTTGCTGGATACCCACAATGATTAAGATACACGTGGGTGTTTCGGATTTTATCGATAATGAGACCCCTGCTTTTGTCGAACAGGTTCCGGAGATAACAATTATCGATGGCGAAGTATCAATAAAAGAACCTCAGCCGTATTACATCACGGTCCCCGAAGGCAACGATGTCCTGGCAATTATCGACACCACGGGGACAATCGGTTCGCTGGAAGATGCAAATACTTTCTGTTTATTGACGAAGACCAGTGTAATATGGCGACAGAGGAAATTTGAGACCCGAACGTTTGACCTGTCGGAAGTGAAGAATTTTGTTCTGGACAGCGAGCGTATAACGGGGTGGCTGCACACCTTTAAGAAATTTGTTGTAATCGCAATGTATCCATTTGCCCTTCTGGGCTCTTACGTATATAGAATTGTTCAGGCACTCATATACGCTGCGATAGGACTGTTGTTTGCTTCATTGTGCAAAATAACACTTTCCTACAGTGCTTTGCTTCGTCTGGCAATAACAGCCGTGACACCATGCATAATAGTAAGTACGGTCCTTGGTCTGGCCGGGGTTTACCTGCCAATGTTTTTATACCTGCTGGCTGCGCTTGGATACTTGTTTTTCGGAGTTAAAGTAATCTCTCAGACAGACACGATTTGGGAAGAGTCCGAGGTCTCAGAGGAGATGGAGATTTAGAAACAGCTTTCTAACGGTTCTTTTTTCCCCTTTTTCTTTTCGGGCGTTTTTGGGTTCGTTCTTTTTTTGATTTTTTCTTCGGGGGTTTTATTTTCTTTTTTTGTGCGGTGGTTTTATTCAAAGGCTCGACAGGTGAGAGGTTTAGCTGGCGGGCGGGAATGTTAACCGACAGAATTCTTACTTTTACAGGCCGGCCTAAATGAATTGTTCGGCCGGAATGCTGACCAATGATACACTGTGCTTTCTGGTCGTATTTCCAGATGTCGGGTCCCATGTCCTGAGTTTGAATAAGGCCTTCGATGCCGAATTTTTTTGACTGCACGAAAACTCCGAAAGCGGCAAGGCCGGTAACAACGCAATCAAGCTCGTCTCCGATTCGCTTACTTAACATTTGCAAAAGCAGAACCGTTCGCAATTCTCTTTCAGCGTCCTCGGCCCGCTGCTCGGTAAAAGTAATGTGTTTGCCGATTTCGGTCAGATCGATATCCGATGAAAGCTGTTTTTTCATTAAGTAACTATCCAAAAGTCGATGGACGAGAAGGTCTGCATATCGGCGAATGGGGCTGGTAAAATGGCAATAATTGGTTGAGGCAAGGGCGAAATGGCCGATGTGGAGGGGAGCATACTGGGCTTTTTCAAAACTTCGCAAAACGGCCAGATTTACGGCCAGTGAGCTGTCGGAGCCTTTGACAGCAGCCAAGAGATTTTGTATCGCCCATCGGTCGGGTGTTCGCGGCAAGGTAAGGCCTAAAGTTCGGATGAGATTGGCGAGATTTTTCATACTGAGGGTGTCTGGCTCGGGATGAATGCGTCGGCAAAAGGGGACGTTGAGTCTGTCTAAAAGGCCGGCGACGGCTTCGTTTGCTTCGACCATAAACATCTCGATTATGGTGTGGGGGTAGCAGTCATCAGCTGGGCGAGCATCCACGACCTGGCCGGCTTTATCCATTATCAGTTCGGTCTCGGGCAAATCCAGATGCAGCATTCCATTTTTAGCTCGGCGTTTATTAATTGTCCGGCTGAGCGTTTCCATATTCCTTAGAAGTTCAATCACCTCAGGTGTGGTGTTTTTGGTGTGGCCTTTGAGTATTCCGTCGGCTTGTATGTAAGTCAATCGCTGGTTCGAAGAGATGAGGCTATTTGCGAAGCTGCGCGAGAGGATATCGGCTTTAGAGTCGTAAGTTATATAGACGCTCTTGGCGAATCGTTTTTGTTTCGGCTGCAGGCTGCAGATGCCGTTACTTAAGATTTCCGGCAGCATTGGAATTGTTTTTCCGGGGAGATAGACACTGTTTCCCCGCTGCTTTGCCTCGACATCAAGCGGGGAATCGGCTGGGATAAAACAACCGACATCGGCAATGTGAATGCCTAAAACCCAGTTTCCACTGCTATCTTTTTCAAGGCTTATTGCATCGTCGAAGTCTTTTGCATCAGAAGGGTCGATGGTAATAATCACCTTTTGAGTAATATCATCTCTTTGGCCGAGCTTTTCAGGGTTAAATTTTTTTGCGGCGAGAGAGGCCTGCTTTGTGCACTGGTCATCAAATTCTCCGGGCAGATGATACTGGTTAATTATCGACTTTATTTCGCTTTCGTAGCGGCCGGCTTTTCCGAGTACGTCAATAATTACGCCTCGCGGGAGATGCTTTTCGGTGGGCCAGGTGAGTATTTCCACAACGACCTTATCTTTTTGGCGAGCATTTTTTGCGGTGACATCGTCTATACAGATTGGTTCTGTGAATCCCCTTCCGTCGGGCTGAACAAGCCAGCCCTGTTGAGTTTTGATTAATGTTCCGACGAATCTATTCTGAGCTCGCTGTAGGATTTCAGTTACCCGGCCGTTGTATCTCATCTGGCCTGCTCTTTTGCCGGTTTTCAGGACTTTTGTGCTGACGAGGTCTCCGGTCATTGCTCCGGCTGTTGCGGGCGGGGGTATGAATAAATCGCCGTGTAAATTCGGTTCGAGAGGAGTAACGAATCCGAAGCCCTTCGGGTTTGCCCTGAACGTCCCAATGATTTGGCCAGCCATTGGAGGGAGGGTGACCAGATTTTTAGGGCCAATGCTTACCCTTCCGGCAATGCGCAACTGTTCGAAGGCGGATTTAAATTCAGGGTAATCCTGAGAATTTACCTCTAACGCTTTAGCTAATTGTGCAAGTTTGACCGGTTTGTAATCGGCGTGCTTTAATAGCTTAATAATCTTTCTTTTGAAAACTTCCGGCATATTCCCAATCTCTCGCGGGGCGGAACCTGCAATAGCAGATTCTCTCGACGAGTCAGCCTTTTTTCGCCTTTAGATTGTTAAGACTTTTTGCCAGACGAGATTTTTTTCTTGCTGCGGTTTTTTTGTGCATTGTGCTCGTAGCGGCGGTTTTGTCGAGTTTGGCTGCGACAAGACGAAGATGCTCTGCTGCTGCTTCCACATCACCTTCGCTGAGAGTTTCCTGGAAGTGCTTTATTTTTGTCTTTACCTGACTTTTACGCTTGCGATTAATCGCTTTTCTTTTTTCGTTTTGCCTGACTCTTTTTTTGGCTGATAACGAATGTGCCACCTTAATCTCCTAAAAATCATCATTTTTTCATTTAACAATACTAAAATCAATTTGTCGGGACTTGCTGAGAGGTTGGCTACTGAGCCTCTTTTCTCAGCTGGTCTACTCGCTGTCGAACGTCTTTGTAAGCGAAATCAAGCTGGGCAATTTTTCTGTAAATATCCAGGGCTTTTTCCGTATCACCATTTTCCTGGTACGACCTTGCCAGATTATACCTTAATTCTTTTGCGGTTGCATCCTCTTTTAATTCGTAGGCGTTAATTGCCTGAGAGAAGATATCAATTGCGTCAGTAAACCAGCCTTTTGCATAAAAGCACATGCCAATTTTGTCCATGGCGGCAATCCTGCGTCTTGGGTCTCTCTGGGCGTCCTGAAATAAAGGTATAGCCTCGTCATAACGTTTATTCCTGAATAAACGAATTCCGTATTCGTACCTGGCCTGGTGGTCGGTGGGATAATTTTCCATACAGAGACGATAATGCTCTAATTCAATGGTGTTTAACTGTTC
>CAZIKS010000240.1:0-5096 GCA_964539795.1 uncultured Pirellulales bacterium
CTTTGTTGAATAGACTTTTAGGTTCATTTTGGCATTTTTGAGATTGGGTTTGATTGGGTTTGAATTGGGTTTGTTTTTGCAGCGTCCGAGGAGGTGAAAATTGCCGTAATATTTTGTTATTAAAGGAGTTATGTTCATCAGGTTATTTCAAAAATTGGGTTTGTTTGTTCAAAAAAGAGTTCGTAGTTCGTAGTTCGTGTTTTTTTCACGGTTGGTGGTTCGTAGTTTGGGATTTGTAGTCATTAAAAGAGACTCCTACATTTTTATAAGGGGGGAGGGAAAATAAGGCCTCCCTATAATTAGAGGAACTTGCGCATTTGGTTCGAAAAAACACCCAATACGCAGCGCTGGAATTTGCGTAACAGATTGTGCTTAAAGCAGTAAGAAAATTTTGAAAAAAACTTAGATTTTCTTTTACATACTTGCGCAAACGGTTCGATTTTGGCAACGAAGGAAAGCAAAATAGGCCGAACTGGAGGCAGCAACAGCGAGGTGAAAAATTGAAAAAAAAACGACAAAAAGTTAAAAAAAAGGGGGGAAAAGAAGAAAAATTGAAAAAAAAGTGACAAAAAGATGCAAAAAACGCACAGGTTTGACTCCGCCGGCCGCGGGGGCATTAAAAGTTAGAAGGCAGAAATTCAAATGTTAAAATGGGCGGTTTTTTGTGGGGGAAAATTTCCTTCTCAAAATGAGAAGGATTAAAATGTTAAAATGGGGAAGATAGGGAAAGCAGGAAAGACTAACTGAACCACGAATAAAAATGAATTTTTTTAGAAAGGATTTGTTCGCAACTTATGACATTCAGGGGCAGATTGAAGTAGAGGTTACATAATGGAGGGGCAGGCTAAAACAACAGCTGCGAGAGCCAATAAAAACAAAATCGTTAATTTACATCTCATCTTAAATTCTCCTAAAAAATTGTTAATAAAATTTATGTTCTCTTTTCTTACAATCCTCCACAATAAGTGATTACTTCTCCCGTTTTTTTGTCAACAAAGACCCATAATTCACCAGACACTGTTTTAGTTATATCGGGCCGATACCGTACTGCTTGATAAATACGGTTCTTCAGTTCTATTTTATATTGCTGGGCAAAGTCTGGATCCTCTTTATTTAACTCAGCCAAGACACCTTTCCACTCTTTGTTGTTCACGTCATAATAAACTTCTTTCATTGCATCGAGGGAGAACTCTAATGATATTATCAATTCATTAGCCCTGTTAATAATTTGCTCCTTCGTTAACATACTGTTAGAATCCTCCAAATTGTTTGATACATCTTTTTTACATCCTGAAATTAAGATAACAAAAATAAATATGACCATTTTAGTTTTCATATAAATACCTTTCACTTTAATTAATCTATATTAGTATATTTAAGTTACTCTCATCTTTCAAAGCTAAAAAACTACACACCTGAATCGATTTATCTACCACATTTAATGAGAGGGTTACACGTTTTTGTTATTCCGTTATCTTTTTAAGCGATCTATTGTAACCCCCCATCCAAATATCGATCTTTCTGTATCATGTTGATAGTATTTGACTTTACCTCTATGAGTTACAAGATAAGCATCAATTTTATAGCTGTTAGCCACACCTATATCGCCATATACTCCTGAAAATCTTTCACCACGAAAACGCTGAGAATAGCCACCATGTGAATGATAATAAGCCACTATATTTTCTCTTGGTATACTGACTAAGCGCGCTACCCTAAACAATTTGCTAATGGAAAAACTTTTATACTTCCCTTTTATTGAAGGCATATATTTGTATTGACCATTCTCCATATATATCAGACCAGCTCGTTCATTATCTTCGTAGATTGACCTCTGCCAAATAGTTTCACTAGCTTCCACAGCAATTTCATGTTGCATCCTCAATTGCTCTTTATAATAATCCTCCATTATAACTTCTTCTATGTCAACATCCTTTGGGTCACGGTCAGTAACTGGGCATCTTAATCCATTACTACTAAACATACCTTTAATGACTCTCGCTCCAAAAGTAACAGCGGAGGCAACAGCCATACCGGTCAGTCCGCCTATCATGCTATTTGCTAAACCCCCTACTCCTGCGTATATTGCTGACCTTATAGCATTAAATACAATACCGGAAATCATAGAGTATTGTCGCTGCATATCAAAAAATTTTGCATTGAAAGTACTGACAATACTGCCGGCGTAACCGGCGATTGTAATCCCTGCGCTCAATGCTGAACCTACCCCCAAAACAGTTGCTGCGGCGATTGCGCCAGCAACTATCGAGTCGAAATATGAACCAATGTTATTTAACTAGCTCGGTACCGGGTTTGATGGTTGCCATCCCGCCGGGAACATATAAGGCGTGTCACCAGGCACCGTATTGTACCCTATGTTGAAATGCCCGGTTTGATCAATGAATAATAGTGGGTTATTTGCGGCATATGCGTAGCGGTTGAGGGCCTGGGAGGTGTTTGCGCTGGGAACAATCGAGTCGGCCTGTGTGAATCTTGCAAGCTGTGGGTCGTAGTAGCGGGACTGGTAGAAATACAGGCCAGTATCATCATCGAACTGCCGGCCGGTGTAGCGGTTGGTTACGTCGAAGGCATTTGTATTGTGTTTATACTGCTGGCTGCCGAAGGCGGTATAGCCGTAATGCCGGACCATATTGCCGTCCCTGTCGGTCATAATCATTGATGAGCCGAGGTGGTCTGTGTGGTAATAGTAGAAGACCGGTTCGCAGGTGGGGGCATCGGCGAAGGCCTTATGGAATTTAGAGAGGGCAAGCAGGTGAGGAGTGGGTTAACAAGGGGAAAAATGACACGTTTTATTGTGTAAATTCGTATTTTTGGGGAATTTGTTTTTGAAACGCGAGGGTCACGACTATTTAGGGCACAGGGAGCACGAATACCCAAGGCACAGGGAACAGAATACCTGGTGCACAGGTTAAAAAAACCTAAGTTTGAGTTTTTTTGCTCAAATTTGGTTTTTCCCGTTCGGCTGGAAATGATATTGATATCCCGATTTTTGTGAACCGGTGTGTGCAAAGCCATATTAGTGAATATTGGCGTTGTCAGCCGTGGAGCGAGAGTTTATACTTTCGTGCATGTTTAAGAAGGCTCTTGGTTTTTACACGAAGTATTTTGCTGTCTGGGTTGTGCTTTCCGGGGTGGCGGCGTATTTTTGGCAGGGGCCGTTTATCGCGCTGGGAGGATATAATAAGCTGTTCTTTGCCCTGACGATGTTCGGCATCGGGGCGGTACTGCAAACAGAAGATTTTAAGCGAATAATAGAAAAGCCGGTAATCGTCTTAATCGGGAGCTGCGCACAGTTTAGTATTATGCCTTTAGGGGCGTTTGTTTTAGCGAAGTCGTTGGGGCTGCCGGACGAGATAGCGGTCGGTTTGATACTGACGGGTTCTGCGCCGGGGGCGATGGCGAGCAACGTGATGAGCTATATAGCCGGGGCGGATACGGCTTACTCGATTTCGCTGACGACGGTATCGACGCTTCTTTGTCCTGTGCTGACGCCGGGATTGACGCTTGTTTTAGCGGGGGCGATGATGAAGGTTAATTTTTGGGCGATGATGCTGGACGTGATTTATATGGTTGTTGCGCCGTTATTTGTCGGTTTTGGCGTGAGGCATTTTTTCAAAGAAAAAATTGAAAAGATATCGGCGATATTCCCGGCGATATAGTTACGTTTATAATATTTATCTGCTCATTGGTGATAGCCCGTAACAGGGACAATCTGGCGGAGTTGACAGGGATTATTTTAGCTGCGGTCGTTGCGCTGAACGTTTACGGGATGCTTGCCGGTTACGGGGTGGGCAGCTTGTTTCGGATGGGCAATAAAAGGCGCCGGACTTTAGCGATTGAAATCGGGATGCAAAATGCGGGACTGGGGACGATATTGGCGATGGAGCATTTCGGTGCAAAGGCGGCGATGCCGGCGGCGGCTTTCGTGTTTATCTGTATTATAACGGCGTCTATAATGGCGGAGGTCTGGCAAAAGGCGGATAGCGGACAACAGTTGGGAGGAGCGAATACCGAACAAGAAAGCCTGAATTAGGAAGCCGGAAAAAAAGGTTGCATTTCTTCGAGAGGCAAGTTAAAATTCTGCCGATATTGGTTTTAGGATTTTAGAGTAGGCAGTCTTTAATCGGCTGCCTTTGCTTATGTGTGGTAAATATTTTCAGGAGATTTGACAATGGGTTGTAATCTGGCAATAGCGGGGGTTACCGGAGCAGTCGGTCAGGAATTTTTGAAGATTCTGGAAGAGCGTGCATTTCCGTTTGATTCGCTGAAGATGTTAGCGAGCAGCCGGTCGGCGGGCAAGAAAATCAAATTCAAAGGCAGAGAATATATCGTCGAAGAATTGACGCAAAAGAGTTTCGAGGGCGTTGATATAGCTTTGTTCAGCGCAGGCGGGTCGCGGAGTAAGGAATTCGGGCCGGCAGCGGTCGAGGCGGGAACGGTGGTGGTCGATAACTCATCAGCGTTCAGGATGGAGCCGGAGGTGCCGCTGGTTATCCCGGAAATTAACCCGGAAAAAATAAAAGAGCATAAAGGTATAATCGCCAATCCGAACTGCTCGACGATTATCGGTATAGTTCCGGTGTGGCCATTACATAAAGCGAATCCGGTCAAACGGATGGTGGTCAGTACTTATCAGGCGGCGAGCGGTGCGGGGCACTCGGCGATGGTTGAACTGCAAGAGCAAAGCCGAGATATACTGGATGGCAAAGAAGCGAGATGCGAGGCGTTTCCGTATCAAATCGCGTTTAATGTGTTCAGTCATAATTCGAACCTGGAGGCGAACGGATACAACGCTGAAGAGATGAAGATGGTCAATGAGACGAGGAAGATATTCGATTGTCCGGAGATTGCGATTACGTGTACCTGTATTCGGATACCGGTTTTCAGGGCGCACTGCGAGAGTATTAATCTTGAATTCGCCGAGCCGATAACAGCTGAGCAGGTCAGGGACCTGTTGAGTACGGCACCGGGGGTTTCGGTGATGGACGACCGTGAAAATAACCGGTTCCCGATGCCAGTCGATGCTACCGATAAGGATGATATTCTTGTCGGGCGAATCCGTCAGGATGAATCTG
>CAZIKS010000241.1:0-5089 GCA_964539795.1 uncultured Pirellulales bacterium
CGAAAAACACGCCGCAGATTCCTTCGAAAAATACCCAAAAGCCAAAAAGTATCATGACTTTCGAAAAATGCTCGAAAAACAAAAGAATATCGATGCCGTCGTCGTAGCCACTCCGGACCACACACACGCCGTCGCCGCTATGATGGCAATTAAAATGGGAAAGCACGTATATTGTGAAAAACCCCTGACTCATTCGGTTTATGAGGCACGACGGCTGACCGAGGCCGCCCGAGAGCACAATGTTGCCACGCAAATGGGCGTTCAGCTCCACGCCACAGAAGCCCTCAGGTTGCTCGTGGAAATGCTCCAAACAGGAGCTATCGGCAAAGTTCACGAAGTACACCTCTGGAGCAACAAACGGCAAAGCAGGATGATGGGCACTGACCGCCCGAAGAAAACCCCGATGGTACCCACTACCCTCGACTGGGACCTCTGGCTTGGTCCGGCGCCATACCGCCCTTACCATCCGAACTACGTCCCGTCTCTCTGGAGAGCCTGGTGGGATTTCGGCTGCGGAAGATTGGGCGATATGGGATGCCACATAATCGACCCCGCTTTTTGGGCCCTGAAACTAAAGTACCCCAGGACTATAGAAGGACAAAGTACCCCGTTTAACAATGAAACTTTCCCCGTTGCTTCCGTCGTTCGATACGAGTTCGATGCAAGGGAAGATATGCCCCCCGTTAAGATTTACTGGTATAGCGGCGGTATATATCCCTGGCGACCGCCTGAACTGGAACAGGAAAGAAATTTCCCGAAAGAAGGAGGCCTCTATATCGGAGAAAAAGGGGAAATCCTCGCCCCACACGGCGCAGGACCTCGACTGATACCAGAATCGAAAATGAAAGGTTTCAAGCCCCCCGAACCTTTCCTGCCAAGGGGACTAAACCATCATCAGGAATGGCTCGGGGCATGCAAGGGCGGCCCGAAGCCGCTGGCAAATTTCGATTATGCCGGCCCGCTCACAGAAGTCATTCTTCTGGGAAATGTGGCAATACGAACCGGTAAAAAGTTGACCTGGGACGGACCGAATATGCAGGTCACAAACATCCCTGAAGCGAATCAATATCTCAGCCGACAGTACCGCCAGGGATGGACACTGTAGAAAAAAAATAACAACAAATTTTTTCGCGGATTGAAAAGTTTTATTATGATAAGAGGCTTCAGGCAGATTGCTTCGCTTACCGCAATTTCAAGAGTCTTCGGCATGTTGCGGGATATGGCCTTTGCTTATTTCCTCGGCGCTTCCGGCCTGATGGACGGCTGGGTAATTGCCTTCAAAATCCCAAATCTCGCAAGACGCCTTTTCGGCGAAGGTGCTGCCGCTTCATCACTCATACCAATATATAGTGAACAATTAAACAAAGACCCCGAAGCTGCAAAGAAACTGGCCTCCACCGTCGTTACAGTCATCTTCATAATACTGGCGGCAATCGTCCTGCTCGGAGAGATGATTATCTGGGGATATTATACCTTTTTCAGTGTTCTCCCCGGCACCGACCTTAAGCTGACATTAAGCGGGATTATGTTGCCCTATACCATTTTGATTTGTGTTGTCGCTATTTTGGCCGGCATACTAAACGCTCATCGACACTTTGCTATGCCGGCTGCTGCTCCAATTGTGCTCAACATTTTTATTATCAGCGCGCTTTGCATCGGTGGATGGGTATTGGAAATACAACCGGCCAGCCTGGTCTTCATCGTCGCAGCAGCCGTCCTCGTCGCAGGTTGCGTTCAGTTATCTATGCAGCTTCAACCGCTCCGCAAAAGGGATGTCTATATTCGGCCGGCATGGCAGGTCAAATCCGAGCCCTTTAAAAAAATAATTATTCTTATGGGGCCCATGATTCTCGGTCTCACAGCCACTCAGATAAATACTCTGGCCGACGATTTTATCGCTTTGTGGTTTTCAGGCTCACCGGAAAAAGGAGAAGTGTTCTTCTTGTTCGACAGACAATTCACATACCCGATGTGGGAAGGTGCTGTCTCACACCTTTTTTATTCTCAGCGCCTTTATCAGTTTCCATTGGGGGTACTGGGTATATCTCTGGCAACTGCCGTTTTCCCTGTTATGAGCGCAGAAGCCGCAAAAAAAGATTTTGTCGCTTTGACAAAAACCGTTTCACGCGGTATCCGCTCCGCTGTCTTTATCGCTCTGCCTGCGACCGCAGGTTTATTGCTCGTGAGAAATCTGTTGGTTTCGGTTATTTTCCAGCGGGGTCAGTTCACGCCTGCTGACACCGATCTTACGACAACTGTGCTTTTATTTTATTCACTCGGCTTGTGCGGCTTCTTTACACAGCAGGTCGTCACCCGAGCTTTCTACTCAACGCAGGACTCCAAAATGCCCGCCAGAAGCGCACTGATAGCGGTTTTTGTAAATATTGTTCTTAATCTGACCCTGATATGGTTTATGGGAACAGCCGGACTGGCGCTTTCGACAGCGCTCTGTTCTTACCTGCAGGTTGCAATTCTAATTTTTGCCCTTCGCAGAAGGTTCGGCAATTCTATCCTCGATGGCCTGATGACCACCCTGCTAAAAACAATCATAGCGGCAATTCTTATGTGGCTCCTCGGAAAGGCCGTTTTGTACCTCTGCAAAGACCTGCCCGCAGGTACACGCTTTGATATTTTAAGGCTGGCCGTCGTTGTGCCCGCCGCAGCCGCCGCATACTGGATGGCGGCAAAATGCCTGCGTATCAGGATGCTTTCTCTTATCACAGGCTCACCAAAAAAAACCGATTTCAAAGGTAATCATTAAAACTGACCGTTCACCCTCAACTCATAGAACTCTCACTGCAACGTCCGTTTTGACCCTAAAACCACCGCTTAAAGGCTCAAAAGAATTGATTAAAACCGAAAATCGCCGATTTATGCTGCCTTTATACCTAAAGCGAACCCCATAATTGCCCGAAAAAAGGGGTAACGGATTAAAACACGGCCGATAGTAAATGCGTAGAACAGATAGCTAAAGCTGTCATAGTCGTCTTACGCTGTCCGGAGAACAAAATGCGTAAAGCTATAAAAAGTGAAAATTCAAAAGCAGGACGTTTGGCTTTCTGTATTTTTGCTTCTCTCTTTATTCTTATCTTAAATCCGGCCACGCTTGTAGCCAGGCAGCGCACTGCTTCCGAAGGCCTCTTTTCTCCCACTGTCAGCCAGAAATTTTATGAAATTGCCTATGAATTGGGTAACCGCCCCGATGCTGACAACCTCGCTGTCGAACAGGCGGTTGTTTTCTTGACCGCTGCAAGAGACCTCGACAATACTACAACCTACACGCTGCCTGAGATTATCAAATTCGCCTCGAAAAACAATGACAAAGACCATTCAGAATTGATACTTCTTTCGCTCGACGCCTACATAAACCAATCCGCCGACCTCGAAGTTACAAAAAGTGCAATTCAATATCTGCTGGACCGCCTGGACTCCCGTGAGCAGCGCGAACAATTCCTCCAGTTTGTCTTGCAGAATGTTGCCGGAAGAAATGCCGCCTTCGATTCACAGTTGCTTACTTTGCTTGGCTCCTTGAAGGCCGAGACCGCCGACGACCCGAACGCCGCTCAGTTCTTTATGCAGGCTTACCAGAAAAATAAATACAATAAACTCGCCTTTTCAAAACTCGCAGAGCTTATAGGCGAGCAGATAGACCCGGCCACATATCTGGAACAACTAAGGATGGTTCTCGGTGAAAATCCCTTCAATCTTGATGCCGCCTTTGCCTTTGCTGAATATGCCGAGCAGTTGCAGCTTTACAATGTAGCTTCCGAAGCCTACCAATATTGTAACGAATTGTTCGCCTATCTTTATCCGTCCCGGCCTTTGCCCCAATGGCTTTACCTGCCGTGGGCAATGAGCAGCTATAATACGCTGCGCGACCACTATAAATGTCTGCAAATTGCTAAGGATATTCGACAAACCGGCTGTTTCGACCTTTTCGTTGAAGCTATTGCAGCAAAGGCTGCCGATAAAATCGGTGACACCGAACAGGCTGCTCGTCTGCTCGAACAGGCTGAACAAAAAGCCCTGAATTTACTGCCCCCAAACGCCTCTGTCGCCGTCAAAAGCCCCGTTACCACTGAGCAGCTCGCTTGGTTTTATTGTTTCGTACTACCCGACCCGGGTAAAGCAATTGACTGGGCAAATAAAGCTTATTCAATTGACCCAAATTCCACAGCTGCCGCTGTACTGGCCTATTCACTTGTGATGAACGGACAAAAAGACTGGGCCAAATCCATTATCGATAATTACGACAAAACTCCAATATCGGACTTGGCTCTGGCACAGATTCAATTGGCCGAGGGACAAAAAGAACAGGCCTTTGAAACGCTAAAATCCGTAATCGCAAAAGACCCGGGGGCGTTCGAGGCCGAAACTGCTAAAAAAATCCTGACCGATAACGGTGGTGATTATGTCCCCCCAATTGACCCTGGAATCGTCTTGAAGGCTTTAACTGATTCTCTCAGGCAGCCCATTGTCCCCGCTTTTATTAGGCCCGAGAAACTGATTTCACTCGAACTTAACCTTAGGGGAAGCAAATTCTACTACGGCAGCAAATTCGGCGCTTCTTTGGTGATCACAAATAATTCTACCGAACCCCTTGTTGTCTCAGACGACGGACTCTTCACCGGCAGCATCAGAGTTGACGCCGAGATTACCGGCGACATTAATGAAAAGCTCCCAAACCTCGTTTCTACAAAAACCCAACCCGCATCAACTATCGACCCCGGCCGCAGCTTCCTCGTTCCTCTAAGGCTCCAAACAGGTAAACTCCGAAAAATCCTGCTCGCACACCCACAGGCCTCCTTGGAAATAGAATTTACCGCATACATCGACCCCGTAATAAACGACCAGGGACAGGTCCTCAACATCCTCGTCGATATACAACCCGCCAAAATCCGAATAAAACGTCCCGGTAAGGAACTTACGCCAAAATTTTTACAAAACCAGCTAAATACTATCTCAAGGGGAAAACAGGGCCAGAAAAACAATATCGCCCAGCTCTTTGCCGGTCTTTTAACCGAACAGCACATAATGGCTGACAGAGAGCATCTTTACAAATCTATGTCTGCCGACTGGATGCCCGATT
>CAZIKS010000242.1:0-5073 GCA_964539795.1 uncultured Pirellulales bacterium
GAATACAGGAAAGCGACCTGTTTTTGAAGCCGGATATGACAACTTACGCTGTTGTGCCCTGGCTGACCGAAAACGGCAGGGCTGCAAGACTAATCTGTGATATCCACCGCTCAGATGGCAATCCTTTCGAGGGAGACCCAAGGTTTATTCTCAAAGAAGCAATCGCCGAAGCAGCAAAACAAGGTTTCGAGTATAACGTCGGCCCGGAACCGGAATTCTATTTATTTAAGGCAGATGACGAAAACAGAACCTCTCCTCTGGATTACGGTAGCTATTTCGATTTGTCTTCTCACGAGGGCTACAAGGTCATAAAAGAAATAGCCAGTGCACTGGAAAACTTTGGAATCAAAGTTGAAACGTCCCATCATGAGGTCGGCTTCGGCCAATACGAAATAGATTTCAATTACGGACAATGTCTGGATGTGGCCGACAAGGTGCTGACATTGAAATACTGCGCAAAAAAGATTGCTCAAAAGCACAATCTGCACGCCACATTTATGCCGAAACCGATAATGGGGATGGCAGGCTCCGGCATGCACGTTCACCAAAGCCTGTTTGACACCAAAGCGAAAACAAATGCCTTTTATGACAAAGAGCACAAATATAACCTTTCTAAACCCGCCTTCAATTTTATTGCCGGCCAAATAAAACACATCAAAGGAATGTGTGCAATTCTCTGTCCGACGGTAAATTCGTACAAGCGGCTTGTTTCAGGATACGAGGCCCCTGTGTACATTACCTGGGCAAGTGCGAACCGTTCAGCTCTTTTGCGAGTGCCCAAATGGTTCAAAGGCAAGGGCGAAGCTGCGAGAATCGAGCTAAGATGCCCGGATCCAGCCTGCAATCCGTATCTGGCTTTTGCGGTTATGTTAAGGACCGGTCTGGACGGAATCAAAGCAGACCTGCAACCCTCTGAGCCGGTTGAAGAGAACATATACCAACTCGACGATGAAAGCCTGGCCACAAAAAATATCGATATTCTGCCGGGCTCGTTAGGTCAGGCCCTATACGAGTTCAAAAAAGACGAACTTATGAAAGAAGTACTGGGCAAGCATTTGTTTGAAAGATACATCGATGTTAAAACAAAGGAGTGGGACCAGTTCAAACAGCAGGTCACTACCTGGGAACTCGATACCTATTTGGACATTTTCTGAGCTTTTCAGCCGGTGCAGCAGGAGAGAAAGGGTAATGATTGTCAAATGACAGGCCTGCAGGGATGATTGAGATTCGCAAGGGAAGATTGAGCGATACCGAACGTATCGTCGAGTTGCAACTGCAGATGGCGCAGGAGACGGAAGGGCTTGAGCTTGATAAAACCTTGGTAAGAAAGGGAGTACACGGCGTTTTCCATGAGCCGACGCGAGGAACCTACTGGGTGGCACAGGAAAAAGATAAAGTCCTGGCGGTGCTATTGGCAATACCGGAATGGAGCGACTGGAGAAACGCAACGGTTCTGTGGATACATTCACTTTTTGTAATTCCCGAAGCGCGCGGAAAGGGTGTGTTTAAGAAGCTGTACCTGAATTTGAAAAAGCAGGTTGAGCAATCACCGGAACTGGCTGGTATTCGTCTTTACGTTGATAAGCAAAATAAACCGGCACAGCAGGTGTACGAAAAACTGGGCATTAACAAACATCACTATGAGCTTTACGAATGGCTCAAGTGAGTGACATATCCATTAGATATTTGCACCGATGTTGTAGAGTAGGTATTTCTTATACCATTTTAGGAAAAGTAAATTTCCACGCCCTTACGGACGTGGCATTTTCCGGGACGGGCTAAGCTCGCCCGACTTCGTCGGGTACTTCCATCTACGGGCTTACGCACCGTAGTATTACGAAGGAAGAATAAATGAATCAAGGCAAAACAATATTTGCGGTCTTACTAACGGCAATGATTGCGCAGTTCAAGAAGATAGCCTTGCCGCTGATAATAATATCTGGTATGGGCGCTTTTGCTGAAGCACAAACCTTTCAATCCTGTACTATATGGGATATTAGTGAAAGCCGATTCTTTGATAGAACTAACAAAGCTTACCCTATTGAAGATGGTTGTGTTATCGTCAACCTTCATCAACAGACTGTTCGCTGTCCAACGGGCATGGGACACCTGGCATCCGGCAGAAAATCAGTTAAGGAAATTCAATTCCTTTTTTCGACGTTACAATCTGGTGACTGCTGGCTTCATATTACGTGGAATCCCGGCGGCAGTGGAAATGAGCAATTCGAGATGTCTTGCAATGCCGTAAATGTGGGCAAAAGCGCCTTGCTCGATGCTCAACAAAAACCTGACCAGTGGACCGCTGAGCGATTTAAGTTAAAACTAAACAACGGCGAGAACAATGTTACGCTTCGACTGCTTTCCGGTGATGGTTTGCGCTTTAAGAACATCGTCCTGTGCACATCCGACAAACTACCTAAGCCAAACCTAAAGTATCCTAACCTCGAGGCGTATGAAGCATCAATTGAAGAGCCAGGGGTGATGTTGGATAGCAGGTATGTCCGTTTATTCACGCCCGGGGAAAAAACTACAGAAGCAAAAATTATTTTTAAATATTTAATTAAAGCTTACGATGAATTGTACCGCTTGGTAGGTGCACATGCCGAATATAAGGTAGTTGTCTATCATTTCCCCGAAGGGCACCAAGGCACACAGGGAGGGACGGTCAATTGTGAGATTAAATATGGCTATAAGAATCTTGATCTAAAATCATACAAGGAATGGGAAAAGTATGGCTTACCGCATGTTTCCGGGTACATAGAAGAAATGGCCCATAGTTTTGTTCACTCTACCGGCGCACAGTTCGGATGGGAAATGATAGGCTGGACTATCGGGACGAAAATAACAGAAAAGGTTGCCAGCAATCCCATACATAAAAGGCACGTGCTGGAAACCAGAGAAATACAGATGCACACCTTTAAACGCTATCAACAGTTGGGGTATGTATTTCCCAAAGATATAGCAGCTAATCTATGCGACCGAATTCATGCTCACATACTTTGGCGCTGTGAGCAAAAATATGGACCTGATTTCTGGCAGGACTTTTTTCAGGAAATTCACAAGGAACACGCCCGCTTAAAACCATCGGTATCTAAAGGAGGTGACCAGGCCCGAAATCAACGTTATCAAATCACTGTCGAGTGTTTTGACCGATTACAGGAGCTTAATTTCAAAGATATGTTGGAGAAGTTTCAAATTTCGCTAACGACGGATGTTAAATCCCTGCATCCTATGGAACCGCGCTGGAACAGAAAATTTATTCCCTGATTTGAGAAAGAATGGCCATTCTGGAACTATAGATTTACCGGTATGCTCCGGCCTTTGAGGTAGTCCTTCATTTGTTTTATGGTATAATTGCCGAAGTGCGTAATTGAAGCCATTAGCACTGCGTCTGCGCCGCCAATGGTGATGGCATCATAAAGATGTTCAAGGGTTCCTGCACCGCCGGAGGCGATTACAGGAATATTGACCGCATCGGTCACGGCTTTATTGAGTTCGTTATCATAGCCGGCCTGAGTGCCGTCAGTATCCATACTGGTTAAAAGAATCTCACCGGTACCCATCTTTTCGGCCTCAACAGCCCATTCAACCACGTTGATATCCGTCGGCTCAGAGCCAGCTTTGACACAGACCTGCCATCTACCGGGATTTGTTTTAGAGCGGCGGGCGTCAATCGCCAAAACAACGCACTGATTTCCAAAACGCTGTGCGGCTTCAGCCAGAAGGTCTGATTTCTGTACAGCCGCGGTATTTACCGAGACTTTTTCAGCTCCGCTTCGCAGAAGCTCGTCGATTTGCTCGATTGTCTGGATACCTCCGCCCACGGTAAACGGGATAAAGACTTTCTCAGCGACTTTTTCGACAAGTTCGACAATTGTTTTACGCGACCGAATTGTGGCGGTGATATCCAGAAAAACCAGCTCATCGGCGCCGGTGTCGCTGTACCTCGCACCCAATTCCACGGGGTCGCCGGCATCACGCAGATTCAAAAAATTGACGCCCTTAACCACACGGTTATCTTTGACGTCCAGGCAAGGAATAATTCTTTTTGTCAACATTAAGAGTTTGCCCCTTCGGCAACCTGTGCAAAATTCTGCAAGATTTTCAAGCCAGCCTGACCACTTTTTTCTGGGTGAAATTGTGTACCGTAAATATTACCTTTCTGTATCGAGGCGGGCAGTTCAAAGCCGTAATCTGTATAAGCGATTTTAGCATTATCATCAGTTACGCTGGCATAAAAAGAGTGTGCAAAATAAAAATGTTTTTCTTTTTCCAGACCGGCAAATAAATCCATATCTTCGGGCAGCTTTACCAGGTTCCAACCCATGTGCGGGATTACTCTGCCGGCGGGGATAGGCACTACATTTCCGGATACCAAGCCAAGCCCTTTATGTTGACCATACTCGTTGCTTTGGTCAAAAAGCATCTGGTAGCCGACACAAATACCGAGCAGAGGCCTGCCCGCCAGAACAAGTTTTTTATCAGTTCGGTCAGATTTCCCAACGCGCTCACCGCATAGCCAAAAGCCGCCACGCCCGGCAAAACCACCCCGGCTGCTGTTTCTATTATTTCAGGCTCACAACTTAGTTTTACATCGCAGCCAATATGCCTAAATGCGTTGCATACGCTCTTGACATTTCCCACATTATAGTCAATAACCGCTATCATACGTAAAATTAAACAGCATAAAAGCTGATTCGTCAAATGAGAATATCTTATATGCCAAACAAGTAAAATTGATTAACCGATCGGATTGGACGGCCCTGCAAAGTAAGTAAGATTCAAACGAGGTCTGCCAAAATATATTTTCCTTGAGCAGTGGATTTTGTATTATGGCGACGGTATTTTTTGCCGATTTACCCTTATTGAGCTTTTTTAAATTTAGGGAAATATAAATGTGCGGTATAGTAGCTTATTTAGGTAAAAAGCCGGCCCAGCCAATCCTTGTAGAGGGGCTGAAACGATTAGAGTATCGCGGGTACGATTCTGCCGGTGTGGGTTTATTGGAGGGGGGCGAGTTAAAAATAAAAAAAACCAGGGGCAGAATCAGTGTTCTGGAAGAACTTTTAGATG
>CAZIKS010000243.1:0-5043 GCA_964539795.1 uncultured Pirellulales bacterium
TGTATTTGTCTTCGCAGAAGTTCAGCAGCTCGCGAAATCGCCATACCCCTGAAAAGTCTATGGGGTTGCTTCTGTTTGCCCAGCGTTTGCTAAAGTCGCCTAATTTATCGGGGACTTCAATCTTGTCCCAGTTATAGTGTATATCGAGCAATTCACCGCAGTCCGGGCATTTGAACATCGACTGTCCACAGTCGAACTCGGCTCCACAATCCGGATTTATACACTTTTGAAAAGCCGCATCAGTCATGCTCATTTACAAAATTCCTTATCAAATTCTCAGCACATAGCGGCGATTATAAACAATAAACGCAGCTATTTATACAAAAATCGGCTTTGTTTGGGTTTGTATTTTTTAGAGCCTGAAAGCAATTTCATTTTCATAATTCTTTGTGAGAAAGAAGGTTGTATTCATTTTGTCCTTAAGGGAAATTGGGTTTGTTTTGCATAAAATAGTCTGCCGGCGCGCTGGGATCCATTTATGATTTACTATGTCTATTGACGATTGACTATGAACCATGATCTATGAACCATTTGCGATTTGCTATTGACTATGAACTATTTAATAGTGTGATTCTATTCCATTAGTTGAGGTGTATTATACATTATTAAAAGTTATACGTCAAGTAAATTTTTTATTAACCGTTGGGATTCTGGATTCTTGATGCTGGATACTCGATGCTCGAAATCTGTCCCTTCGGCAGGCTCAGGACAGGCTCCTGTCTACAGCCAAAAAAGTACCGGACACCTTTAATTACCCCGTGTTTGAATAAGGAGCAACGGGCTAAGTATTACGAGTTATGGAGAATTCCATCTAGTGCTGAAATCTAGAGCGCGGAGAAATTCAAAAGTATTGCAGCATACAACTCCAAGGTCGGCGCATACATCGGGCAAATGACGATTCGCCCGTTTCCTTTTAGGCTTAGATACCTCTGTGGTTACTATACATCTGCCTGCGTGATCTTTGCGGACATATGCTATTAGGAATGGATCGCGACCTATTTTCTCTACCTCATCATCAGTGAGATCAGATGCATATCCATGGTCAGTTGCATATGAGACTGAAGAGACATCGACCTCTTCTTGAAAAAGGAGAGCTGTCTTAATAGATTCTTGCTTTGCCCAGTGTGCAAGTTCGTCATTGCCGTCACTAACCTCTTCATACACTTCGAGTGGTATTTTTACATGACCTTTCTCACCAGCGTTCTCGAGCCATTCCCAGAACTCGGGCACACGTTCAAGCGGGTAGTAATCCCGGTTTGCGTCAATAAGAACATTTGCATCAAGCAAGTAAAGCAACAGAATTTCCCCTAAAACAATCTACCAGTGTCAAAAAGGTTTTGTACATTCTTAGCCTTGACGCCGAGCACTTTTCCCGCTTTCGATGTTGTTATAGCACCAGCACGCATCATAGAACTAACAAGCTCAAGCAATGCTTTGCCTATACGATGTCGACGAGTGAAGTAGTAAGTTGGTCCGTGCCTTTCCTGCTCACGTGCCATTATTCGTTGCTGGTTGCGTTGATCAAGCCACATTCCTCGAAAGGTCTCACTCAAGGATTTCCAGCTCTTAAAGTCGATAGTACCCATTCGATACAGTTTATAGGCGACCATAGAAGCACTAAGATTCCGGTTACTCGCAAATTCACTGATTCGACTCTGAGCTGATTCGAAATTTGTCCTGTTGTTAACGTCAAGTTGTTCAAGCTCTGAGGTGGGCAACAAGAACTCACTCGCAACATCGTTACAGAACTTTTCAATTGAGATTTCCGCCCTCAAGCCGCTAACGCCAGTCTGCCCAAGCCAAATATGAACCAGTTCGTGAAATAACGTAAACGACCATGCTGAATGAGCGTCTTGGTCATTGATTACGACAAATGGTGCTATATCATCTGCGAGAGCGAATCCGCGAAATGTCTCCAAGTCTAATGCGGTGTGATAGCTTCCAAGGTTACCAATGAGTAGCACGAATATTCCCGCAGCCTCGACTCGATCACGCAGCAACCTGAAGGCATCGGAAGCAGAATCCTCGCCACGAAATTCGGCTATATCAATCTGAATTGTCTCCTGGATGGATGATAGAACTGCGGATACTCCTTGAGACATTCGCAGCGACCCAACGAATGGAAGAGGTTCCGTATCCTCCTCATCTTCGAGCATTGCTCGAACCATACTCTGTCGAGCTTTTACATCGCGAATCAGGGCATCCAACAACGCCTCATCAGCGTCTGAGTAATCCTCCGGAAGTGTTCGGAAATCTTGGCCACGGTCACCTTTTCGGGGCGGGGCTGTCATGTAGAAGGTCAACAGTGGTCGTCGATACTGTTTTGCCATTCTCGTAAGAAGTGATCGAGTGGGATGATCGTCACCAGATTCCAAAGCAGAAAGTCGATCAACAGCAGATACACCTCGTGCTTGATGAAGCTTAAGCTTCTTTGTAGCTTCCTCTAAGGTTAGTCCTGCTGTTTCTCTAGCCCATTGGAGTATTTTATAATTTACTTTTGGCATTGTTCTTTCAGATATATGTTTTTCACTTTACTCAATACTATCAATTCATTGAAGGGCAAAGTCTACCGAATTATAGGAAACCTTTGTTGTTTCTCCCTTTCGTTGAGGTCCTTTCGTATCTCGCATAGGGTTCTCTAAACATATGCGTCAATCCTTCGGCCCTGCTCAGGGCTTCGGCTAATTCAGGACGGCATCCGTAAAGTTTAGAGTATCAGATTTTAGTCTGTTTGTCACGAAGTTTTCTGAGTATTGCTGCAACATCGTTCTCAGTCAGTGCGAAGTTTCTGCGTTGATTTTTTCAATAAGCCCCGGCAGTTCGGAAAGTCGATTTATTTTCCGGACCCCTTTAGGCAGTTTTTTCCCGACATTGGTGTATGCCTCTTTTAGAACACCTTGCATACCGGTTTTTACTGCGGGTTTAACATCATTATCGATGCGGTCTCCTACGAACAATATATTTTCCAGCGCCTCGCCAATCCTCTCGGCGGCTGCTTTGAAGATTCGAGTGTCGGGTTTTCGGAAATCGAATTCGTATGAATAAACCCTGACCGCAAAGAAGTCCAGTATACCTAACCGTTCCAGATGTTTATCCAGAGAGCTGCTGTGTACAAAAGTATTGGAAACTATACCAAGCTTAAGGCCCGATTTTTTAAGAGTAGTTAAAGTTTGGATAATATTCGATTCGGCTTTAGCGACTTTACTCAAGGGCTCATACCAGAGCCACGCCAGGTGTTGCCACTGTTGCCTATCGAGCTTGACTCCCTTTTTTGTGCCGATTCCCCTTAACAGAGCCAGCGCATTAAAATCCCTTCCGGTTATGCTGGAAAGCCAGCAGCGTATGCGAATAGCTATCAGGTTTCGCCAGCAGTAGTAGTTGAAATTGCCGACCGGCTGGCCTAAACTTGCCAGAAACTCGTATGACAATCTGGCACCTGCCGAAAAAAGCTGGGTTGTGTTGACTTTGCCGAAGTTCAGCAGGGTCTCGCCGAGGTCGAACAGTACCGCTTTGATTTTTTTATCCGGCATAATTAGGGTAAATGCGTTGATGCGTTTATATGTAAAATGAGGTTACTCATCCGCTCATTCACTCATCTACTCATCCACTTATTTTCTCAGTGGCGGCAAATCGTCGCCGAAGGATTCACGGAGCCACTTGAGCATTTCCTCATCGGATATTGCCGACACACGGTCAGCTGAATACTCAGCGTCGATTTTGTCTTTTATTTTGGTTACGCGAGGATTATGCTTGGCGATTTCAATTTGGTATCTGGCTTCTATCCAGTGTTTGATACCTGCTGCGCCGGTCTTGTCGGTGATTGCTACCCTGAGGGGTCGGTTGAGCAGCTTTTGGGTGTCGAAGCAGCTGTATATCTCCTCGTTTTTTAGCAAACCGTCGGCGTGGATACCGGCCCTGGTAACGTTAAAATCCTTTCCAGCCAGCGGATAGTTGTGTGCAATTTCAAAGCCCAGTTCGCTTCTGGCGTATTCGGCAAGTTCCGTTATCGCCGCGTAATTGACACCGGCGGTTGTACCCTTCAATTGGGCATGTTCGACGACCAGAGCTTCTATGGGCGGATTGCCGGTTCGCTCACCGACCCCGAATATGGCACCGTTGGCGGCGCTACAGCCGTAGAGCCACGCTGTTGCGGCGTTTACCTGCACCTTATGCAGGTCGTTATGGCCGTGCCATTCCAGCCATTCAGACGGCACCCCGATTTGTCGAAGTCCGTGAATAAGTTTTGGAATGCTCCGCGGCAGTGCTACGCTGGCCCACGGCAGGCCAAAGCCAAGCGTATCACAAAGACGAATCTTGACCGGCCTGTTATACTCTTCAGCCAGCCTCATTAACTCAGCAGCGAACGGCAATACAAAACCTTCATAATCGGCTCGTGTTATATCCTCAAAGTGACATCGTGGGATAACACCGTTATCCAGTGCAGCTTTGGCAATATAAAGATATGCCTCCATCGCCTGGGCACGCGTCTTTCGCAGCTTAAGGAATATATGATAATCGCTTGCCGAGGTCAAAATGCCGGTTTCGCTGAGCCCCATTTGGCAGACCAGCTTAAAATCAGCCGGCACAGCTCTAATCCAGCCGGTTATCTCAGGAAACTTGTAGCCGCGACCTTTGCACAACTCTACCGCTTTTCTATCGCGCTTTGAATATAAAAAGAACTCGCATTGGCGAATCAAACCGGTCCCGCCGTCTATTTTGTGCAGTAAATCGAAAACTTTCAGGATTTGTTCCGGCGTATAAGGTGGCCGGGCCTGCTGACCGTCACGGAATGTCGTATCGGTTATCCAGATATTCTCCGGAATATCGTAAGCAACAGTTTGGTTATCGAATATTGCTTTAGGGAATTCGGTATAGGGGAAAGTTTCCCGATACAAATTGGGTTTATCTACGTCTTTGAGTTTAAGGGGCTTTTTCGCCATCGTTCATCTCCGATCTTGACTGTCGTCGGACAAGCACATCGTTGCCTTTTGAAAGATTGGTTAAATGGTGATTGATTAAATGGTTAAATAATCACCAATCACC
>CAZIKS010000244.1:0-5029 GCA_964539795.1 uncultured Pirellulales bacterium
ATCATAAATCGGCTAACTCCCATCCGAAACTAAAACCTTTTCAACAGAGCATAATGATTACAGAACCAGGATCTACCAACTACTTAATTATGCAAAACAAACCCAATTCAAAGCCAATCTCCGAAAAGCCAAAATGAACCTAAATTTATATTCTACAAAGGATTATGAAAATGAACCGCGCATTCGCCAACTTGCAAAACAAACCCAATCAAAACCAAACCCGTAAGCCTCTCCGGTGGCGGCGGACTCGTGTCAACAGGCCGCGACTACCTGCGTTTCTGCCGGATGCTCCTGAATAACGGCGAACTCGACAACACAAAAATTTTAAAAACAGAAACAATAAAAATGATGTGCAAAAACCAGCTCCCCGCTTCGGTCAGAAGTGAACATGGTTTCGGGCTCGGCTTTTCAATTATATTAAGGAAAAGATATTAATTACTGAACGTTGGATTTTTTGCACTAATTACAGTCGCAAGGTTATCATATAGAGCCCATAAGAAAGCTTGAATTTCACGATAAATGTACTATCTTATTGGGGATGGAGTTCAGCGGAACAGGTATAAATAGTAAATGTCAGATTATATAAGACTCAAGATATCATAAAGGGCGTTTATTTATCATTGGGTAGACTAAATGAAAGGCAAAATTAAATTATTCTATTGGCCGGCAATCTTTATTTTGGCGGTTTTATTTTCCGGCTGCAGGAATGCAATGAATCCGGTCGAGTATTTTACAATCGAGGTGATTGACGGCCAGAGCGGCAGAGGAGTACCCCTTGTTGAGTTACAAACAGTGAATGATGTCCGGTATTATACGGACAGCAAGGGCATCATTGCTTTTTATGAACCTGGTTTGATGAACAGGAACGTTTTTTTTCATATTCAAAGCCACGGCTATGAAGTCCAGGCCGATGGCTTTGGATATCGGGGAATGGCGCTATTGACAAGGCCGGGAGCAAAGGCAACGGTTAAAATCAACAGACAAAATGTCGCAGAACGTCTCTACAGGATAACCGGTCAGGGGATTTATCGCGACACAGTACTCACTGGACGGACGGCACCTCTAAAGAAGCCTGTATTGAACGGTCGAGTTTTAGGGCAGGATAGCGTTATGGCAACTGTTTACAAGGACAAAGTTTACTGGTTCTGGGGGGACACCAGCCGGGAGTCTTATCCGCTGGGACATTTTGCTGTGGCAGGTGCAACATCTGAACTGCCTCAAAACGGCGGACTTGACTCAGGCGAAGGAGTTGATTTGACTTACTTTGTAGATAACAAAGGTTTCAGTAAGAAAATGGCCCCTCTTGGCGGGGAGGGAATGATATGGATACAAGCGTTGATGCAGTTAGAAGATGAAGAGGGAAAGACTCGATTGCTGGCACATTATGACCGCATGGCCAGTTTGGGTAAACGTTTGGAACACGGGCTGGTAATATTTGACGATGAAAAGGAGGTTTTTGTCAAGCTGATAGAGTTTGGACAAGAGACAAAATTAGAACCTTCCGGCCAAACACTTAAAGTCAAGATAAACAACGAAGATTATTATTATTTTGCAGGGTCTCCATATCCTTTAGTTCGTGTCAAGGCTGACTGGAAGCATGTTGTTGACCTTTCAAAATATGAAGGGTTTACAGGTTTAAAAGAAGGAAGAGGTTATGACAGGGAAGAGCCAGAGCTTGACCGCAGGAATGACGGAACTTTGAACTGGGGATGGAAAACAGATACAGCCGTTGTCAATGTTCAGAGGCATCGGGAACTGATAGCCGCCGGGAAAATCAAGCCCGAAGAAGGGTGGTTGAATCTCAGGGATATAGAGACGAACGAAGAGGTCATCGCACATAGGGGCTCTGTCTTCTGGAATGAATATCTCAAAAATTACATAATGATACTTTGTCAGGTAAGAGGAACTTCAAACCTTGGGGAGATATGGTATTCTCAAGCCGAGTCTCCGGAAGGCCCGTGGCGATTTGCACGTAAGATAGTAACTCATAACAAGTATTCATTTTATAACCCCACGCAGCATAAATTCTTCGATCAAGAAGGTGGACGTATCATATACTTTGAAGGAACCTACACCGATTCGTTTTCCGGCGCGGCATTGCCCACTCCCCGATATAATTATAACCAGATTATGTATCGGCTTGATTTGTCTGATGCCCGCCTGCGGCTGCCTGATTAAATCCATCAATAACACTTTAAGAATTAAAAATAATTCTCGAACACAGTCGATATGTTTAAGACTGGATGAATTTGGTCTTTGTCTGCGAGGGAATATGGGGTATACTGCTTTTATCCGGTAAAACGAATAATGCTGACCCGGGCAACGATAGTTCGGGACATAAACAACAGGAGGCAAGGCAAATGGCAGATTTTAAGTTATCGAGGGGGATTTTGAGACTAAGCCATAATATCTTTGCGGCGGTTGTGTTATTTTCAGTTTTTCTTTTGGCTGGGATAGCCGGAGAGGTCCGGCTGGACGGGTTTCCGTGGCCTGACCCGGCCAACGAGATTGTGACGGTGGTTCCGACGGTACTTAAAGGAGCGAACATAGACGGGGAATTGAATGAGGAGTGCTGGAAAGAAGCTGGGGTGATAAATAAATTTCACCGGGCAAAGGATGCGAAAGAGGTTTCAATCGAGGCGACGGTCAAGGTATTTTACGACGGGTCGAACCTTGTTTTAGGGATTGATTTGCCAAAGGTCAAGACGGATGAATCGCTTGAGAAATGTTTTTTAAGCGATGAATATGCGCTTTTGAGTTCGGCTTCAAGTGTTCGGATTTGCCTTGATAGCGAACACGGTCACGGTATTTATCATCAGTTTATAATCGGCCCTGCTGGGCGAAAGCAGGATTTGCAGATATACGATGAAAGCTGGTCGGCGGACTGGACGGCGGCGGTGGGCAAGTCAAAGGAGAGATGGCAGGCGGAGGTTTTGATACCGGTATCGGAGATATTTGCCCGGCCGGGAGACGGGGAGGTGTGGGGTTTTAACGTGGCTTTGTTCGGGGTGAATACCGAGAGGGCGCTTAGCTCGACACCGATACGGCTGAGCCTTGTCGATGCGGAAAGGTTCGGGCATTTATTGTTCAAAGGTGGGCTATCGGCGGAGGACGCAGAGGGGAAAAGAAAGTCGCTGCCGGGGGTTCATCGGGAGATGAAAGAAAGGCAGTTGGCTTCCAACAGGCAGATGTGCGGGCCGGAACTAAAGGGGATTGCGGGGGAGTTGACGGGTTTTGTGCCGAGGGAAGAGAAGCGTTTGAAAAGCGGTTTGAAGATAACGTGCCTTGGGCTTGATAATCCGGAGGTGCTTCGGTCGCGGTATCCGTTTATCTATGAGAAGTATGAAAACGCCGACCTTCAGCGATTGCGAAAGGAATATAAGCTGGATGAGGTGATAGCGGGGGGGCGAAACGAATTCGAGCAGATGCTGATTCTCAATGAGTGGCTTAGCAGCAACGTTCCATTCGGGAACCCGCCGCACATCGGGCCCTATGCGTTTTATGTATTAGAGCACGGCTTTGCGGGGCAGACGTTCAACTGCACTTACCTTTCGTGGACTTTTACGCAGCTTTGTAATGCGGTGGGATGGACGGCGAAACTGATGACATCGGCCGGTCACGGGACTGTGGATGTGTGGAGCAACTACTGGCGGAAATGGGTCGAGATAGATCCGAGCCATAACTCACATATCCGGATTCAGGGGACGGGGGTGCCGCTTAACAGCAATGAGATACGGCGAGAGTACTGGCGGAACAGGGGGATCGATATGGAGATGGTTTTCGGGACGGAACAGCGGCCGGAAAAAATAACACTGCAGAGACGGGCGAAGGACGGTTTATACCGGTACCGGCAGGAGGGGTACAGGTGGATTTCGTATAAGAACCGGAACAATTTTTTCGAGCTGCCTTATGCATACAGGAATTTTTTCTATTTTATGGTAGAGGATGAATACAGCCGGGGCAAAGAATGGATAACGCGGAGGGGGACGGTTGATGAGAGGTATATTCTGGCAATCCGCACGGAGAGGGTGGAAGACATCTTCTGGACATTAAACCAGGCTTATATACACCTGTATGACGAAGGGAGCGAAGAGCTGAAGGTGCAATTAGAGACGGTGACGCCGAATTTCAAGAGTTTCGAGATATGCATCGATAACGGGCAGTGGCGTGAGACGGGGCCGGTGTTCGGATGGAAACTTCACGAGGGCCAGAATTTCCTCAATTCGAGGAGCGTGAACAAGTTCGGCGTTCGCGGGACCGAACACAAGATAGTTTTAGGCGCGGCCGAGCAGTGATTTTGTTGGTTTATTTTTTAATGTCATCCCAGCCGTGAACGGAGTAGTAGGGTACGGCGATTTTTCCCTCGTATCGCAGGTTGAACAGAATCGAGTAGGTAGTTGCCCGGGCGTGCAGCCATTCTTTGCGGAAATCTTTCAGGTTAATCTGGCCGTAAAATCCTCCGTAGGCTTTTGTTCCAGCGGCGGGGTCGGTTTCCTGTAGGGTAAGAGCGAAATCCGAACAGCGGCGAATGAATTTTTCCAGGCGAGGTTTATCTACTTCTATTCCTTTTTCTTTTGCCAGGTCGAGCATATTCAGAGCGGTGAGAGCGGCGACATAGCATCCGCCTGTATTTCCGGGGACGGTTGCGCCGTCATCTTTCTGGGAGGCGATTAGCTGGTCAATTCGATTTTGAACGGCTTGCCAGTATTTTTTTTCATTAGTTTCACGATATACGCACAGGAGAGCGATTGCGCCGAAATCGTCATTGTTATAGTCTAATTTCCAGGAGCCGTCGTCGTTGACAAAATATTCGAGGAACTTGTCGGCGAGGTGTTTAGTGCCTTTTTCAAAGTATTTTCTGTTTCCTGTTGTCTTGTAGAGATGGTACAGAAAGACACCGCCACCTGCCTGAAAGTAACCCATTTGTTTATTTTCGGAATTGATATGGTCGGTGTTGAAGGGGAAGCTGTGGTATGGCCAGCCGGTTTCCGGATTGAGTGCGTATTTCAGGTACCAGTCGGTGTACATT
>CAZIKS010000245.1:0-5007 GCA_964539795.1 uncultured Pirellulales bacterium
GCGCAGTGGATATGCTCAAAAAGAAGGCAAAATCGGCAGTGGTGGTTTTAGGTTTTGCCGATGACGGCAAAGCCACTCTGCTGGCGGCGGTAACGGATGATTTGATAAAGAAGGGCTTAAAAGCCGGTGACATAATCAAACAAATCGCCCCTGTAATTGGCGGTGGCGGCGGTGGAAGACCGCATATGGCGCAGGCTGGTGGAAAAAATCCCGAAAAAATCGATGATGCCCTCGCCAAAGCCTTTGAAATGATAAAGGAAAACCTGGTTAACATTTAATAACCCGTCCGAACTTAAAAGTAAATCAGGCAAATACACAATGATTAGCTTTCAATGTAAAAAATGTGGTAAAAAAATCAAAGTCTCCGAAGAACAAGTGGGCAAAAAGGGCAGATGCCCAAAATGCAGGACAATAGTTGTTGTTCCAAAGCCAAAGGATGCAGCACCGGCAATAAGCCAGAGTGATTTGGACTCAGAAAAACAGCCCGAGACGCCCACACCTGTCGCTGATACCACGCAAAAGCACGAAGCTGAAAGTCCCCAGACAAGCTGGGATGACGCTTTTGCACAAACCATTGAAGAGGCACAGGACCATGACGATAGAATACAGGAACAACAAGAAAAAGAGCAGGAAAAAACCGAACGAACCGGCCAGCGCAAACTGCCATGGTTCATTGACTTCTTTTTGTATCCGACAAGCTTGCCAGGCCTGATAAACATGGGAATTTTCTCTTTGCTTCCTGTTTTGCTGATTGTGCGAAGGCTCTCCCCCATCCCGTTTATTTGGAGCTTCCTTACGCTTATTATTACTGTCTATATGTATTATTATTTTGCTGAGTGCATCTATGACAGCGCTGCCGGTGGCACAAGGTCACCTCGAACCATTCCTAAAGTCCTTGAGATTAGTGATGTGTTTTTACGACTACTCAGTGCGGCCGGCTGTTTTTTCGTTGTCTTTGGGCCTATTCTCCTCTATTTCGGCTTTACAAAAAGAATTGACATCTTCTTTTGGCTCTTGATTATTTATGCAGTTTTCTTTTTCCCGATGGCTTTACTTGCAGCCGTTACGTTTGATTTTACCCGCGGCTTCAGTACTATTTTATGGTTTATGTCAATATTCAAAACGTTTTTACAGTATATAGGACTTGTTTTAATTGTCTGCACGCTTGTCGGACTGGTTGTATGGCTCGCTTCGGTCTTCCAAGATTCTCAAATTTTAGCTTTTATTGTTAGCGTCCTTTTCATTTATCTGACAATGCTGGTGGCACATCTGTTCGGAAGGTTCTACTGGAGGTATAAAGAAAAACTTAACTGGGAAGTCTAAAGTTCGCTTCTGCCGGGTGGCCTGGTGGAATGGCTTCTGATCAAAATAATGGAGAGGCTGCATACTTCGTGATTAAGTTACGCTGTAAAAATTGCGGGAAAAAAATCAACGCCCCTGAAAAATACGTGGGCAAAAAAGGCAAATGCCCAAAATGCAAAGCTATACTTGTTGTACCTGAACCGGATAACCAAATCTCGGACGAGAGTAAAAGTGGCTCAAAAACTCTCGCTTTAATCCCACCAATTTTGGATGTCCCCACAAAACAGGAAACTCAAAAACCATCAATCGAATGGAACGAGACCTTTGAACAAACTGTTGAAGAGGCAGAGGACTTCAGGGATGAATTAGAAGAAGACCACACCGAACCTCCCGGTAAACGCAAATTGCCGTGGCCTCTCGATATATTTCTATATCCGATTAGCACTCCCGGCCTGACAATTCTCGCAATTATTATAGGAATACCGCTCGTATTTCGTATTGTGGTGAAGTTACTAAGTATATTAATCCTTCGATTCCCGCCTTTGCTCGTATTTCTGGCACTGTTCGTACCTATAGCTTTCATCGTAAGAATTATCATGGGCTTATATCTGTACTGGTATTTTTGTGAATGTATCCGTGATAGTGCTGCTGGCGGCTTGAGGGCGCCGGAAACTATGGGCGGTGCCCCGGGACTCGGAGATATGTTCTGGCAAATGATTAGAGTTGTAGTTTGTTGCGCCTTCTTCTTTGCGCCGATTTTGATTTATTTTATAAACACCAGAGAAACTGACATAATTTTCTGGTCTCTCCTAACTTATGGTGTTTTCTTTTTTCCAATGGGTTTGCTGGCAGTTATTATGTTCGATTCCTTTGCCGGCCTTAATCCTTTCCTGTTCATCGCCTCAATCTTCAGCACGTTTTTCCAATACTGTGGCCTGATTATTCTCTTTGGGCTCCTTAGCTTTTTGTTTATAAAAACATCCTCAATCTTGCCGCAGTCTCAGATTTTGGGCTTCTTTTTGGGGATAGGTTTCATTTATCTGCTGATTGTTGCAGCACACCTGCTCGGCAGGTTCTACTTTCGATATCAGGAAAAGCTCTACTGGGAAGTGTAACTGTCGGGTAAGTTTAATCCTGCTGACGGATTTTTATGCTTCTGGCGTGAGCGTCAAGGCCCTCGGTTTCAGCTAACCGGATAATATCCTCGGCGCTTTCAGCTAACATCTTTTTATCATACGAGATCATACTCGTTGATTTGATAAAATCATTACTGCTCAAAGCGCTGAAGAATCTCGCAGTTGTTCCCGTCGGCAGGGTATGGCTTGGCCCCGCCCAGTAATCGCCGACCGCAACCGGGGAATAGTCGCCTATAAAAATCGCCCCTGCATTATCAATCTTCTCTGCGATTTCCCTGCTCTTATCGCCACAATGAATCTCTAAATGCTCAGACGCAAAATCGTTTGCTTTTTCAACAATATCATCCATATTTAAAAACACAGCGACTTTGCTGTATTCCTTCAGGCATTCTATTGTTTCTTTTGCTCGGTCTAATTGTTTAACTTGTTTTTTGAGTTCATCTAAAACTTTTTCGGCCAATTCCTGTGAATCTGTAAATACGACTGCGCTTCCCGGTGCATGTTCCGCCTGGCTTAGCATATCCGCCGCCACCCAGGCTGGATTGGCCTTGTCATTTGCAATTATCAACACTTCGCTTGGCCCGGCTATCGAATCGATACCAACGCCGCCAAAGACAATCAGCTTGGCTGTTTGCACCCACTTATTGCCCGGGCCTACAATTTTATCAACCTTGGGAATAGTTCCTTTTTCACAAGCCAGGGCTGCCACAACTTGTGCGCCGCCTATACGGTAAACTTCATCAATTCCTAATTCGCAACAGACGGCTAAGGTCACCGGATGAATACTTCTATTGTATCTCGGTGGTGAAACCACAACGATTTCTTTCACACCGGCAACCTGAGCAGGCACCGCTGTCATTATCACCGTGGATGGCAAGGGGGCTGATGCGCCCGGTACGCAAATACCCACTCGTTTTATTGATGTATATTTTATCCCCGGATGTTTGAAGTTGCCGATGAATATTTCTGTCTGATATCTTCTTACATTTTCAATAGCCTGGCGAACCGATTTTAAAAGGCCTTTATCGATTTCACTGTGAGCTTTTTTCAAATCTTCCTTGGAAACCTTGAATTGCTCAGGTTTTAATTCAACTCCGTCATATTTTTTCGTAAATCTCGCGACCGCCTTATCTGGATTCTTGTCAACTTCACGAACAATTTCGAGTACTTTCCGGCGGTTAACCTCACTCTCCTCATCAAAACCTCCAAACCTGGCTTCCTGAAGTAGTTTCCTGTGGAGTCCTTTAATTTGTTCACTGAAGTCAGGTCGTGATGATGATATTAGAATTTGGTCAAGCTCTCTGTTCATTTTATTGTCTATCATCAATTTCCAAAGTTGCCGTGAGTGTAAACTCGAATCGCACGCTGCAGCAGCAGGTAATATTCGCCTTTATATCTGGTAACAATTCCCGCTGTTTTAAATCTCACTGCCTCCAGTTCACTCATTTGCCGTTGCTGGGCATGTTCCAAGCCATGGCACGGCAGCAGCCGAAATGAAATCTGCCGCGCATTTCTTCCGAGTGCATCGAGCACTAATTTCGAATTTATCTTTTCTCCTTCAATAAAGCCGATTCTGTCCGCTAACATACTGTCCGACTCCAAAACCAGCCCTTTTTCCAGTTCTTCTGTACGGATAATCCTCCTGCCACCCAGCTTCTTTAGTACCTCATCCGGTATGGTTAAAACATCGTTCGGCTCATTAAGGCTTTGTGGCGCCGGCTCCTCTCTTTGTTGTGCTTCCTGAGGTTCGACTTTGCTCAACGGCAAAAAATAAGTGGGAAATATAAAATTTTTACCTTCGTATTTTGTCACTGTACCCCACAGTCGATAGTCTCCGGAACTGCGTTTTTTTACATCGTATGTCATCTTTTCCAGCCACGAAGATGGCAAAAGTTCAATAGCCGAACCTGTCTTCACAAAGAACCTGCCGTCGTTTACATCCGTTACCAATTCAAAAAGCCATCTGTCGTTACTGTCCTGTGTAATCAATTTGCCGTCAACTCCTGCTAATAAAAAACCATCGCGCAAAGCTCCTTCACGTATTTTACCTGCACCAAATCCCGGCGTCACCGAATTCATGCTTATCAGTAAAAAAAACATCACTATTACCAAATATTTGCTCATAATCTAATCAATACCTCGTAATCAATTCCCTAATTTGCTCCGGTTCATCTACCTGGCTTATAAAACCTCTGCTGCCGGCGTCATCTGTTGCAATTAAATCAATCAGCGCCTTCCAGAACTGTCCTACAAGTATAATCGGTTTGTCACCTTCGAGAAAGCCTTTGTTTTTCAATTCCCAAACTTTTGCCAGTTCAAGCAGTGTCCCCGTCCCGCCGGGAAGCACTATATATGCCACGCCCAGTTTTATCAACGTATCAAGCCGCTCATCCAGCGAGCCGGTAACGATTTCACGGCTGACATATTCATTGGCCCTGCCCGTAAAAGCCGAACAGGTTACCCCGATGGTTTCACCGCCGCCTTCAGATGCTCCTTTAGCAGCCGCTGCCATCGTCCCTCCATATCCGCCGTTAGCGATGACAAAACCAGCTTCAGCCAACATTTTACC
>CAZIKS010000246.1:0-5004 GCA_964539795.1 uncultured Pirellulales bacterium
TTTTTTTCACTTTTTTTTCAATTTTTTGTTTTTTTGCCCCTTTTTCTTAACTTTTCTGAACTTTTTGTCGTTTTTTTTTCAATTTTTTGACGTTTTTAAAACCCCAACCCCCATTTTCAACTCAGAATCAGGGGTGACCGAAATACCCCCATACAAAACCACCCCCATTTTCAGCCCAAAAATAAGCCCCCCTCAAACTACCAGCCGTCCTAAAAACCTCAATTTTTTAACAGCCGGTAATATATGAAACCTGCCAAAAAATACAAAAATACCAACCCGCCCCACATCAATAATATACCGGATATCACATTTGCATCGGTATTCTTGGATAGCTGTTTTCCGCTCATTATACACGCTATAAGCACAGCCGAAGGTATCGCGCTTATACCGAATGCAGAAAGCAAATGTCCTTCTTTTTTAACAATTCCCAGCCCTACACCAATCAATATCATCGCCAGGCACCCTATCCCAAAAACCAGCCTGGAATGCACTTCAGCCCGTATTTCAAGCAATGAAACCATTATTTTTCTCGCCAGTTCTCTCTCCAAACCCGCCAGTTTTTTACTTGGCCCTTCCGGAAGTGCCGAAGCTATCGATGCTGTGCTGACTGCCTTTAAAATATCCCTTGTTTCGAATCTGTCTGTTACGGTTTTTGGTAGTATCAGGCCTCGGATTCGCGGTCTCCCGGCAACCCTCCCTTCGTCTCCGTTCGGCGTCAGCCACGACGGATTATACATCTCCATCGCCAGCGTAGGGTCGAATTCTTCCCCCTCGATATATAGCACCGCCCGTGTGCATCGCAAAGTACGCAAAAGACGCCTTTTGACCTGGTCGGATTCTATGACCGAATCATATTCGTGTATCACAACATCTCCGAATAATTCGACTTTTTTGTCGTCCAGGGCACTGCATTTAGCGGCGGTAAATTCAACAAACTTCTCTCCGCTGTATAGTGTATAAAACCTATCGTCGTTGTCGGCGATTCTACCTGAAATATCCCGCGATAACAACTCGGCGGCAAACTGGGTATATACTTCATGAGCCCTTTTTGCGATAGGATAAAACCGCATCAGGTCAACCCTGATTTTTTTCATTTCATCAATCTTTTTGAATTTTATCCTGTCAGCCATCAGCGGAGGAAACTCCCTGGTAAAAGATATTGATTCACCGCCACTAAACCACTCTTCGTCGACAAAGCCTATTTGGTATATGTTATGAGCCGTTATTTGAACCTCATTAAACCTCTTAGTCGAATTAAAACGCACTTTTGCTCTTTCAGCGAGCACAACATCTTCGATTCTGGAGTCTTTAACCTTGGTGATAACCACACCTGTAAGGGTCTCATTTTCCAAGTTGGCGTTGTCGGCATAAATCAGGAACCTTCCGTCAAGGTCATAAAAGCCTCTGCGCTGAATATTGCGGAAAAGTATTTGTTTGGCATCGTCCTTAAAAGATTTTTCCGCACGTTGTACAAAAGCGGGCATCACGTGAAAACTCAGGAGCAGATTTGCTATCGCTACCATAATCGCCAGTGCCAGACCCGGATAAAGCAATGTCAAAAGGGAGATTCCACTTGCCTTACAGGCGTTAAGCTCGTTGTCGGCTGCGAACCGGCCGTAAACCAGAGTAGTTGCAAACAATGCGGCTATGGGCAAAACAAACGTCAGGGTGATAGGCAAAAAATAGACCATAAGATGAATAACCTGCCGAGGTCCGACGCCGTAGTCCTGTACCGGCCGAAGTACCATGCCGAGACTTAGTATCAGAGTAAGTGCGACCGTGGCAAGGACAAAAACCCTGAAAGCCTCACGAAATATGTATCTGTGCAGCGTAAAAACCATAATCAATTATCAATTGTCGATTGTAAATCGTCAGTTGTCAATTGGAATTTGAGAACATCAATAGCAACTCTGCAGTCTTTTTGCATATACAAACTGACAAGATTATATGCAGGCAGGTTCAGGTGTTATCAAAATGAAAAAGAGAAAGGCCTTCAAATTCTGCAAACCGGCGACTTGTGGTGTGGTGACTATGCTGCTTGACGGCCTAAATACAACAACGTATCATATCGTTCTTAGCCGACTGATTTAAGGAAAAGTAAGTGACGACGCACAAAACCATCGCAGAGCAAACTATAGTGGTAATTCTGGCCGCCGGTAAGGGAGCCAGAATGGGAAGAAATGACTTGGCAAAGGTTTGCTTCGAGATTGATTCAGTCCCGGCCATCAATCGACTTATAACCGCTTTTAAAAAACAAAGGTTCAGGAAGTTTCTCATCGTGGTTGGTTCAAAAACCAAACATGTGCTCAAAACCATCAACAAAGAACATCCGGGGCTTATGTGCGTTTATCAGGAACCTCAACTGGGGACCGGGCACGCAGCAAAAATAGCTTCTGAGGCATTACAAACAATCGGATTCGACGGCAATGTTCTGGTTACTATGGGGGATAAGTTCATAGAAGAGACAGCCATAGAAAGTCTGGTCAGCGGATACATAAAGCAACAGGCCGACCTGGCGCTTCTGACAATACCGAAACTCAAGTCGGTGCGAGGCTCGGAAGGCAAAGTGCTTCTGGACGAGACAGGCCAGGCCCTTGACATAATTGAAAAACCCGACCTTGCAAAGCAGGCGATAGCCGATGAACTAAGGCAGCATCTGGCAAAAAATAAGAACCTGACCACCAAGATGATTCTCAGAGTAATAAACAAACACATAAGCGACCCTGAAAAGCAGGCTGTGGTTACAGCAGAATTTATTTCATTAACAAAAAAGAGGAAGACTTTAGAGAAACGCAAACTGGAAAAGATTTTACAGTCGGAAGAATATAACCTTAGGATAAACGGCAAAAAATACTCGGCCAAGCAAATAGAAAAAAACTGTAGAGAAATAAACCCGAGTCTGTACCTGTTTAGAGCGGATGCCTTCTATCAGGGTGTCGGAATGATAAATAACGACAATGCGCAAGCCGAATATTATCTAACGGACATTGTAAAACATCTGGCAAGCATCAAAGATGAAAAAGCCAGAAGTAAATTCAAGGTGCGCAGCGTACGGATAAATGCACCTGAGTGGATACAAGGTTTTAATTCGCCCGATGACCTTTTGGCCATTCAGGATTATATAAGGCGAAGGAAAAAACAGCGGGAGAAAAGTATCGCCGTGACAAGCCGGCCGCTCTTAAAGCGAAATCAGTATTGCACTGTGAGTGACTGGCTAAGCAAAATCAAAGAGCAAAAGCGGGGTCTTAAACGATGGCTGAAAAACATTTACGGTCAACACGAAAGTCTACATGAGCAAAAATGCAAAGATTTGATATCCGTCCTTGTGTGTTACGGCAATAAGTTCGGATACAACGAAAAAGTGTGTATTATCCGGGCCCCAGGCAGACTAAATCTGATGGGCAGGCACGTTGACCACCGGGGGGGCTTTAATAATTTCCTGGCGATAAACCGTGAGACAATTGCCGTTGCCGGAGTCCGAAAGGACAACGACGTGATAGCGGTGAATACCGAGCCGAGAAAGTTTAAACCGGTAAAGTTCAATATCTCCGAGTTGATTGGTCGGTTTGCATGGAGCGACTGGTTAAACTTTATCAACAGCGATTGGGTTCGCAATATGCTCCACAGCACAGCCGGGGACTGGGGTAATTACATCAAGGCCGCTATGCTCAGGCTTCAGAATCAATATCAAGACATTAAACTCAATGGTGTTAATCTGGCTATATGCGGCAATATCCCCATCGCTGCAGGACTTAGCAGCAGTTCCACTATTGTGGTGGCAACTTTACAGGCGGCCATTGCCTTGAATAATTTTGAACTCACCAGTCAGCAGTTTATAGACCTTTGCGGCGAGGGAGAATGGTTTGTCGGCTCGCGTGGTGGCGCCGGCGACCACGCGGCGATTTATCTGGGGCAAAGAGGAAAAATCGCACGCGTTGGATATCTGCCCTTCAGACTGGAAAAAATCATCGATGCCCCCCGAGATTTCGAGGTGATTATTGCAAACAGTCACATAAAAGCAGCTAAAAGCAGTTCGGCAAAAGATACGTTCAACGCAAAAGTCGCCAGCTATAATCTCGGCCTTGCGCTGCTTAAACAGCGGTGTCCGGAAAAATCCGGCATAGTCGAATATGTGCGCGACCTAAACCCGGACAAACTCGGCTGTAGTACGAGTGATATTTATCGAATGTTGCTGAAGATACCTCAGCTTATGACTCGTAAAGATTTCAGAACTATACTGTCGAGCGAGCATAATGAAATTATAGAGACCAACTTCTCGACGCATTCCGAGCCGAAGTATTACAATGTCAGAGGTGTGTTATTGTTCGGAGCAGCCGAGATTGCCAGAAGCAGGATATGTATGGACTACCTGGAATCGGGTCATTTGGAACCGTTTGGCACTTTGATGAACGTAAGCCATAACGGTGACAGAGTCAGCAGGCCGGGCAGGGACGGCAGGTACACCATAATTGAAGCAAACTGCAGTGATGAATACCTCAATAAACTCATAACAGACTTGGCTTCTGAAGACCCCGACAAAGTATTAAAAGCTCAAATGTACATGCAGCCCGGCAGTTACGGCTGCAGTACCGTCCAAATCGACCAAATGGTCGATATTGCATGCTCGGTGCCTGGTGTCGCCGGTTCGCAAATCGCCGGAGCCGGACTGGGTGGGTGCATTATGATTGTAGCAAAAAAAGGCTGCACGGATGCTATCCGCAGGGTCCTGGTCAAACAATACTACCAACCTAACAAACTAAAGCCAGCCGTAATCCCGTGTATAATGGTAGACGGCGCCGGACTTGCAGAATTCTGACAGGGAAACCGAAGGAGTGGTCCCAGATAAGCCGGAAAACTTGATAATTGTAAGTCGGTGGGTCTGGCAGGATAAACTCCTCGGGTCATTTTTCTTCCTTACTAAGCCCATTTGGTAAATATGCCGAGTATTAGGGTGCATCTGTAGTTTGTAGGTAGATTTTTTATGCAGCCAGAGGCTTTTTTGCC
>CAZIKS010000247.1:0-4984 GCA_964539795.1 uncultured Pirellulales bacterium
ACGATGCGGTGCCTTGTGATGATACATCAGGCAAAACGGCTTCTCGCTGGTACGATTTTTAAGCCAATCCAGACAAAAATCTGTAATAAGGTCGGTCACGTAACCGGTGTATTTTT
Organism: uncultured Pirellulales bacterium; assembly: GCA_964539795.1. Lineage (GTDB taxonomy): Bacteria > Planctomycetota > Phycisphaerae > Sedimentisphaerales > Anaerobacaceae > CAZTKW01. The sequence goes on from CAZIKS010000247.1 coordinate 117, forward strand.
TATTCTCGCCCATCTCGATGAACGCCGGATTATGATAAGCGCCCTGACCCGGCAAAATGTTCCAGTAATCAAAACCGGTCGGAGAGCTCTTAAGATGCCATTTGCCTACCATTGCCGTCTCGTAGCCGGCCTTCTGCAGCAGCTTGGGAAATGTCTGCTGCTCACCGTCGAATCTCTCGCGATTGTCAATCACTCCGTTGAGATGGCTGTATTTGCCCGTCAGTATCACCGCACGGCTCGGCGCACAGATACTGTTCGTACAGAAGCAGTTTTCAAAAAGCATCCCCTCCTGGGCCAGACGGTCGAGGTTGGGTGTCTTGTTGATTCTGCTGCCGTAACAGCTCAATGCATGCGACGCATGGTCGTCTGTCATAATAAAAATGATGTTCGGCCTTTTGCCGGATTTCTCTCCTGAAAAAAATCGCATAACGCCGGAACATCCCGGCAATGCCAAAGCCGCCGCCCCAAGACCAGCCGCCTTCATAAAGTCACGTCGAGTATAATCCTGCTTATTCATTTCTCTTCCTTTCCTGTTAACGCAGTTTTTTTAATCCCTGCTAATAAAATTAATCTATCCGGCGTACCTGCACGGCCTTAAGGTCCATAACCTTTTCGCCCGGCTTTGTCACCGCCTTGACCGCCAGAGTCGTCCTGCCCTTTTTAAGCTTCACAGTACCAAGCGAAAGCGATGACCAGATTTTCTCATAAACTTCTATCCTTTTGACGCGGTCGGGGCTGAGCACGGGCTCCGGGTTATGAGCATTTCTTACTATACTTTCCGAACTCTCCCCACCTATCTCCACTCTAACCTTCGCCCCTACGTTTTCTTTCGCACAGACATACCTCAGCGTAACCTCAAAACGCCCGCCCTTAACAACCTCCACCTCCCACCACGGATACGCTTCGGTACTCGTCCAGTTCGTAATCCAGTCGTTCGCCCAGCCGGAGCTGCCGTTGTAACTGATGCCCTCTCTCGAAGAAGGCTCCAGAAGTGCCTCATGACCGGGCAACACAACTACCGGCCATTCCGGATAACCGATATGAATGGGCAGCGGCTCAAAGCCGGCCCTGGTAACATCAACAACAGCCTTCTCATAAGCACCGCTTAGTTTCTTTGTTATCCGAGGGTGTTTTTCAGAAACATCTTCTTTCTGCCCCGGGTCAACTTTCATATCATAAAGCTCCCACCCTTTCCTCGCCATGACCGCTCGCCATCGCTGCGTCCGAACAGAACCCGGCACTGTCACCCCGTCCCGACGAGGAAACTTAAACGTAAATATCATTCGGTCCGGCTGTTTCGTTCCCTCCCCCATAAGCAGCCCGGCAATACTAATACCATCAAGCGGTAGCGTCCTGGGCATTTCAACACCGCACAACTCAACAAGCGTCGGCAGCAGGTCGATGTGCGAGTTTATTTCTTCGATGGTCTGCCCCGCTTTGATATGTCCCGGCCACCGTACAAAAAGCGGCACACGGACTCCGCCCTCGTTTTCGCTGCCCTTTCGCCCCTTCATACCTCCGTTGTACCGGTTCGTATTTGGCCCGTTGTCCGTCGTAAATAAAACTATTGTATCATCACTAAGTTCAAGCTCATCGAGCCGCTTCAGAATCCGCCCGATATTATCGTCAAGATTCTCGCACATCGCATAAACGCACGCCAGCGTGTCATCAAGCCCTCGCCCCTTGTACTTATCGAAGTATTTATCCGGCACCTGGAACGGCGAGTGCGGAGCATTGTAAGGTACATAGCAGAAAAAAGGCCGCTCTTTATTTTTCTCAATGAATTCTATCGCCGCATCGGTCAACACATCGGTAATGTAGCCCCGGCTTGAAAATTCTGTGCCGTTGTGTTCCAGTTGAGTATCGAAATAGTTGTTCCAGTGACCGCTGCAGAAACCCACAAACTCATCGAATCCCTGCCCGTTGGGATGATACGGATAATGTGCACCGTTATGCCATTTACCGAAGCAGCCGGTAACATAACCTCCCTGCCTCAGCGCCTCGGCTATCGTAACCTCTTCGCTGCGCATATTTTCATAACCGCGGGTAACTCCGTACGTACCGGTACGCAGGTGGTAGCGCCCCGTAAGTAAAGATGCCCGCGTCGGTGAGCATACCGGACTGACAAAAAACCTGTCGAACCGCGCCCCCTCGTCGGCCAGCCTGTCCATTACCGGCGTATCGATTATATCATTGCCGTGAGACCGAATATCACCCCAACCCTGGTCGTCCGTAAGGATTAAAAGAACATTTGGCTGTCCCTTAATTGTCTCAGAAGCCCCTCGCACCATATTCACAAATCCCACCGCCGAAAATGCCGCCGCTCCAAAACCCGCAACCTTCAAAAAATCGCGCCGCGTCAGTTCGTCACTCACTTTCTAATCTCCTTCCAAAATCTGTTTTGAAAAAGCCAAAATGAAATTCTATCGCATATCAGCCATACAATATTAAAAGAAAATAAACCGTCATTAGCAAACACTTATCGAAGCAGACACGACAAATATTGTAAATACTGTCATTCTGAACAAAGAGGAAGCTATTTCAGAATTCAACATAAGGGTAAGTAGGACAGAATATTTCATTTGTAGGTGATGAAAAAAACCTTAAGCCCCGTATCACAACCTGCTTACTGGGACCGGCACGGAAGAAGAATCTCCAGACAACAGCTTTGTGTTTTGGAAAAGACACGTATGCATCAGCAGATGTTAGTGGCTCCCGGCACACATCAACAAAACCTTTCTCTTCCTCAGCTTGAATGCGTATCTCATGAGCCCGGTGATATTTACCACTATGTTGAGAATGAACCGCAACCTTACATAATGATACCGAGACAGGAAACGTCAATGTAGCATTGACCCAGCCTGTATCTGATATTCCCGAGTGCCACATCCTATGAGCATTAAAACCTGAATTCTCAGGCTTAATCATATTGTGAACAATGTTGGATATCGAACTGTCGTTTGTTTCACCGGAATCTGTTTCAACTTTTATCTGGTAGTCCTTTTGGCCGGGAAATTTACCTGGCAGGCTCAGTCGAATGGCGATTTTATGAATCTTGTAGCCAGAGGGAATGTCAATAGCTGGGTCAAAGTATAAATTTGGAAAAACTTTTTTGTTTTTCGCCAAAGCCCGTAGATCTTCAGGAATCAGGATACCAGGCTTTTTCGGAGGCTGAAAACCTTTCCATCGTAGGTCGGTGTTGTAGGACATAATCGAACGGTTCTTTTCCTGGTCATAGCCATAAGAATCTACATGAACCAGTCCGAAACTATGCCCAAGTTCATGCTGCAATGAAGATTGAAACCAGGGAGTGTTATCCAGCGCATAAGATGGCATGTACACCAGTCCTCCCCCTCCATTGAATCCTCGGTTAAAAGGACGACCGGCGCCTCCAGGACAGTCTTCTTTTGGATTCATTATTATAATTACCAGAACATACGGACAGTTAAAGCGATTCCATCCGCATTTTGCAAATATCTCACTGAGAGGTTCATAGTTCATTGCCGATGGCTTATCTTTCAATCTATAATGATCAACAGGATGTCGACCATAGATAACTAATGGCGGTTTCTTTTCGATTTCAAAAGTATCGCGGTTTTTAAGCATCTTTCTGTAGTAACGACGGGATAATCGAAGATGTTTCGTTAATTTTTGTATATGATGTTTAGATGGTTCCTTCTCACCTAAAGGTACGAAGAATACAGGCATAACCTTAACGTGTTCTGGGACATCACCTTCATCAATCGACGCACACAAAGGCTGCAAAGGTAATAATAGAAAGATAGATAAGAAACACAATATCCTGCAAAGTAAAATTGTATCATCCTGATATTTCCTATTTAGCACTTTCTGAAACACTTTTACACCTTTCAATCCCGCAGATAATATCAAAATCTTCTTTTAGCCGCAATCGCTGAAATTTTAACGGCCTTGCAGTTGTAAAAAGTGAGGACAATCCATATAACCATACACTCCCCCCGAACTCCAAAGGGCAATACGTTCTGGACACCAAACAGCGTACAAATATAATAAAAGTCCGTTACCTAAGCAGACAGTTCACGCCGGCGAAAATGACAATCCCTTCCTCGCTGCCCTATGAGCCTACCTTTCGTCCAGGTTCGTAAGCCCGGCTTCTTTTGCCCATTCTATAGCTTGCTCATACTCTCTGCGGCTTATTCTCCGGGAAATCTCCGGATACTCAAACGCCTTATACAGCGGCATATACTGCGACATAATATTAACATAAGTATCTTTGGGCAGGTTTTGAGCTATCCATTCGATTACTTCCTTCGTCCCGGACACTCCGTTCGGCATAACCAAATGACGTATCATCAATCCCCTGTACATCAGCCCGTCACTGGCTGGTTTTGCAACGCCCACCTGCCGGTGCATTTCAAGCAGGGCCGCTTGCGTAACTTCCGGGTAGCTCTCTGCAGAGGATGAATATTTCGCCGCCATTCTGCCGTCGGAATACTTAAAGTCCGGCAGGTAAATATCAACTATCCCGTCGAGTTTTTTCAGTATCTCCAGTCGCTCCCATCCGCACGTATTGTAAACCAGCGGGAGCCGAAGACCCCTGCCAGCGGCAATATCAACCGCAAGAACAATATGCGGCGAGTAATGTGTCGGTGTAACTACATTGATATTATGGCATCCGATTTTCTGAAGATGCAGCATCATCTCCGCCATCTCTTCGATGCTTCGCTCTTGCCCCTGTCCCCCCTGGCTGACTTCCCAGTTTATGCAGAAAACGCATCTCAGCCCGCAATTAGTCAAAAATATCGTCCCTGAGCCTCCTTTGCCGACAAGGGGCCTTTCCTCTCCGAAATGAGGATGATACGATGAAATTTCCAGTTGTGAAGAAGCCT
>CAZIKS010000248.1:0-4958 GCA_964539795.1 uncultured Pirellulales bacterium
TGAATTCTAAGTAAAAGTTCCTTGATTTCTCTTATACTGCGCTGAAAGACCAATTCCCATCAAGGGATGAATTCATCTCCTTTTTCAATTCAATTGGAAGCGATGAACCGAAAACCCCTTTTTTGGCTGCTCGCTCAAAAAATTTATTCTTTTTACTTGACAAAAGTCGGGGGGCGCTATATAGATTAACATACGAATATGCGAAATTTCGGAGGCGTATCCACGAAACTTCCAATATGCGGTAGTATGCGCTGCAACTTCATTGCAGAGATGAGTTTGTGCGTTTTGTACATAAGCGAAATAGTCGTTAAGCACGGAGCTAAACAATGAGTTAATAGTGAATTTCAAATTATTAACACTTTTTAAGGAGGGCTTATTATGTAAGCACCAATTGTCTTGTCGTTCTGTTCAGCGTTTGAACGGAACAGAGTAGAGAAATTAATGCGAGAAAAGGAGGCTAATAATGTTTAAGAAACTATGTTATTTAATGGCTCTTATTTTGGTCTCAGGGATAATCAGCAACAGCGAAGCTGCCGGCCTGGCGGAAAACTACCCGGGAGACATAGGAATTGAAAACGACCCCAATGTAGTTTTCGTAGAAAACTTCGAGGAAGGTTCTGTCCCAGATGTAATAGCGCGTTGGGACAGTTATAAAAGGTCGGACCGTATGTCGCTTGAAGCGGATGTCCCACCGCCAAGTTCAGGTCTGGCTTCGCTTCTAATGACGCACGAAGGAGGAGATGGAGACGCTATAGACTTATATACACGCCTCTTGCCCGGCTATGATGAACTTTACTTCCGTTTTTACGTCAAGATTGACACCGCCTGCAATCCGATTCACCACTTTGTCGGAATGGGAGGCTACAATCCACCATCAGCTTGGCCGCAAGGAAGTGCCGGAGTAAGACCTGACGGCGACGACCGATTCACCACGGCAATCGAACCACACGGCTCATTCTGGCGATGGGACTACTACACATACTGGATGGAAATGCACGGGTCCTCAGGCTCACCTCCGTACTATGGAAACGATTTCATCAATGACAGCAATTTCAGTGTGAACAGAGGACAATGGCTCTGCGTGGAAGTAATGGTCAAAATGAACTATCCAACCACTGAACGCAATGGTGAACAGGCGGTCTGGGTCAATGGCCTGCCTTGGTATATGGGTGGACAACTGGTCAGTTACCTTGGAGAAGGCTTCCCCAATGGCTATTGGGTTTGGGATAGTTTTCACCCCGACATAGGCAGTCCACCCTTTGAAGGTTTCAGATGGAGAAGTGTAGAAGACCTCAAAATAAATTTTTTCTGGCCCTCTTTATATATCACAACAGCTCCAACCGGATATATCAGCAAAGTCTGGTTTGATGATATTGTGATAGCAAAAGAATATATTGGGCCGATAAGTACCACACCTCTACCTCCGGGACAGGCGAGCAATCCTAACCCAGGCAACGGTGCTACAGATATAAGTATCGATGCTGATTTAAGCTGGTCCGCTGGTTCCGGTTCAACATCAAGCGATGTGTACTTTGGCACCGATTCAACACCGGATTCAGGAGAGTTCCAGGGCAACCAGACAGCTACGACCTTTGACCCGGGAACAATGTCTGACAATACCACATACTACTGGCGCATCGACGAAATCAATGCCCAGGGCACAACTACCGGCAACGTATGGAATTTTACCACTGAATCTGTTCCGACACCGCCGGGACAGGCCAGCAACCCCAGCCCGGCCAACAGCGCTACGGATGTAAGTATAACCGCAGACCTTAGCTGGACAGCAGGCTCAGGCACCACAAGTCACGATGTTTACTTCGGCACTGATTCAACACCGGATGCAGGCGAGTTCCAGGGCAACCAGACTGCAACGACTTACGACCCCGGAACGATGGATAACGATACGACCTACTACTGGCGTATCGACGAGATTAATTCTACCGGCACAACTACCGGTGCAGTCTGGAGTTTCACAACAATGGTTGAGTCCGGTTACGAACCAATCGGATGGTGGCAGCTTGACGAAGGCTCCGGAGCTACTGTTGATGACTCAAGTTCTTATGGAAATGACGGCACTATCGATGGACCTGTCTGGCTTAACGATGCCGAACGCGGCTGGTGTCTGAATTTTGACGGTGACGCCACCGATAAGGTAGTGATACCGAATGAACCCTTCTTTGACCTGACCGGAAATATGACGGCTATGGGCTGGATAAAGGCTCCTTACATTGATTGGCGAAATCTCTCAGCCGTTATTTCCAAAGGCACCGATGGTGGCGGATGGGCTCTGCAAAAGGCCCAGCGCGAAAATGGCATTGGCTTTTATGCTAATGTCTCAGGTATACCCTGGTATGGTGTAAAAAGTAACGTAGCTGTTTTTGATAACACCTGGCACCACGTTGCCGGTGTATACGACGGCTCCAAAGTCTACATCTATGTAGATGGTGGCGCCGATGTTAATTCTATTAACTGTTCAGGTAGTATAGGCACCAACGACTACCCTGTTTGGATAGGAAACAACTCACAAGGTGTGCGTTCATGGGAAGGTCTTATTAGCGATGTACGTGTCTATGACCGTGCCCTGAGCCAAAGTGAGATTAATGATATTTACACCGGTGGACCGACGCCTCCAGGCCAGGCTTCCAATCCAAACCCTGCTGATAGTGCAACGGATGTAAGCATCGACGCTGATTTAAGCTGGACGTCAGGAAGTGGTTCTACATCGAGCGATGTATACTTCGGCACTTCCAGCCCCGGTACCTTTCAGGGTAACCAGACGGCTACTACTTTTGACACGGGCACAATGGCCAACGATACTACATACTACTGGCGTATCGATGAAATCAACGAAGCTGGTACTACAACCGGTAATGTCTGGAGTTTCACCACCATCGTTGCAGCCCCCGGACAGGCCTCCGGTCCGAGCCCGGCTGACAGTGCAACTGATGTAAGCCTCGATGCAGATTTAAGCTGGACAGCCGGCTCCGGAGCAACAAGCCATGATGTTTACTTCGGCACTTCAAGTCCCGGCTCATTCCAGGGCAACCAGACCGCTACAACCTTTGACCCGGGCACAATGTCCAACGATACCACCTACTACTGGCGTATCGATGAAGTCAATACCGAAGGCACGACTACCGGTAATGTCTGGAGCTTTACGACAATCGTTGCAGCACCGGGCCAGGCTTCCAGTCCCAGTCCTGCAAATGCTGCCACTGATGTAGATATTAATGCAGACTTAAGCTGGACAGCCGGCTCCGGCGCAACAAGCCACGATGTATACTTTGGTACCAGCAGCCCGGGCGCATTTCAGGGTAACCAGACCGCTACTACCTTTGAACCCGGCACGATGGCTTATGATACGACCTACTACTGGCGCATCGATGAAATCAATGTCGGTGGCACAACAACCGGCGTTGTCTGGAGTTTCACGACCGAGTCCGCCCCGCTTCCGCCTCCGGGTCAGGCGAGTAATCCAAACCCGGCCGACAGCGCTACGGATGTAGGCATTACCGCTGATTTAAGCTGGACCGCAGGCTCCGATGCTACAAGCCATGATGTTTACTTCGGCACTTCAAGTCCCGGCGCATTCCAGGGCAACCAGACCGCTACTTCATTCGAACTTGGAACGATGGACAACGATACAACCTACTACTGGCGGATTGATGAAATCAACGCCAGCGGTACAACAACCGGCGTTGTCTGGAGTTTCACAACCGAAGCCGCCCCACAACCGCCGGGACAGGCAACCAACCCGACCCCTCCTGATAGCGCTACGGATGTAAGCGTTGACGACGATTTAAGCTGGACAGCCGGCTCTGGTGCCACTTCGCACGACGTCTACTTCGGCACAACCAGTCCCGGAACATTCCAGGGCAACCAGACAGCTACGACCTTTGAGCCCGGTGCCCTCGATTACGACACGGCTTACTACTGGCGAATCGACGAAATCAATGCCGCCGGTACAACAACAGGTAACGTCTGGAGCTTCACGACCGAAGCTGCACCGTCGCCTCCGGGACAGGCCTCAAATCCCAGCCCAGCCGACAGTGCCACCGATGTGAGTATTGGTGCAGATTTGAGCTGGACTGCCGGCTCCGATGCCACTTCTCACGATGTGTACTTCGGCACGACCAGCCCCGGCGATTTCCAGGGCAACCAGACCCAAACGACCTTTGAGCCCGGTACCCTCGACAACGACACGACTTACTACTGGCGAATCGATGAAATCAATGCCGGCGGCACAACAACAGGTAACGTCTGGAGCTTTACAACTGAGTCGGCTACTGCGTTTTTGCCTTGGACCGACGGCTTCGAAAGCGGTGATCTGGTCACGGGAGGCTGGACAACTTCAGGTAACACCAGTGCCTCGAACAAGGCCGAATACACCGGAACATACGGAGCTGCAATAAAGGGAACCGCCTGGATGGAAAAAGCCATTAGCACCGCTGGTTTCACCGCCATCCACGTCAAGTATGTCAGAAAGACCAAAGGTCTCGACAGCGGTGAATATCTCTATGTGGAGTGGTACGACGGCAGTGATTGGAACCAGCTTGAAGCCACACAGGCCACATCCTGGTCCGCTCAGGATAAAACCTGCGGCTCAGGCGCAGACAACAACGCCGGCTTCAAGATTAGATTTCGCACAAACGCTAGTAATGCTAGCGAATACGCCTATGTGGACGACGTCGAAATTACCGGTACCGCTCAATAGTATCAGCGACATCCGAAACGGTGTAAAAAAAAGTTTATCAAGCGTGGCGGCCTAAAAAACCGCCACGCTTTGTTACTACAAACTGAACGCTAAAAATTAGCCGAAGAAGGAGTAATCTTACCCATTTTAACATCGAAGCAATCTCATTTTGAGACCGAAATTTTCCACAAATAATCAGTAATTAAAAGCTATTTACTATCCACTATCCATTTTTTGAGTGTGGAATTTTGTTCAAATGCAA
>CAZIKS010000249.1:0-4956 GCA_964539795.1 uncultured Pirellulales bacterium
CGCGGCCCTTCTGCCCTGGAAGAAGGTGTATCCGGGACGGTTCTGCCAAGACGAGGGGCCAGCAAGGTACTTGCCATGTTTCAGGGTGGTTTCTCGGGCTTGTTTTTCCAGTGCGTCATATTCCGGGTCGCCGTCACGATAACCACAGAACATGCCAAAATCATTGCTTGCGATCATTACTATGTCAATACCGGGGACTTCGGTGAGTATCCTGTCGAGATTCCATGCACCTTGCGGTGTTTCAATCTGAATCATGATCATGATATTGTTGTTGGCGTTGGTACTGTAGTCTCTTCCCCAGAGCCCGCGGGCCTGGTTGCCTCCCGAACTGCGGAAACCCCAAGGTTGTGTGTTTGGACTGTTAACATTACCAATCGGGAACTTCGAATACCATACTGCATTATGTGCTTCCTCAACGGTCTCTACCATGGGAACGATGATGCCCAGCGCGCCCATATCGGTGGCTTTTTGAATATCACCTTGGGTTGCTTGAGGAACCCGGACAAAGGGGATGCATCCAGCGTCGACGATGACTCTGACCAATGCTGCCGCTTCCTGGAAGGTCAGCATGCTGTGCTGCATCTCAATCCAAATATAATCCTGATCCTCACAGGCTTTCCTTGCAGCAACTGTATCGGGCGAGGAGATAGTGTTGCAGAAAACCTGCTGACCGGTCTCCAATTTGGTTTTCACTGTATTGAAGGTAACGGTTCCCGGCGCTGCAGGCGGTACCCGGACGGGACGGTTCTGCTGCGCTATTACCAAAGGTACGACTAAAAACGGCAGTACCATAAAAACCACTGCCAGTGAAATGACATGTTTCCAACTCATAAAAACCCTCCTTTGTTAAAACATCATTCCTGTTTAAAAATGCATTCAAACTGCCATTAGATTTCTAGTCATACTCCCATAATTCAAACTTCATACTTCCAATAAAACTGAACATTCTAGTTTCATCAATAATAATAGATAATCTAATACTTTTATCCATTATTTGTTCGCACTATTCACGATTAGCAGTAAATAATAAGATTATCACTGTTTAATCCTGAAAACATCGCATAACACACCTCATTAATTGTGTTAGTTGCTCGACTATAAACCGCTCACTTTCATCCGCAGCGAATACACAGATGTTCTGGCGGTGATAAAGAGTGTTTTTTTATCACTGCCGCCGAAACAGACATTGGCTGGTCCCTCAGGAACCGGAATTGTTTCGATTCTCGTGCCATTCGGATTATACACTGTAATGCCACGGCCGGTGATATAAATATTCCCCTCGCTGTCTAAAGTCATGCCGTCCGAACCGCTCTTCACAAACGCAGTTTTATTCGAGAGTGTACCGTCATTATTGATCGTATAACGATATATTGTCTGTCCACGTTCATCGGCAACATAGAGCAGCTTGTTATCGGGTGTGCCGATAATGCCGTTCGGCCGTATCAAATCATCAGTGACACGGATGATTGTGCTCCGATCAGGTGAGATGTAGTAAACGTGTTCGCCGTCCTGTTCTATTGTCTCCCGCAGATAGTATGCGGGATCGGTGAAATAGATGCCGCCTTTCGCATCTATCCAGAGGTCATTAGGATTGTTCAGCCGTTTTCCCTGGTAGTTGTCTGCAATCACTGTATAGTTACCCTCAGAATCTATAGAAACGACACAGCGATCACCGTTCAGGCAAGCGTACAAGACTCCGTTACGGTCAATGGCAAGACCATTCGCACATCCTGATCCTCTGACGAATCCAGACCGTTTGCCGTCCGGGCTGATTTTGTTGATAGTATTAAATGGGATATCGACAAAATAGAGGTTGCCGGAAGCATCGACCACAGGGCCTTCAGTAAACGCATGACCGGTTGATATTTGTTGTATTATCGCTCCTTCTTCAACGACGGGTGAATCAACAAAAGGAACACTTGTATCTTCACTACTTTGTTCTTCGACAGCGGGTTGACGTTCTACAGTACAACCAGAAATTACAGTGAGCATTATTGTGATGAAAAGTAGTGTTTTGTTAATCATGATTTTTCCCCCTTACCTTCACATCGGGTTCTGTCAAAAGTTTTACACTATTTGCCATTTAAAGATTTGAATTTTTATAGGTTATCAACATTTCGATGTTCTCCCCCTTATTCAATTGCCCCCTAAATCCCCCAGGGGGGGACTTTAAATGATTAAAATACAAATAATTATATCTATAGTTGTAGTAGCTGTGGGAATGTGGGAAAACGTGAAACGTTCTTCCAAGTAACTGTTGTAAAGTCAAAGACTTTTCAACGGTTACGGCATTTCCACGGCTTTTTCATTTTTTCATGTTATTTTTGACAGTACCTCACATCGTGGTATTCTCATTATTTCATCCAGGATTCTTCTCCAAAACACGTTAAGGGTTCTACCCCGATACACAATGCATTTAGATGGAGGTCTCAGGGATTGAGGATAATCCTTAATGTATTCCTCCGTCTCTGCTGACCACGGGTACTTTATGAATAAGAAAAATGGATGAACTATTGATGATAATCGTTTCGACAACAATGAACTCCAGTCCATGGAGCATATAGTCATAACTATGGAGAGAGTATTCGTACCGAAGCTTGCACCCATAAAACTCTCCAGGGCAAAGGTTGCATCCTCTGCCAAGATTAAACGTTTTGCAGGTAGTGATGCTGAAGATAGTGTACGGCATAAGAACCTTTTGGATACACTGAGGTATAATTAATGTGTTATGAAAACATAAAACAACACTTTTTTATCTCTTTATCCCGGATGAATGTTCCGTCATATTTTTATGATTTATACAATCTCTCTGAGAGGTGAGGTGTTGAATCGAAAGGTGTTTAACACTTTATGGGAAGCAAAAGTGCCTGTAGAAAGATGGAGAAGGGAATATAATCATATAAGACTTTTCATTCTTCACTTCAGTAAAAAATCACAGGGATTTTAAGAGGGTGGTAAAAAAGTTCTTTTTCACCACCCCGGAATGAAATGTATAACGTTTGTTGCTGTTTCATCCTTCGTAGTTACTACGGAGAATGGACAAGGGCATGTAAATCAGCGCTTCGCACTGACCCTTGACAGCTTAAATCCGAACAATGATAGTTTTTCACAGGGATTTTAAGTTGTTCATCATCGGTAAAGCTTTGAAACTCGCCATTGGAACCGGGTGCCAGATAACCGGTAAGGTCTGATTTGTTTCTTTTCCACAAGTTTTCACTTTAGTCATGCTGAAAGAGTTTGTCATCCTAAACTATGTTACCACCGGTGCTAAAACACCCGACAGTTTTTCTTTGATTGAATTCATTTCCTTTCCATTCTTTTGCGGTAATTGTCTGTTTTAAGTACTTTAGTATTGACCAGATTGGGCGGAACTTCACCTTTGAGACCCGCAACGATGATTTCAGCTGCCATGATCGACATGTCACGTTTTGTCTCGATTGTCCCCGATGCGACATGGGGTGAAAGCACCACATTGGAGAGTTCAAAGAACCCCGGATTAACATCAGGTTCATTCGGATGAACATCCAATGCTGCACCAGCAATACGTTTTTCTTTTAAAGCGGTTATGAGTGCCTGTTCGTCCACAACCTGACCGCGGGCTGTGTTTATAAGATACGAGTCGGGTTTCATGAGCGCCAGTTTTTGCTCGTTGATAAGATTATGTGTCTCAGGCAAGAGAGGAACGTGGAGCGAAACAAAATCAGAGGACTTAAGAAGTTCGTCCAGAGAAACTCTCCGTGCCGATAGTTCATGTTCCAACACCTCATTGGATCGGATATCAGTGTAAAGTATCTTCATATTGAATCCGCGGGATTTGAGAGCCATAGCGGTCCCGATTTTCCCTGCCCCGACAATACCAAGGGTCTTTCCGGTGAGATTCACACCCACCATCAACATTGGATACCAGAATTTGAAGCGCCCGTCACGAACATAATTATCCGCCTCCACTATCCGTCTTGCACTACCGAAAAGCAACGCCCACGCCATTTCTGATGTTGCATCGGAGAGAACTCCCGGAGTATTGCCGATGGGAATCCCCAGCCGTGTAGCAGTTTCAAGGTCGATGTTATCAGTTCCGACAGCGTATGTCGCAATAACCTTAACATTTTTCGCTCGCTCAAGGACTTCCTCATCCACCACATCCACATAATGAACCATAAGAGCATCGTGAGTTTCCGCCGCTTTAATCATTTCTTCTTTTGTAAGGGTATGATTGTCCTCATTAACCTCAATGTTATCAGAAACCTGCCTGAGTATATTAACACCCTCTTCAGGTACAACCTTGGTAAGATAAACGCTGTAACTCATTATGATTACCTCCCGATTAACTCTATAGTAATATACTGATCACAGAGAATGATTGTATGTAATCTATGTCATACACTATTTGAAATTATAGCGAGTAAGATATCATCTTCGGCGAGTAGTCATTACCCTGCAGTATTCCCATCACCAAAAGGCCTAACCTCGATAACATAATTGCTGTTGCTGTTATAACTTACATTTGGTTAATTTCGTAATAATATACTTAACCCGAACAACCATTGCAATATCCTTAATAATTTAAGGTTAATTATAAGAGGGTGGTAAAAAAGTCCTTTTTCACCACCCCGTAATGAAATATATGATCTTTAGTTGCTGTTTCATCCTTTTCATCCTTCGCAGTATTGCTACGGAGAACGGACGTAGTAACTACGGAGAATGGACAAGGGCATGTAAATCAGTGCTTCGCACTGACCCTTGACAGCTTAAATACTGCCCTTGATAATTTTTCACAAGGCTTTTAATAGATGTACAAAGTAAAATAATATATTTATTCATAGAATTTAGCAAGATTTATTCTGAAAAAATTTTAAACAGTACTGGTAGCTCTGATATTTTTTTGAGATTTAAGAGGGTGGTGAAAAAGTTCTTTTTCACGCACCCCGGAATGAAATGTATAACGTTTGTTGCTGT
>CAZIKS010000250.1:0-4914 GCA_964539795.1 uncultured Pirellulales bacterium
AGCTCAGGTCGGCATTAATACCGACATCGGTCGCACTGTCCGCGGGGCTCGGATTGGAAGCCTGGCCGGGAGGAGTCGGTCCGCCGGTGTAAATTTCATTAATCTCAGTCTGAGTCATAGCATAGTTATAGACACGGACGTCGTCCATTAGACCGTTCCATTCGCGGGCGGTGGTTGCCTCATCCAAGAGGGTCTTTGAATTTTCACCGATATAAACAGGCCAGTCGTTAGTTGCCATATTGCCGGAACAGGCCACCGAATTGGAATCGAGGCCGCCATCTATATATATATACGCATTTGAGCCGTCATATACGCCTGCAACGTGGTGCCACTGGTTGTCGAAAATGCCGACACCCGCCTGGATTCCATCCCAGGGCATACCTGATACGTCAACATAAAAACTCATTGCGTTGGCCCTGCTTGCTTTCTGCAGCGCCCATCCGCCGCCGCCATCTCTGCCCTTGGCGATGATGGTTGAGAAGTTTCTCCAGTCGACATAATCATCCTTCATCCAGCCCATTACCGTCATTGGGCCGGTGAGGTCGAAGTCTGATTCATTTGGTATCGTGACATAGTTGTTGGCATCACTGAAGTCGAGACACCATCCGCGTTCTGCATCATTCGTCCAGGCTGGTGGTCCGACGAGCGTACCGTCGTTGCCGTAGGTACTCGAATCGGCGGCGGTACCGCCGGAGGCGTCGTCAAGTTCCCACCAGCCGATAATCTCGTCGCCTGTACTGACTATCGTTGTAAAGCTCCAGACGGCACCGGTGGTTGTGCCGGTAGCGTTGATTTCGTCAATACGCCAGTAATAAGTCGTATCGTTGGCCATTGTGCCCGGGTCGAACGTCACAGCCGTTTGGTTGCCCTGGAAGGTGCCGGGACTGGTAGTGCCGAAGTACACATCGTGGCTGGTGGCATCAGAGCCGGCTGTCCAGCTCAAATCAGCGCTAACAGCTACATCTGTCGCGCTGTCAGCCGGGCTTGGATTACTCGCCTGACCCGGAAGCGGCGGCGGAGCAGCTTCGGTTGTGAAACTCCAGACAACACCGGTGGTTGTGCCGCCGACATTTATTTCATCGATACGCCAGTAGTAGGTCGTATCATAACTCATTGTGCCGGGCTCGAAGGTAGTAGCGGTCTGGTTGCCCTGGAACGTACCGGGACTTGTTGTACCGAAGTAAACGTCACTTGAAGTTGCGCCTGAGCCTGCCGTCCAGCTTAAGTCGGCATCGATACCTACATCTGTTGCGCTATCAGCCGGGCTTGGACTGCTTGCCTGGCCTGGCGCTGCGACTATGGTTGTGAAGCTCCATAGGTTACCGGTCGTCGTGCCGGCGGTGTTGACCTCGTCAATACGCCAGTAGTATGTAGTATCGTTAGACATCGAACCGGTATCGAAGGTGGTAGCTGTCTGGTTGCCCTGGAAGGTGCCGGGGCTGGTTGTACCGAAATAGACATCGTGCGAATCGGCACCGGAACCGGCCGTCCAGCTTAAATCAGTATCTACGGCTACATTTGCGGCGCTGTCAGCAGGACTCGGATTGGAAGCCTGTCCCGGAGGCACCACGCCAGCCGAATATGTTACAATCAGCTTGGGACGTGTAGATGTGTCAACGACCTCGTTTGAGGCGAAAAATCTGTGGCTGTCAACAGATGCCACAGAATCGGAGTTAATCAGCATACCATAGTTGCTCGACGGAGTGGAGACCCAGTCGGCAACCATGTTGGTTACGGTCCAGGTCTTGTATTCATTATTGGTGGCATCGACCACCTGTAAATCTTCTGCAGCGGCAATATCGCTTTGGCCGCCGTCGGCGCCACCGGTCCACGGATTGACGCCGTCATAAGTATTCCATGTGAGGGCGCTGATTACCGGATTGACATTGATGATTTTATGTACAGGCAGGTCGTAAGAGGTATCACCTGATGTCTCAACCTGGTACAGGTACAATGTTGCATCAATGACCGTCGCGTCGGTCGGGATGGAAGAAAGGTCCCATTTGATAATAGTTGTGTTGGCAATGACGTCAGCCGGCCATGTATAGGTGTTTAACGTAACATCAGTTGACCAGTTGTCGTCACCACCTTCACCTACATTCGTATATGTATCTTCTATGGTGCCGGGATAGTCGGTGTTGGTTGCATCGCCGAATTCTTCGATTACCTGTCCACCGGCTGTTACCGTTGTGAAACTCCAGACAACGCCGGTGGTTGTGCCACTGGCATTGATTTCATCGATACGCCAGTAGTAAGTCGTATCGTTATCCATTGTACCGGGGTCTAATGTAACAGCCGTCTGGTTGCCCTGGAAGGCTCCTGGACTGGAAGTGCCGAAGTACACATCATGGCTTGTCGCATTGGAACCGGCTGTCCAGCTTAAATCAGCGCCAACACCTACATCGGTAGCGCTGTCGGCCGGGCTCGGATTGCTTGCCTGACCCGGAGGTGGAAGCGGAGCAGATTCTGTTGTAAAGTTCCAAACAGTGCCTGTGGTTGTTCCACCGGCATTGATTTCATCAATGCGCCAGTAGTAGGTGGTGTCGTAAGCCATTGTACCGGGCTCAAAGGTAGTTGCCGCCTGGTTGCCCTGGTAACTGCCGGGACTGGAAGTGCCGAAGTACACATCGTGCGAATTGGCGCCGGAGCCGGCCGTCCAGCTAAGGTCGGCGTTAATATCTACATCAGTGGCAGCATTGGCAGGACTCGGACTGGAGGCCTGGCCGGGCGCTGCAACGATTGTTGTAAAGCTCCAGACGACGCCGGTTGTAGTTCCACCTGCATTGACCTCGTCGATACGCCAGTAGTAGGTCGTATTGTTGGCCATTGTACCGGTATCGAAGGTTGTAGCGGCCTGGTTGCCCTGGTAACTGCCGGGACTGCTGGTACCGAAGTACACATCGTGTGATGTTGCGCCGGAACCAGCCGTCCAGCTAAGGTCGGCGTTAACAGCTACATCTGTCGCACCATTGCCCGGACTTGGACTGGAAGCCTGGCCGGGCGCTGCAACGATTGTGGTAAAGCTCCAGACGGTACCGGTAGTTGTACCGCCGGCATTGACCTCATCGATACGCCAGTAGTAGGTCGTATCATTGGCCATTGTGCCGGTATCGAAAGTAGTTGCGGCCTGGTTACCCTGGTAACTGCCGGGGCTGGAAGTACCGAAGTAAACATCGTGTGAAGCGGCGCCTGAACCTGCCGTCCAGCTAAGGTCGGCGTTAACAGCTACATCAGTCGCGCCATTGCCCGGGCTTGGACTGGCAGCCGGGCCGGGCGCTGCAATTATTGTCGTAAAGTTCCAGACGGCGCCGGTTGTAGTACCGGCGGCATTTACTTCATCGATACGCCAATAATACGTTGTATCATTGGCCATTGCGCCGGTATCAAAAGTAGTGACAGCCTGGTTGCCCTGGTAACTGCCGGGGCTTGAAATGCCGAAGTAGACATCGTGTGAGGTTGCTCCAGAGCCGGCAGTCCAGCTAAGGTCGGCGTTAACAGCTACATCTGTAGCGGCATTGGCCGGGCTCGGACTGGAGGCCTGGCCGGGGCCTGTAACGATGGTGGTAAAGCTCCAGACGGTACCGGTAGTTGTGCCGGCGGCATTGACCTCGTCGATACGCCAGTAATAAGTCGTGTCATTGGCCATTGTGCCGGTGTCGAATGTTGTTGCTGCCTGGTTGCCTTGGAAACTGCCGGGACTGAAAGTGCCGAAGTAAACGTCGTGAGATGCGGCGCCTGAACCTGCTGTCCAGCTAAGGTCAGCATCTACAGCTATATCAGCGGCACTGTCAGCCGGGCTTGGACTGTTTGCCTGGCCGGGCGCTGCAACGATGGTAGTAAAGCTCCAGACGTTACCGGTTGTCGTACCTTCGGCATTTATTTCATCAATCCGCCAGTAATAAGTCGTGTCATTGGCCATTGTGCCGGGGTCATAGGTTGTTTCAGTCTGGTTGCCCTGGAACGTGCCGGGACTGCTGGTACCAAAGTAGACATCGCTTGAAGTAGAACCTGAGCCGGCGGTCCAACTCAAATCAGCATCAATGCTTACATCTGCAGCGCTGTCGGCCGGACTGGGATTGGAAGCCTGTCCCGGAGGCTGAGGCCCCGGGGTCCATTCGCCAATCGGCTGAGTTGAAATTACAAAGTTATCCAAATAACGCTCCTGCAGTTGAGGTGAGCCGTCATTCCAGAAATTCTCAAGGAAGATGGCGTTGATGGCGTAGTCTGTGTAAGACGTTACAAAATCAAGATTTTCGCTTCTTGCATCAAGTACGCTATCTATCCACGCCTCATGGATTCCATTGGCCTGGCCGGGGTCGTTGAGTTTAATGTGAACTTCTATGCAGTGCCAGATGTCATCATGGTCTGAATCAAAGATAGGTGTGATACCATCCTGACCAGGAAGCCATTCGAAATGAGCAAAGTCATTATATCCAATGCACATTACCTGGCTGCTTGCATCAACACAGCTAACAGGCTCAACCTTGAGAGTATACGTGCCTCCATTCCAGTGATGTGCTACCGCAGCCTCTGACCAGTCGGAGGCTGCTATAACCATGGTTCTTGTGAGCTTGTAGGGGTTGCCGGTCCAGCCGTCCTGCATCTTCAGATAAATCCTGTAATAAACTTCCCTGAAGTCTTCGGTATTGCGAATACCCTTGTCCATATAGCCGCTCGGATTTCTGGCGAAACCAAGTTTGAGGTTGCCTGCCTCCGTCTCGGCGGCCTGCCATATCACTCTCATACCCAGGGAGTTATTAAGTCCAACGCCGGCAACAGCTACAAAATCACCGCCGTTATTATTGTATTCGAAGTAGCTGCCCGTTCCGGTTACAGGAGTACCGTCTTCAAAGTCATCGCAGAATATCCATTCCGGATGGAGGCTCTGCCAGTTATCACATTCGTATGTCGGGG
>CAZIKS010000251.1:0-3541 GCA_964539795.1 uncultured Pirellulales bacterium
GCGACATGGAGATTGACGAGTTTGATCGTCAACGAAGATGGACCGTTCGAACTTCTATTGAGGTTGCGATATGTGCTTGGCGTGCGATACGACGAGCATTCAGAAGTCTATGGAACGAACGTGATCGCAAAAGCACTCATGTGCGTATGGTGCGCGAGTCTCTGGGTTGCGGCTTTCTGGGCTGTACTCTTCCTGATCTACCCGAAGATTGGGACGATAATCGCACTTCCGTTTGCACTGTCGGCGATTGCAATCATGATTGAGAGGTTAGTCAATGGCTCGCGCTAGCATAGAAACTCTTTTATCACTTGATCGGTATGCAAGGCTTATGGGAATATCGCCCCCCCACTTTAACGGTGCGGCGGGGGCGGCTGTCTTTCCGGTTACGCCTGCATGTTCGGATATCTGGTTTCAACACAGCTGGCAGAGATCCGACAGAGTAAGCCGTGAGGATTTGGCGCTTGCCATAAGCAATGCAGAATATGATCTGGCGCGAGAACTCGGGTACTATCCTGCGCAGAGATGGATCACCAATGAAGTACATCAATACCCACGACACCATAGACGCAATGTGGTCGATAGTGGCGCGAATGTGCGCGGCTTTGCAAAGTCCGTCACGGCAAAGTTTGGAAAGATGATCGACACCGGGCAGCGAGCATTGGGAGATAAGATCGATGTTGTCCCTATTTATTCAAGCGAGCAGGATCCCGCCGCTTATGATGAAACAGTCACAGTAACCGCGGCACATGGCGGAGAGACAGACATTCGAGAATGGAAAGTATTTGTCGCCGATCGAAACGGCGAGCCGGAATGGGAAATCAGAAGCCCGCGGTCTGTATGGATTAATGGCGCGAATGTGGTTTTGAAATTCTGGGCATGGCAGTTTATTGATCCCGATTATTGGGAAGCGTTCCCAGAGACGGTCGATGACCTGACGACAATCGATCTTGAGGGCGCAGTTTATCTTGCAGATTGCGATGTTTACAGGGTCTATAACGACAATACCGCACAGAGCGCAGAGTTCTATTGGGAACCTGAAGATTGGTCGATATCACCCTTGATCTGTTCAAGCTGCGGCGGAGCGGGATGTTCCACCTGTTCGCTGACAACGCAGGATGGATGTGCTCATATCAGGGATGTTGACAATGGCATCGTTGTTCCCATGCCTGCCACGTATAGTGACGATAATGCGCAGTGGGAAACAGACGCGTGGACGGATGGGCGCGCTCCCGATCAGGTAAAAATCTGGTATCAAGCAGGCGAGCTCTCACAGCGATATCTTGATGCTGAGAATGTAACAAGCGATATAGACAACGGGATGGTGACTGATCCGCTTACTGATTACTGGGCGGAAACAATCGCCTGGTTAGCAACTGCAAGATTGGAAAGAACGATTTGTGCTTGCAAGAACGTGGTTGCGCTTGCAATGGATCTGAGGCGTGACGTATCGAGAACTGATCCCGATGGGCCTTCATTCTTTGTAGATCCAGCCGAACTCGCAAATCCATTGGGAACGAGAATGGGCGAAATCAAAGCATGGAGACGAATTAGCAAAATAGCGAATGTGCGTCCGAAAGTCGCCGTTATATGAGACGGGTAATTTGGGAGGATCGGAACGGCTATACACGCGCATCGCTTATACGAGATGGCGATCCTGATGAAGCAGCGGAGCATGGAATCCCTGTAGATCCGCCAGACCTAGACCGAATAGATTTCGGGGAGGTGAAAAGAGACTTACATAATGAACTGGTAAGACGAGGACTGTTCACTCACAAAGACGTTCAGAAACAGCAGCGTGGTATTACTGCATCAATCATTTCTGTTCTTCGGAGGCGAGTGGTTGATCTATACAAGCTAGATGGAGGTGAAACAAATGAGTGACTTTATACCCGCACAAACGGGACTGTCACGAGTGTTCATCATTGAAGGACGGGCGCGCCCCGATCATGTACCAGAGTACCAATCCTGTATGCGTGCTCAGGCGCTATCAAAATCCTTTGGTGATGTCACTGATATTGAATGTCCAGACCCGACCCGACCCGGCGCTTATATCAAGGTTGGAGAGGTTCAGGCTGGCGATGAGCGGTCAACACTGACGCTTGAAGGTCGATATGCGGTTGATGTTCGCAGCAGGATGCTTCAACTCGCACAGCGCAAATGCTCGATTGATGTACAACTCCACTTCGGCATCTGTGAGGACTTGAGTAATCACAATAACTTCACCAAGATTCTGTTCCTTGAAGATGCGCGCTTGGTATCGTATGACACTGAAGATCTTGGTTCTCTACAATCAGAGGACGCGGCTCCAATCAATGAGACGGTGGAGATCAGTGCAACAACCATCTACGATATCACCCGGAGCAATTTCGCACAGAAGGCAGACGATATCGTTACCACAGAGGTTATTGATGTTGTGGCCTGCGATACGATAAGCTGTGGTGAATGCGAAGATGAATCAACGGGCTGCGAGAAGTTTTACTCAGTGACGAAACAAGCGGGCGGCTCTCCTGGAACTCCTCCAGATGTTGTGTGGACAGTTGATGGAGGCATAAACTGGGAAGATGACGACATCGACACGCTTGGCGCGGCAGAAGATCCATCAGCCGTTGCCTGTGTCATGGGTTATCTGGTTGTTCCATCAAACGACACCAACTCCGTTCACATCGTTGATCTTGACGAACTTGATGGGATTGTTGACCCCGCGTTTCAGGAAGTAACCGATGGTTTCATTGCCGGTGGAGAACCGAACGACATCGCGAGCGTGGGCACAAAAGCGTGGATTGTTGGTGACTTTGGTTTGATCTATGTCATGACCGATCCTACAGCTGGCGTGACCATCCAGGACAACGGCGCAACCACGTCTTCTGTTCTGAATGCGGTGGCCGCCCTGAATGCTAATGTGGCTGTTGCGGTTGGGAATGACGGGACGGTTGTGTACACCATAGACGGTGAAACATGGCAATTGACAGAAACGAATCCCGTTGGCCCCGGAACCGATCTTGGCGCTGTTGCTATCAAGAGTAAGGATGTATGGTTCGTCGGTGACAGCAATGGTTTTGTATGGTACACGCTTGATCGTGGGGCACACTGGTCGCTGAAAGCGTTTACTGGCGATGGTGCCGGGATCATCACAGACATTGCGTTCGCAACAGACTCAATCGGCTATATAACCCAAGTCTCAGATCCGGCACTTGGCCGAATCCTTGCGACGTACAATGGTGGCAACGACTGGGTTGTGATGCCGCAGGGTGATGGTGTAATGCCGGCAACGCTCGGACTCAATGCAATAGCACCATGCAGGAACGAACCTGAACTTGTTGTGGCCGTTGGATTGGGCGAGGGCACTGACGGGATCATCATCCTCGGCTCGATGTAAATTCAAAATATCTTCGGATTGGAGATCATAATGACTAAAAGTAAAAGCGTCGCTGTTGACGTTGCAGTAGAACAAGAACATTCTCTCGCCGATGAGGTTGTCGTACTGAGCACAGGTATTCGTGCGCGTATTGTGCCAGTCGCGGCAACCCTCATCGATGAGATC
>CAZIKS010000251.1:3641-4887 GCA_964539795.1 uncultured Pirellulales bacterium
AATTTGATTGAAGTGCATGTAAGAGACGCTTCAATCGATGATGCAAAACGCAAGCAGAAGCATCGGAGAAAATAAATATGACTATGCTTCAACCGATGGGCGTACAAGCAATCGCGAAGGGCATTGGTAACTTCAATCGCCAGATCGACTCAATGAATAAATCTGTCGATAAAGGCAATAAAGCCCTGGCGGAAACAGAAAAGACATCCTTCGGTCTTGATAAAACTATGGTGGCTCTGGGTGCCTCCGTAGGAGTTGCAACCGCCGCTATGCTTGCGGCCAAGAAAGCATTCGATATTGGTCGAGAAGGCGCGCTCATAAGCCAAACGGGAGAATCGTTTGAATTTCTTCTCAAGAAGGTAGGCGCTGCACCCGATTTATTGAAGCAACTTACCGTCGCATCAAGAGGAACTATCTCGCAGCTCGAATTGATGTCGTCCACATCGACTCTTCTGGCTGGCGCAGGCGATCAACTTGCCATCAAACTTGCAGATGCAACCCCGCGATTACTAGAGATCGCGAAGGCCGCGAACAAACTCAACCCATCTCTAGGTGACACCTCATTCTTATACCAATCTATTGCCACGGGCATCAAGCGCGCATCGCCGCTCATCTTGGACAACCTGGGTATTACCGTCAAAGTCGGTGAAGCCAACGAGCAGTTTGCCAAATCAATCGGCAAAACAGTTGATGAATTAACCGCCGAAGAAAAGGCAATGGCGCTCCTGACTGCCACATTGAAGGCTGGCGACAATCTAATTGACCAGGTCGGTGGCAACACCGACTCCGCCACTGATAGCTTCGATAGGCTCACGGTCGGATTAAAAGAGTTTACTGATAGTGCGAAGATCGCGTTTTTTGAGGGCATTCAACCCATTGTGAATACAATGGCCGATGCCGTTGTTGAGGGTAATTTATTTCGAGAAGCAATTGAAGAATTGAATTTCAATGTTGGTAAATTCGGTATCGTGACTGACGATGCTGGAAATGTCGTCGCCATGACTACCGAAGAGATTATTGCTGCAGCCGAAGCGAGTGGTTTATATGCTGAGGCTACTGACGAGGCGACCACTTCAACTGAAGGCGCTGGTGCGGCAACAGAAACATATGCGCCAAAAGTGGAACGGCTCAATCGGGCCTATCAATCTTTGAGTACAAACATTCTCGGAACAGTTGACGCAGTAAAAAATCAGGTTGCGTTTATTGCCGCTGGTGATTCCGGCAGGCTACAACGTGGGTCCCATTG
>CAZIKS010000252.1:0-4771 GCA_964539795.1 uncultured Pirellulales bacterium
ATTTGAACCAGTCTCATTTTGAGAGAGGAATTTTGCCCCACAAAATCTTACCTATTTTAACATTTTACTCAATCTCCGATGCTGCCCCTGTGTTCTTAAAGCCACCGCGGCGCTTGAGCGGGGTTATTAAAAAACCTGTGCTTTTTTTGCGTCTTTTTTTCGCTTTTTTTTCAATTTTTCTCTCTTTCCCTGCTTTTTCCTCGCTTTTTTGAACTTTTTGTCGTTTTTTTTTCATTTTTTTGACTTTTTTTAAACCCCCACCCTCATTTTCAGCCCAAAATCAAGGGTACCCAAAATCCACTCACCCCCATTTTTAGCCCAAAAATAAACCAACAGGAAATGACTAATCCACCCCTTCACGCATCTCCTCGTAGAACTCGGCGTACTTATCTTTATCTTCGGTTTTCCTCATCGCTATCGCCGAGCGAGGGTGTTCATTTAGGATGCTTGTGATAACATAAGGTATCATATACCCCCACTCAATCTCATCACGTAAAGGCAGCATATAATCCTGTATCGCCTTTAAAATGTGTGTTAGCTTGAACTTAGGATTTTTCAAAAAACCGACCAATAATTCAAGCGGGCAGTTACCGGCCCCGCGCCCGATGCCGTAAAGAGACCCGTCAACGTAGTTGGCATCATGGATAATGCCCTCAATCGTATTGCCGTAGGCCAACTGCTGGTTGTTATGGCAGTGAACACCTACCTCCTTTCCCGGCAGGTATTTCTGGTACAATTTAACAAGGTATTCTATCTGCTCACAGTATAATGCACCGAAACTATCAACAACATAAACAACATCTACGGCTGTTTCTCCTAATTGTTTAAGAGCCTCTACAAGGTCAAATTCGATTTCGGTTGAGATTGCCATAATATTGGCCGTCGTTTCATAACCTAAGTTGTGGCATTTGTTTATAAGTTCTATGGCCTTGTCGACATCTTTGACATAAGTCGCAACTCGAATCATATCAACTGGGCTTTCATCGACGGGAACAAACTCTTGTTCCTTAACCCTGTGTGCGTCAACCATTATGCTGAGTTTCAAATCTGATTCAATGCCGGCCGTAATCTCCCGTATCTTTTTGTCGTCACAGTACTTCCATGCACCATAATCCGTTGTCGGAAACAGTTCCTTGCTGTTTCGATAACCCAGTTCCATATAGTCGATGCCGCTTTTTGAAAGCAACTCATAGATACCGCGAACAAACTCATCTGTAAAATAATGGTTGTTAATAAGCCCGCCGTCGCGGATTGTGCAGTCTAATACTTTGATTTTTTCTCTGTACATAATATCACTTCCAGCTATTCTTGCTCATACAACTGAGCCAATATTTTTTCCACCAAATCCCTTTCAACTTCAATTGCCCATTCTCCATTTCGGCAATAAACGTGCCCTGTTTTATCAATTAAGACGAATTTGGGCCATTTATTTACGGCTTTTTTATCGCGTTGTATCGTTTCCAGCAGTGTTTTTTGGCTTAAATTCGAGGGTATTGTTACCGGTACACCGAGTTTTTTCAAGAGTTTCCGGACTCTCTCAAGCCGCTCAGCCGTGCCCAGACCAAGTTCAATTTCAATTAGCCCGGCTGCAATTATTCCTACGGCTATGGCCTCTCCGTGCAATAATTCGAACCCGCTGGCTGATTCGACGGCGTGGCCGACGGTATGGCCGTAATTCAACATCCTCCGCTGATTCTTCTCATTTGGGTCAGCCTCAACAACGCCCGCTTTGATTTTACAGTTAAAATATGCGATTTTTTCAAGTAAATCCGGATTTCGCCCTAAAATCGCATCGATATTGCCTTCGAGAAAATCAAAATATTCACTATCGGCTATGAGAGCATGCTTCACAGATTCAACCAGCCCAGCCCGAAATTCCCTGTCCTCAAGCGTCTTTAAAGTGGCAGCATCAATATAAACAGCGGCCGGTTGCCAGAATGCCCCGAAGGCATTTTTGCTTATACTCGAATCCACACCTGTTTTGCCGCCTACCGCAGAATCAGCCTGCGACACTGTTGTAGTGGGTATCTGAACGACCGGAATCCCTCTTTTGAAAATAGAAGCGGCGAAACCGGCAATATCGCCGACTGTCCCGCCTCCGAGAGCGATAATGAGGGTATCTCTGCCAAGAGACGCCTTTTCCATCGCTTCTATTATTGAAACTACAGTATCGATGTTCTTCGAAATCTCCCCGGCAGGCTCGATTATGAAAGCAGGAACCTCTCTGTGGCCTAAAAACGCTTGCAAATGACCGGCTGAGACCAGGTTTTTGTCGGTAACGATAAACTTATTATACAGGCTAAAATCAGCCTCTATACGCTCGTACAAAGAGCCGAGAGTTTCTATGCCGATTTCAATACGGTAACTTGCAGATTCTACGGCTGGTATTGTAACCTTAAGCTCATTCATTACAGTTTAACAGTACAGTATTTATGTTTTCCTAAACGACAACACTTTGCTATGTTCCAGAACAAACATGTTATATTATTCTATCTATGTAATAAATGCAACACTTTAGACTCCTATGTTGTATAAGTCGGTTTTGGACTTGCATTTATGGGAAATGGCTGTTATATATGCGGATTATGGAGACAAACTTAACCGTTCCGATAGCAGCAGAAAATTTCGAACAGGCGGCGTTACAAATTAAGGCAGCCGCAACCGGCGGCGCCGAGATGCTGGAGTTACGAGTCGATTACCTCCAAGACCTCAGTGTCGATTTGGTTAAAAGGTTGATTGCTGAAGCTAAAAGCAATTCCAGCCGGCAGTTACCAATAATCGTAACCTGTCGTGACACGCGGCAGGGTGGTGCAAAAAGCTATCCCGACCAATTGCGGATTGATGTGCTCATAGGAGCTGTAGAAAGCGGCGCCGAATTTATTGACTTAGAGTATGAAAATTACTTATCAGCAAAAAACCGCGAAAGAATCGATTCAGCCCTGTCTAAAACTTCAAAGACAAGACTGATATTGTCGGTCCACAATTTTGAGACGAAATTTGCTGATATTGACAACCTCCACGCAGAAATTTTGGAGACCTGCCCTGAAGCTATTGCCAAGCTGGTTTATACAGCTAATCACATCAACGATTGTTTTGACGGCTTTGATTTACTGCACAAAACCAATGGTGAACGCATAGTTTTTTGCATGAGCGAAGCTGGCCTTATCAGCAGAATCATTGCTAAGAAACTGGGCAGCTTTGTTACTTTTGCGAGCATAGATGACAAATCTGCAACAGCGCCGGGACAGTTGACCATCGGGGAATTTAGAAACCTGTACCGGTATGATTCTATCAACTCAGATACCGAGCTTTTTGGGGTCATAGCCTCACCGGTAGCTCATTCATTAAGCCCGGCTGTGCATAATGCCTGCTTTGAAGACATCGGGGCAAATATGTTGTATCTGCCTTTGCTGGTTGAGGGCAGCAAAAAGGGTTTTGATGAGTTTATGCATAACGTTCTTGATAGAAAATGGCTGGGATTTAGAGGTTTTAGTGTAACCATTCCTCACAAGGCTCATGCCCTTGATTATGTCAGCGGGGCGGGTGAATTTCTTGAATCCCTGGCTGCTGATATCGGGGCGGTCAATACGCTGAAAATAGGGCTTAACAGCAGAATCAGCGGCTACAATACCGATTATGCCGGTGCAATGAATGCGCTTGTATCTGCAATCGGCATAAAAAAGCATGATTTGCACAACACCACCGTTGCAGTCATTGGGGCCGGCGGAGTTGGTAGGGCGGTAGTGGCCGGTTTAACCGATGTTGGTGCAAAAATCACTATTTATAATCGAACCGTCAGTAAGGCCCAGGCCCTTGCAGAAGAATTCAAGTGTAAATATGCCGGTCTCGACGCTTTGAGCCAAATCGATGCGAAGATTATTATTAATTGCACCAGTATCGGGATGCACCCGAATGTCGAGGCAACGCCTCTGCCACAGGATTACTTGAAAAAGGAGATGGTGGTCTTTGATACGGTCTATAATCCTGCTGAAACTTTGCTTATAAAGCAGGCCAGGCAGGCCGGCGCAAAGACTATTGACGGCATATCGATGTTTGTAAACCAGGCTCTGGCACAATTCAAAATATTCACAGGCAGGGACGGCAATGCGGAAATTATGAGCAAAATTGTTGTAGAACAAGCTCGCAATAGATAAGCACAAACATTGAAATTTGGCTATATATGTTTCAGGATGGTAGAGATTTTATGGCAGAATTAATGAATTATTGTGTTTTTTAAGTAAATTTTAAGGAGATACGATATGAGAGGATATGTTTTAATCAGCCTGTTAGTAGCCATGTTTTTCCCTGCAATGGTTTTTGGCGGTGAAGATGATGAGGCGAGAGAACGACAGGAAGACATTGAACGTCAGATACATCTGCGGCGGATGCAGTTGGAAATGGAGGAGCAGGAGGCTGAGCTTGATTTTCATCGCAGGATGCGTGAACTGGATTTGAAGGAACGAGGCCTTGTTCTTGAGCATAAATACAAAGCACTAAAGCAGCCAAAGCATGTCAAAGGCAACAGTGGCGAAAAGATGGCTCCATTGGTGATTATATGTTTGGTTGTGCACATCCTTCTGGCAGTCTGGGTGTATCAGGATATACGAAGGAGAAACTGCGGCAGCGGAATATGGATAGTAATCGTGCTTTTGGCTGGTCTTTTAGGAGTTTTGCCATATACGATTGTCCGGCTTGGCGACAGCCGCGAGACGAAATAAATTAGTATCGTCCCAAAGTTTGGGGATAGATTGAAAAAGGCTTGAGTTGTGAT
>CAZIKS010000253.1:0-4701 GCA_964539795.1 uncultured Pirellulales bacterium
GAATGCCCCTGGGTACCCATTTGTGTGGCGACCTTGGATTGGCGGGCTGAGGTGGTAAGCCGGCGGGTTTCATAAATCGAATGCGTCAGCGGCTTTTCACAATACACGTGCTTACCCATCTTGATAGCCGCCATACTCGCCGCAGCGTGGATGTGGTCAGGCGTCGATACCACCACCGCATCAATGCCTTTTTCTTTGTCCAGCATTCGGCGAAAATCTCGGTATTTTTTCGCTTTCGGAAATTTCTTAAACGTTTCTGCAGCTCGAACCTCATCTACATCACACAGCGCAATAATGTTTTCACCCGCTAAGGCGGCAATGTTACTGCGCCCCCGACCACCCACGCCAATAGCGGCTATATTGAGCTTCTCACTCGGCGGACTATGACCGGCGCCTCCCAAAACATGGCGGGGAACTATCGTAAAGCCTGCAACAGCCGCAGCACCGCTCAAAAAACTCCGCCTGCTGATTTTTTTATTCCTTTTCTCTGGCTCCTGCTTATCAGCGTGCCTCTGCCCGCTGTCCCGTAATTTTCCTCGCAGCATATCGAACCTCCTGTGTTAAAAATCTGACCTATTACTTCTTCGAACCGGCCGTTCGGCTGGTCTAACTAATATACTCCCATTCCCCACAAACTTAAAGCCAAACTTTATGGTACTTGCTCAAAAAACATCGCTGAGAAAACTGCAGCGAAGTTATGATAGCTTAATCCTTATCTTCTCGATTCGGTAGTTGCGGACCTGTGTAAGGACGAATATGATATTGTAGACTATCTCGATTTGGAAAAATTCATTGAAGACTGCCTCTGTTACTGTCCTTATGATTGGCCGTTGAAGTAGCAACCCTTTTTATGTTTCAATGCCTACTGTATTTATACGACCTGACTAAAACCAACACACCAAATATCTCACAAAACCACAAAAATTGCAAAAATGATGAACGTTTTGAACATACATTCGCAAAAAGGGGCCATGAGTTGCAAAAAACTATAACTGAATAGAAAAACCCAGCAGTCAAGAGGACCACCGGGCTTGAAAAATTCAATTATCAGCTTCGCTGTTATTACGGCACAAGATTGTCCGCCAATTCGTTGATGTAGTACTCGATATAGGTGTAGTTTTTGTGCCGATCGCCGGGCGATGCTCCGGCAGGAACGATCGTTGTAGCGTCAGCGGGATTGCCGGGATTCAGGCCGTGAGCCGTTTCCCAGTCATCCGGCATGCCGTCATTGTCATTATCTACCGGCGGAGCTGTCGGAGTAAGACCATCCATAAACCATGCGTCACTCGGCGCAGCAGGTGCGTCTCTGCCGTATGAACCGGTTCCATTTATTACCTCGTCGATAGTACGAAGTGTAACTCTGTCCCTCGGCCAGGCGCCGGCTTTTTCCAGCACGATATCACACACATCCATCACCGGGTCAGTGGTAATAGGCGGAACATACCCTGGCAATGCAATAGCATTACCATTATTGTTAAACTGTACCCATGAAGGAGTACTCCCGTACGTCCAGTACTGGGGAGGGCCCTGAATACCCCAGTCCTCAAAATAGTTATTGTCGATGTAGTAGTCAACTCCGGTAATAGTTGCGAAAGGATATATTTTCGTCCAGCAGCTTGGACCGCGTTTCCAGTAATTATTCAGATTATTGAGCGGGCTTTGTATCCCCGGAGAGTGCCCGTCGTGAGTAAGACCGCCGTAGCAGTCATAAACTAGGTTGTTTCTGAAGTCATCGGCGGCATTGCTCCTGTAAGGAGCCATACACGGTACTCGCCTGTAATGGTGTGCCCAGAGGTTGTGATGTACTGAAACTGCGCCACAATCCGTTGCCGCTGATATCATTCCGAAGTTATGCTCACCTTTCGGATGGCCCTCCGGGTCAGACTCCTCGATAGTGCACCACTGAACTGACATATCATGGGCATTGTAAAAGTCAACAACCTCATCGTTACCCCAGCACATCGAACAATGGTCCAGTATTATATTATACGTCCCTACGCCCCCAAGCTGAAATGCGTCGCCCCCGCTGCCGGTCGTGGGAAGCGGCCGAACCCTCACATGTCGAATAATCACGTCATGAACGGCATAACCGTAGGATTTTACCATACCCTCAATCGTTATACCACCCCCCGGTGCCGTCTGACCGGCGATAGTAATATATGGCTCGGTAATATTTACTGTGCCGTTTATTACACCGCTGACCTCAAAGACCACTATTCGCGGCCCGGATGTCGCACATGCCGCTGCCAGGCTGCCGGGACCTGACGCATTGAGGTTGGTTACCTTTATCACTTCTCCGCCCCGACCGCCCGGTGTCGTCGATGCCCAGCCCTCGGCGCTGGGAAATGCCGCCAGGTCTGGAACTAACGTTGTGAAACTCCAGACGTCACCTCTATATCTTCTGGCCCCTTTAATCTCATCCACACGCCAGTAGTATGTCGTTTCTTCCGCAAGTGTCCCCGGATTAAACTCCTGGCTAACGAGAGCCTGAGTCCCTTTGAAAACATCTCCGGCCCAACCCCGCCAGTCATTCCCTATCAGTGCAAGGTCAATCATATTCACATTGCCGTCCAAATTGATATCTGCTGACATATCAAGACCCTCCGGATTGCTCAGCCACTGCTCGGCAAATATCTCTATATCCATAAAATCAACATAGTTATCACGATTGACGTCGCCATAAGGCCGGATTGTATCGTTTACTTCATCGAAGTCGGTTCCGAAATATACATCTTCGACGCCACTGTCAATTCCTGCTGACCAGCTGAGCACTTGATTAGTTGCCACATTTCCACCCTGGTCACCGGGGTTCGGATTATAAGCCTTTCCCTCCGTCTTGAAGTTCCAGATATCGCCGGTAGAGCCGCCTGAAGCGTTGTTCTCGTCTATCCGCCAATAGTAAGTTGTCCCCGGCTCAAGCACTCCGGGCTCATAAGACGCAATTGTCAGGCCTGCTTCTTCCAGGACTAAACTGCCTGGCTCGGTCCCCATATACACATCATGTGATTCGGCGCCTATCCCGGCAGACCAGCTAAGTATGACATTCAATGGAACAAAATCGGCTCCATTAATCGGCTCAGGGTCCGTGGCGCGTCCGGGTTCGGTTGTGAAACTCCACTCATCGCCGGTAGTCGTTACCGACCCTTCTATCTCATCTATACGCCAGTAATAAGTTGTATTTACATCGAGGGTGTTGGGCCCGAAGCTTGTACTCGGCCATTCTTCATACAATAGCGGCGGGCTACATGCATCGGTCCCGAAATATACATTTCGCATCGTCGCCCCGCTGGCCCCCGTCCAGCTGACAGTCACATCCACAGGTATATCTGTCGCGCCGTCGCTCGGGATGGGATTCGTTGCTTTCGTGGGTGAATAGAGACTTTGAATCTCCGGCTCGCTAAGTGCGCGATTATATATACGAACGTCGTCGATAAGCCCGTCGAATGCTTCAATAGGTGCCCCCTGGCCGGAGTTACCTACATGCATGAAAGAGGAAAAAGTGCTTAAGCCCGAATAAGACCCTGAGCTTTCGCGGACCCCGTCAACATAAAGATTATAAGTGCCCCCGCTCCAGGCAAGAGCAAGGTGATACCAGACCTCTGTGTCAAGGGTGACTATTGCTTCGTCTAATGTATGGTTATCACCGAGACCGAGGTCAAGTTCGGTATTCATCACGGCCCCATCCATATAAAGCTGTACCCTGTCAACGTATCCTCCCGAGGGGTTTGATGTGTGACCGAAGATGTACCGTGTGCCTACTTCGGGCCCGACCAGCTTGGCTCTAAGGACGATTGTCATTGAAGAAGGCGACATCGAAGTCGTTGGTATCTCAACGTGGTCGCTTCCCCTTGCATTGCTGAAACTGACAGCTCCCCCCTCGAAACCTTCCCCCGGTGCCCACTCGGCACTGCCCCCGAGCGTACCGTGATTGTCATAGCCCGAATCATCGTTGGCAGTGGTACCGGAAATTTCATTGAATTTATACCAGCCGATAAGCCCGACTTCACCGAAAACGGTTCCTGAAAAAACAAAAAGCTGAAAAATTATGGAAATCGCAAACAACAGTTTTTTTGACATTGAAAATCCTTGCCTCAAAAGATTAAAAAAACAGTCTCTCTATGAGACCTTGTTGTCATAAGTCTATAGCAAAACGACATTATGATTACAAACACACGTTTTAAGGCGTGGCAACCACTCCTCCGGTTTGTGAAGTGATAATACTTATGCTGTTACCAGTAATAAACCACACACCAACAATATACATTATACACAAAAAATACGTTGTGTCAATCCTAATCTTGCAAAAACAGCCTGTGAGGAACTGCAAAAAACGAGGAGTGTTTTGAACATACGTTTGCATAAAAGGACCTTCAAAAATACGATTATAATCTATTGTATTGCCTCCGGTTCGGACTATCCTTATTTTCTCCGCCGCTTAGAACCTGCGAAACTCTGTATGCCCCTCATTACGGCCTCCGGCAGCACCTCGCAATCTTAAATTGCGATTGGGATTAACCAAATAAAGCCTTGTACCTTTGTCTTAAAATGCTATACTATCTGCCTATGAAGAAGTCTCTAATACATCTGCCGCAATACAAACGCGATGAACTAAAGCGTATCGTTAAAATCATCCGCCGCCAGTTCCCATCCGCACACATGATTATCCTTTTCGGCTCTTATGCTCGCGGCCAATGGGTCGAA
>CAZIKS010000254.1:0-4602 GCA_964539795.1 uncultured Pirellulales bacterium
GGTTTTTCGCTGCATTTCCGTAACTTCTTCCGGTCTTTCGTCAATTAGCAGCACTATCAGTCTCACTTCCGGGCAATTTGTACTTATGGCGTTTGCGATTTTCTGCAAAAGTACTGTCTTTCCGGTTCGCGGTGGAGCCACAATCAGACCCCGCTGGCCCTTTCCCACCGGCGTTACCATGTCAATTATTCTCATATTCAATTCTTCCGGCGTGGTCTCAAGTATAAGACGTTCCTCCGGATGCAAAGGCGTCAAATCGCTAAATACCGCTTTCTCGGAAAGGTTGTCCGGATCTTCGTAATTGATGGCTTCAACCCGCAGAAGTGCGAAATATTTCTCCGATTCTTTCGGCGGTCTGATTTGGCCTGATACGATGTTTCCTGTCCGCAGTCCAAAACGCCTGATTTGAGAAGGTGAAACATAGATATCGTCCGGGCTGGACAGGTAGTTATAATCGGGATTTCGCAAAAAGCCGTAGCCGTCAGGAAGGACTTCGAGTACACCTTCGCCATACATAAGGCCGCTTTGACGAATACGCTCTTTGAGGATTCTGAAAATCAGGTCCTGCTTTTTAAGGGCGCTGAATTCTTTAATGTTTTCCTTTCTGGCAAGATCATGCAGTTCCGAGACATTTAGCTTCTGCAAATCCGTCAGATACAAGTTGCCTTTTTTAATCCGCTCGTATTTTGCGTGTGTGGATTCTTCTTCGGTTTTTTTGACGTCTTTATCCGTTGCACTCTTTGTTCCGGCGTTGAGGTCATTCTCAGCTGTAGCTACAGCCGAGTCGGACTGCTGTTCCTGTGAAGTCTCGGAATTTACTTGTGCGGTGGTCTGTTCCTCAACAGGGGCTTTTGCTTTTGTTGACCTGCGTTTTTTTGAGGCGCGTTTTCCGTTTTTTGCGGCGGATTTAGCCATAATTACTCCTTTTGCCTTTGTGATATATCTCTGATTAAATTAAATAACCTTACGTTAGGAACTCAATAAGATTTGAACTTAAAAAACAGTAGAAATAAACTTAATATCTTAAAAACGGGTATTCAACATACGAGTGTTTTACAGTAAACCCCACTCACCCATTTATTATAATACCAAAGAAAATATCCGCGACTTGTCTGACCAAAGCCGATAAGCCAGAATTGTTGTTTATGGTATTTTCGGCTATGGCAACCTTATTGTCCAGAGAAATCTGAAAATTTTCTCTGATTTTAAATTTATTTTCGTCAAAAAGCCCCATTTTCTTCATTCTATTGACTCTTAATGGCCGTTCACAATCAACAAAAATCAACTTATCACAGCGTTTTTCCCAGCCGACTTCCATCAATAATGGCATATCCAACACAATTGCCTCGACCTGATTTTCCTGATTATATTGGTTTATAAGCTGTTCTGTGCGGGTCAAAACAAATGGATGAAGTATTCCGGTAAGCGCAGAGAGCTTATCGGCGTCGGCAAAAACGATGTCGGCCAGTTTTTTGCGGTCGATTTTTCCCGCCGAATCCAGTACCGGCCCAAAAAGGGTAATTATTTTTTCTTTTACATTTTTTTTTTCGAGCAGCTTATGGGCGATTTCGTCGGCGTCGATTACCCCGCAGCCTAATTTGCCAAATTCGGCGGCGACTGTGCTCTTGCCAGAGCCGATACCACCCAAAATTCCAATAACCGGTTTTTTCTTAGGATTGCCCACAGCCGGCAATTTTAATCACTTTCCTGCCAGTGGTCAAGTAAAAGATATGCTATCGTTGAAATGCTAATATTGCTTATTTATTTGAAAAGATGTTTCTGGGATTTTTTTGTTCAGGACATTGTGCAAACCGGGCAATAAACGGTTTTTGACCACTGCATCCCAACTCATTTTTTTCGCGAGTTCATAGCCGGTCTGAACCATATCTTCAATCCCGGATTCATCGGCTTCCAGGCGTCGAATTATCTGAACTGCGACTTTGTTGCTAACGCTGCTTTCTATCCGATCGCGCACCGAACGGTCAATCCGCAGATGGGCCTGGATACTTGTCTTCGCAGGTTTGCTATCGTCCCCGCTGCGCAGGGCCGAATCCAAATTAGTATAATCGGCAATAATTATATTCCTGACACTTTTTTCGCCTCCAACCTCACAGAGAAAACCCGAGCATCCACAGATGCTGCTGACCACACAAATCCCGCCGAAAGTCAACGGCTCAAGCTGGGCTATGCCGAACGGTTCGTAAATACTCATTCCAAATTCGACGTCACTTCCCCTGCGGATATCCATAAACTCCATATCCTCCGGCATTCTGTTGCCGCAGGTTTTCCTGTCGAATCCGAACTGATTTATAAAAATAATTTTTATGTTTCGGCTTGCAGCATTGAACTGTTGTATGGCTGTATAGAAGCCGGCCTCGCCGCCGGAAAGGTCGGGATGACCCTCACGATGTGCCACAGGCCAGTTATATGTTGATTCCATGTTAATGATATCGCTGATGTCTCTTTGTGCAGTTTCGGTGGAAAGTAAAAACATCACTGCGGTTTTGCCCCGGGTTCTGAATTCGTCTTCCAGATGTTCGAGCACGCGCAGGTCCCGCCAAAGTCCTTTGCTCTGCACTAATCTTGTAACATGCGTGAAGACAAAATCGGGCCTGTAACCCAACAGGGAATCACAATACCCCTGTAGTTTTTCTTTCGACCGCTGCTTTTTGGCGGTGGTGATTTTGTATGCGGGTATGCCGTTATAAACTATATTGATATTGGCAGTTTCAAACTCCGGGGCCAGAAACTTCAACTCATCGGAGATGCAGTCTCCCACTGCAAATATCGCATCACAATACTTCGAGGCTTCCACGAAAGCATGCTTAAAATAATCATCCTGTTCACCGAACACTTCATCAACATAAAGACCGTTTTCCTGGGCTTTCCTGAGAACGTTGTAAAACATTGTGTCGTGACCCGGGTGCTTTTCCACGATACGGCGTATTGTAGCCACCTCATGGGCATAAAAAACGGTTTTGAAATCGCAGCAAGTCTCGAGAATGCCCGCAAGTACCGTAGCCATTCCCATAAACTCGTGAGAGATAATGACAGTCGAGTCTTCGGCTGCGTCGATTTCTTTCAGCGCTGCGATGGCCACAGGAGCCAATCTGACATATTGTTCACATTCCCAGATGTGTTCGTATAGGTCGCTGCGAATACCGAATCGCTCGTACATACGTCTTTTGAATTCGTTGAGCAGGTTTATGTTGATGTTCCTGACATCAACAAGCAGCACTTCGACCGAACTTTTTACAGATGTATCTTTATCGACGAATGTTTTCCTGCCGTAAACAATGCCGGTATTATAGAAATCTTCGAGCATACGAAAAGCCGGTGCATATTTTGTGTATGCCAGGCCGTCGATGGAAGAATAGAGGACTTCGCCGTTTTCACCAAGTCGCTGGGATGCGGGACCATCGGTTGAAAACAACGGGCCGACAAGAATTGAGCGGTCAACTTCGTCAAGGTAGGATTTGCAGGTGAAAAAACCCTGCAGGACAGTTCCTATACCGCCGATTTTTCCTACCGCTTCGTGGGTAACGTGCACTACTATTGAGTCATCACCCATTGTAAGTTCCTTTCCAGAGAACAATTAAGAGTTAGTCAGGTTGTTTCTTTTCTTTCTATTTAAAATATAAGAAATGGTTTGATTACGGCCAAATAAGAGGAGTTTGCTTTGAGAGTTATTATTAAAAAAGGCGAAAAAACGCAAAAAATGTTCACGTTTTGAGTGTTTTTTCGGACTTTTAAATAAACTGAGGGAATTTTTTATATAAATACGGTGCAAATTTATAGAAAATTGCACGGTGAGAACGTTAAATATGCACAAGATAAAAGGGAAATTGGGTTTGATCGGCTTTGAATTGGGTTTGTTTTGCCTGAGGGCAAAGAGGTGGTTGGTTTCTATAATCCTTTGTTTTAACAGAATTTAGGTTCATTTTGGCATTTTTGAGATTGGCTTTGAATTGGGTTTGTTTTTGCGGCGTCCGAGGAGATGAAAATTGTCGTAATGCTTTGTTATAACTGGGCTTATGTTCATTCGGTTATCAAGTAAATTGGGTTTGTTTTGCATAATCCGCTGTTGCATGCCAAGGTAGTCTCTTCTCGGGGATGACATTTCTCCTGTTATATACTTCTGTAGTCATTAAAATAGCATCCTGATACTTATGGTATAAATCTACTTTTTTTTGAGGGGGTTTTTAAAAACACGCTCCCCATAATTGGATGAACTTGCGCATTTCTGTCGAAAATTCGTGCAATTTGAAGGGGGCAAAGATTTATAAGTGCTTATATAGAGAGGAGTAAAAAAATTTGATAAAAATCTTATTCAGGCTCCTGCATACTTGCGCAAATCATTCGATTTTTCATCACTTGTAGCTGTTGTTGCCGTAGGCCGCAATGAGGAACTTACAGTATTTCGCATGTACGCAGCATCGGAGAAAATAAGAACAGTCCGAACTGAAGGCAACAACAGTGGTGAATTGAAGGGGCTGGGAATGGCTTTATTTATGGGAAAAAAAAGCTGAAAAAACGAAAAAAAAGTGACAAAATGATACGTTTTATTGTGTAAATTTGTAAAAAATAGCACACCCGATACAA
>CAZIKS010000255.1:0-4597 GCA_964539795.1 uncultured Pirellulales bacterium
TCGATACGCCAGTAGTAGGTCGTATCGTTTGCCATTGTGCCGGGGTCAAAGGTCGCAGCGGCCTGGTTGCCCTGGAATGTTCCGGGGCTGGAAGTGCCGAAGTACACATCGTGGCTTGTTGCACCGGAGCCTGCTGTCCAGCTTAGGTCGGCGTCAGCGTCTACATCCGTAGCACTGTCAGCCGGGTTTGGACTGCTGGCCTGACCGGGTGCTGCGACTATTGTTGTAAAGCTCCAGACGGTACCATCTGTCGTACCACCGACATTGACCTCATCAATACGCCAGTAGTATGTCATATCATTGGACATTGTACCTGTATCAAACGTAGTAGCGGCCTGGTTGCCCTGGAATGAGCCGGGGCTGGAAGTGCCGAAGTACACATCGTGAGATGCGGCACCAGAACCTGCTGTCCAGCTAAGGTCGGCATCAACGGATATATCCGTAGCACTGTCGGCCGGGTTTGGACTGGTGGCCGGGCCGGGGGCTGCGACTATTGTCGTAAAGCTCCAGACAGAACCTGCCGTTGTGCCGCCTGCATTGACCTCGTCAATACGCCAGTAATATGTCGTATCATTGGACATTGTACCGGTATCGAACGTCGTAGCGGTCTGGTTGCCCTGGAACGTACCGGGACTGCTGGTGCCGAAGTACACATCGTGAGATGTTGCACCGGAGCCAGCCGTCCAGCTTAAATCTGCGGTTATACTTATATTTGTGGCACTGTTGGCAGGACTCGGATTGGTTGCCTGAGCCGGAGCACCAACAATCGTTGTAAAACTCCATACAGCGCCGTTAGTGGTTCCGCCGGCATTGACTTCGTCGATACGCCAGTAATAAGTCGTACTGTTGGCCATAGCGCCGGGGTCGAATGTAGTAGCTGTCTGGTTGCCCTGGAACGTACCGGGGCTGGAAGTGCCAAAATAGACATCGTGGCTTGTTGCACCGGAGCCTGCAGTCCAGCTAAGGTCTGCGGTTATACTTATATTT
Organism: uncultured Pirellulales bacterium; assembly: GCA_964539795.1. Classification (GTDB taxonomy): domain Bacteria; phylum Planctomycetota; class Phycisphaerae; order Sedimentisphaerales; family Anaerobacaceae; genus CAZTKW01. Next base: position 988 of record CAZIKS010000255.1, read on the forward strand.
GTAGCGCTATCAGCCGGACTTGGACCGCTCGCCTGGCCGGGAGCTGCAACAATGGTTGTAAAGCTCCAGACGGTACCGGTTGTCGTACCGCCGGCATTGAGCTCGTCAATACGCCAGTAATAAGTCGTATCATTGGCCATTGTGCCGGGGTCAAAGGTCGCAGCGGTCTGGTTGCCCTGGAATGTTCCGGGGCTGCTGGTACCGAAATATACATCGTGGCTTGTCGCACCAGAACCTGCGGTCCAGCTTAAATCTGCGGTTATACTTATATTTGCAGCACTATCGGCCGGACTCGGACTGCTTGCCTGAGCCGGCGCCGCAACTATTGTTGTAAAGCTCCAGACAGTTCCTGTGGTTGTGCCGGTAGCATTGATTTCATCGATGCGCCAGTAGTATGTCGTATCGTTTGCCATAGTTCCGGGGTCGAACGTCGTAGCGGTCTGGTTGCCCTGGAAAGTGCCGGGGCTGGTTGTTCCAAAGTACACATCGCTTGATGTGGAACCTGAGCCTGCCGTCCAGCTTAAATCAGCCGTAATGCTAACGTCGGTTGCGCTATCTGCCGGGCTTGGGTTGGAAGCCTGTCCCGGAGGTGTCGGGCCGCCGCCGGTCCATTCGCCGATGGGCTGGGTTGAAACTACGAAATTATCTATGTAACGCTCCAATAAAGCGGGAGCGCCATCGTCCCAGTAATTCTCAACGAAAACAGCGTTTATGGCGTAATCTGTGTAAGACGTTACGAAATCAAGATTATCCCGTCTTGCATCAAGCGCACCATCTATCCAGACCTCCTCGATACCGTTGGCCTGCCCGGGGTCGTTGAGCTTGATATGGTGCTCTACATAATGCCAGATGCCGTCATTGTCTGAGTCGAAGATTGGTGTTGTTCCGGCCTGGCCGCCAAGCCATTCCATATTGGCAAAGTCATTATAGCCAACACAGACCACCTGGCTGCTTGCATTTACACAGCTTACCGGGTCAACAGCGATATAATATTGGCCGCTGCCCCAGTGATGGGCTATCATCGCCTGTGACCAGTCAGAAGCTGCAAAAACCATCGCTCTTGACAGTTTCTGTGGCTGACCCTGCCAGCCGTCCTGCATCTTCAGATATAACCTGTAATAAACATCCCTGAAGTCTTCGGTATTGCGAATCCCTTTGTCAAAATAGCTGCTTGGAGTTCTGCCGAATCCAAGTTTGAAGCTACCTGCACCTACCTCACTGGACTGATATATTACTCTCATTGCCTTGGAATTATCGACTCCAATACCATCTGTGGCTACAAAATCACCTCCGTCGCTGTCGTATTCGAAATACCTGCCGGTTCCGACCATCGGGTCGGTGCTTTCAAAGTCATCACAGAATATCCATTCCGGATGGAGCGTCTGCCAATTATCGCACTCGTTCGTCGGGGCCGTAGCTGTTGTTGTAAAGCTCCAGACTGCACCGGTGGTTGTGCCTGCGGCATTGACTTCGTCAATACGCCAGTAGTACGTCGTATCATAACTCATCGTGCCCGGGTCATAGGTTGTTTCGGTCTGGTTGCCTTGGAAAGTTCCCGGACTGGTTGTGCCGAAGTAAACATCGTGCGAAGTTGCACCGGAACCGGCGGTCCAGCTCAAATCAGCGGCAACGCTAACCTCGGTGGCACTATCAGCCGGGCTTGGATTGGAAGCCTGTCCCGGCGGGGATGGAGCAGATTCAGTTGTGAAACTCCATACCGCGCCTGCGGTTGTGCCCGCAGCATTTACTTCATCTATACGCCAGTAATAGGTGGTATTATAACTCATAGTGCCGGGGTCATAAGTTGTTGCAGTCTGGTTACCCTTGAACTCGCCTGCATCCGGTGTTGAATCAGTGCCGAAGTAAACATCATGACTTGTGGCTCCTGAGCCAGCGGTCCAACTGAGGTCGGCGGTTATACTTACATCCGTAGCACTGTCGGCTGGGCTTGGATTGCTCGCCTGTCCCGGCGGCTGCGGAGCTGCTTCAGTTGTGAAATTCCAGACATTACCGGTGGTAGTACCTTCAGCGTTGATTTCGTCGATACGCCAGTAGTATGTTGTACTATTGGCCATTGTGCCGGGGTCAAAGGTTGTTGCCGTCTGGTTGCCCTGGAACTCACCTGCATCAGGGGTTGAATCGGTGCCGAAGTACACATCGCTTGAAGTAGCTCCTGAGCCTGCACTCCAGCTAAGGTCGGCATCGACGCTCACGCTGGTAGCGCCATTGTTCGGGCTGGGATTGCTTGCCTGTCCCGGCGGCTGAGGTCCTGTACCGGCATACATACCCATACCCTGAGCCGGCGAGCCGCCCTGTAAGTGAAAGTCGTCGTTGTCAGGGTCAACAAATAATGGGTTGGCCTCGACTGAATCGGTGTCATATCCGTATTCTGATTGCCACCCTGAGAAAGTGAATGAGCCGCCCCAACTGGCCCAGCCGCCGCCTGCGAAGTTAAACTTACAGGCGGTATTCGGATTGTAATAGCAGTTGTTACTGAAAGTTAACGCAGCAACAGTAATATTATAGAGGTCATCTTCTATATAAGTGCCGACATCAACCATTCCGCTGTATTTGTCGTAAGAACCGGCATCATCATAAGCAATGTTATTTTGAAACACCACGTTTGTCGGGTCATCGGGAAAATCAGCATTTATGTAGTTGGTAGAAGGGTTGAAATAGAACGCTTTGGATTTATAAATAGTGTTATACTCAAAGAGCTGATTGGTTTGATGTGTAATCCCTCCCTCATCCTTACTGCGGATAGAACCACCGTCGACAATCAGGTTGTGATGGACATGAGTATTTGCGGTTCCTGATGCTACGCCGAAGTATTTGTTATTACGAAAAGTGTTATTATAGACGTAAAAACCAGCGGCCGGGTTCTGGTTGGCGTGCTTATATTTCAGGCCCGCTCCTGATATTGACGAGGTAGGCTGGTTTTGATAAAACAGACAGTCGTGGACAGTTACATCTCCCTGATTCGGGTTAAATCCGTTAAAACATACCATACCGGTGCTGTTAGCCGGGTGGCCCTGGGCACCTGTACGATCATAATTGTCATAAAAAACACAGTTGTAAACTTCTACATACCCGGTATTACCAACTTCCAGTCCGGTGACGTTATTGTCATTCCTGCCATCGGTATCATGAATTTCCACATCGTGAACTGTTATGTGGCTTGAGTCTCCAATATCGATTCCACGGCTGGATCCATTTTTAATCTCAACACCTGATACATCCCAGTATTCGCACTGATAGATGTTGATTCCTTTGCCGTTGTATTGCGGATCCAGGACGGGATTGTGGCCCGGATAGGCCTTAATATAAATCCAGTTACTGCTGGTTCCGTCCTCGTGTCGGAAATAGGCTATGTGTGAGCCGCCGCCGCTGGCACCGCCGCCGTCGCCGGGGTGCACTATCGTATTATGAGTACCATTCATAAGGTAAATAGTGTCACCCGGGGCGATATTTACCCAGCCGGAAGGCCTGTAACTACTTGTGTAATAGGTAATTATGTTTGCAAACGATTTCCATGGGCTTGACAAACTACCGTCGCCGCTGGTGTCGCTGCCGCTTACCGGGTCGATGTGGTAAACTGCTGCGCCAACAG
>CAZIKS010000256.1:0-4595 GCA_964539795.1 uncultured Pirellulales bacterium
GGATTTTGTATTCTATGCTTTGCTGGGAGTAGTGATTACACTTGCAGTTCGAGTCACTGGCGTTGTAACTGTTTTTTCATTTCTTATTATTCCAGCCACAATATCAGCTCTGTTTTCTACACAATGGGGTTTGCGAATGTTTATTGCCTGGGCAGCAGTCACTTTGGCCTCTTTGGCAGGTCTGCTATTTGCCTATTTTTTTGATTTTTCAATAGGACCGGCTATCGCGCTATTTTTAGGCTGTGAATTGGTAATAACTTCACTTATGGCAAGGCTTCGGTCGGGAATCTTGAATTTGGATAGCAAATAGACCGGCTAATTTTGCAATGATCGTAGTATTCTGTGACTGTCTATGTTATATTGTTTTTGAAAGAAAATGGGAAATAAAGAACAAAATGTTATTCTGGATTCAATAAGTGAAGCTGTTTTCACTGTTGATTGGAGTGTCTAATTCCCAGCATTCGAATTCTAAAATTTATTTAATTTATTATCAATTTCTTCGACTATACAGCGAATCCAACTTCATAACAAACTGCACGCTATTGGCACACTTTCAGTTAATTCATCCCTCCGGGAAACAAAACTTTCGACAGTTATGCCTTACAAAGACAAACAGACCAGCAATCCGATGGTAAAATAACCACAACTCCGTTTTTGAGTTAAAAATCCGAGTAAGTTGGAGTAATGGACACATAATCCGTGTGCCTTTGTAGAGAACTGGCTTGGAACCGTTATGGCTTGTGGAGAAATCCTACAGTGGATTCCATAATACGGACATGTAAAGCTGAAGATTTGTTTTCTGCTGTTTGGCGCCGTAGGTCTTCGAGGCTGGCCAGGCAGTAATGACAGCCGAGCTTGTCCAAGTGAAACTCTACATAAGAGCGCCAATCCTTATCAAGTGTCTCCAGCAAGTAAGCTCCGATGGTGCTGCGTTTAGGGCAGCTGAGACGCTGTTGCTGCCAAACTTCGTTCAGCATATTCTCGAAATTATCTGATAGCGGCTCCATGGACATTTTCAATTTTGCAACATTATTTCGAACCTTTTTAAGGCAACGGTGTTTAATGAGCGCGATGTTTTTTTCTTTTAGATTCATTATTTGAGCAATATCATGGTTTGATAGATGGCAGTAAAAGATTAGTTCGACGATTTCCAGGTCGCGAAGATTCAACTGTTTCTTAAAGTCATTGACAAGTTCCAACAAGGCTTCTGATAAGGCCTCCTGCTGCAAATGATACTGTTCGTCACGTCTGGCGTACCAACTGCCGGTGTGCTCCGGGGCAGGTAAATTTTCAAAGGTATTACATGGATCGCCATACCGAGTGGTCCTATAGATATTCTGAATCAGTCCCCTACCCCTCGACTGTTTTCTACGGTAAGCGTCAATAATTTTTCGCCGAATGATAGTAAACAGGTAGGTTTCAAAACTACAATTGTGGCGATAATTATTCAAACTTTTGAGAAAAGAGACAAATGTTTCCTGTACAATATCTTCGCAATCTGCGCGCTGGGGCAGCTTAGCCTGAGCAAAGTGAAGCAACCGGCCCTCGTAGCGGTTAACCAATTGGGACCACGCTTCATTATCGCCCCGACGAATCTGCCCGAGAAGATATTCTTCTGCCTGAGAAATATTATTCATATCCTCTCTCAGATTACGTAGAGTATGTAAACAAGTTTTTCAGCTTAATGTAAATATTAACAATATTCCTGCCAGCACAAGCACCACAGCAGCTATGCGTAAAGACCAGGTGTAATAACCTCTGGTTGCTGCATTGAGGAATAGATAAACCACACAAATCAATATAGTTATTCCAACGATAGAGAGAAGCTCACGAATCCACTTCGTCCGCCATGATTGCCGTGCGAGCATCTTTTGTTTAGCTAATTCTGTAAGTTTGTCCTGTGAAGCGTTAATCAGTATAGCCTGACGCCAAATCCTGCCTGCGGTACCGGCAAAACTCTGAGCAAATCGGTCAGCGAGAAAAGAGTTATTGCGAATATCAGCAGCGGTTACAGTGAATTCACCTCCCACAGTGAAACGTTGCTTATGCATTTGGTTCAACAGACAAACTAATTTGTCACAGGCATTATCTATCGCTTGCTGCTCGGCCTCGGCCTGGCTGGTACAGGATTGTTGTGAGCGAGCTAATATCCACTTGTCTTTAGGGTTTCGATTGACAAAGTCAGCAAAATTCTCAATCCATGGCTTCTCAACGAAGTTGGTACTTATAGTGGTTTGTTTGTTATTGCCAATGACGACCGTCTCGACTCTTCCACTGTTTAGCTTACTTTCTGACTCACCTGACCATGGGACCGGATGTGTTTCTATGTCAACGGTATTGAGGTTAACTTCAGCCTGACCTTTTGTTCGCAAGCCAAGTGCTCGGAGAGCAGATTGTCTGGATGGATAAACATCAGCTTCAAACTGGTCTTCAACGCCCGGCAACCAGACTGGCGGGACATCATCTATTGGGTGTGTCTGGTGTTTTGTCAGGGGCTCAATAGGGTTGCCGCTTTGTACGAAAATGGCTGCGTGTCGATTTCTACGCAGGATAGCAACCGTAAAAAGCAATAGCAATAAAACTCCTATAATACGACACCATCGTCTGGTTTTACCTGCTTTGAATAACAAGGCTATAGCTATTACCACCAGAAGCGTTAAGGATACAAATGGAATCATGACATCACCTCCTGGTTTTGTGCCACTGTTCTGAATACCGGCTGTTTTTGTCTTGGAGGCCAGGCTAATATAATTACCGAGACTACAACAAGGATTAGAGCCATAACAGCTTCATCTTCACCTGTGCTTTTCAAAAGTTTTTCAAGAGCCGGGCCAAGCTGGTCGCTGTTTAGCATATCAATAACTTCCTGTGGATATCGAGGCAAGCCCTCTGAAAGAAAAAGCAAAGCTGCAAGCAAACCTAATAGTCCCAGCACTGCACGGATTATGTGGAGAGGCCCTGATTTACGGCGTGCAATAATAATAAATATTACAGCAAGCACCAATAGTATGGTAACTACAGCAATACCTATATGCTCAAGCAATTGAGGCCAGCCGGTATAGCCGAATAGTTTATCCAGTTCTTTTGCAAGGCTGGGATCCGGCAAGCCCGCGGCTACCATTGCCGGTAGATGCAATGCTATTGCCAGGCCAACCAGGATTGCCACAAGTAAGAATATATATCCAATACTGGAAAGCAAAAAGCCAAAGGGATGAAAATCCTGAAAAGCTGAGGGCATCATAATGATTCGAGCCGAAGAGTCGCCTGCATGTTGGTCATCAGCGTCTTTTTCGCTATCTTGTGACTGCGTTTTGTCTGTGAAACCAACAGCATTATTTTGAGCCTGGGCTGCTTCGTTTGCATATGCAATGTCTTTCGGCTCACCGGTATTTTCCCAGATGGTCAGCCGTCGGCCGTAACAGTCTTTGAATTGGCCTAAGATGATCATAATAACGTCAATAAACTGACCAAATCCAAATAGGCCCCACGTCAAAAGCCAGAGGATTCCCGTACCGATTTTGCCGACATAAAAGCGATGAAGGCCACATAAACCAAAGAATATTCCCCCTGACAACAATAAAGCCCATACACGTTTAAAAGGTGAGACCTGCGGTACGGCTGCTGCATAGACTTGCGTTGGAGTTTCAAAGATTCGGCTTGGAATAAATGCGATAACAAGAAACAGAATTGCAGGGAAGATTATAAAAAACAATGCGAATAAAAATTCTTCATTATGCAGAGACATATTGCCCATACAAATAGAAGCTGTAACTATCGTCATTAAACAAATCAATAAAAGTGCCGGCTTAATCAGATACCGATACCAACTGGTAAATCTCCTGCCAAAACTTTTGAAGAAACAGAAGATACTAACCATTAAAGCACAGACACCACACGAAACTGCTATGGCATACTCATCATTATGATGAAACTGGCCTATTCCCGCAGCCACAAGCATCATAATGCCAAATCCAAGAGTCAATATACACCCTATAATCCATAGCAATCGTGCGTAAGGCCAGACCTGGCGGTCTGCACGGATACCGTTCCGCTGCCATTTTCTTTTGCCCCAATGTGTTTTACCAAACCCTGCTACTGCGGCCGCAACATTGTCATTGACAGCAAAGCCGCTGGCGATCTGAACAACAAGCGAAGTTCCCGCTAAGACAGAAATGATTATTACCGGGTTTATTTGTAGTAGCGCAGCGGCAATGATGCCGAATAAGCCAAGCAAGAGTGCATGCTCCAGTGAGACACGTTTCGGCCGTTGCGGCGATGTTATTTTCCACCAATCTGTAAAACTCAAAACTACAGTCAGAGATAACCAAATCCATAAACCCTGATTGCCAAAATCAGAGACGACAAAAAGCTGACAAAACAGTACGCCCGCCAGCGTTGCAATCAATGCCGCCAGTCCACCCGTTGCAAATCGTCTCAGCCAAGTGGACTCTTTTTCCAGATTAGCCAACCAATTCCATTTACAAAGAAGAATTGTCTTTGAAGCTGCAGCGATCATTAAAAAAGTCAACAAGCAGCCAGGAATAAGGCCCACACCACCACGGCCTTGAAATAGTCCTGCTCCTAAGGCAATTACT
>CAZIKS010000257.1:0-4577 GCA_964539795.1 uncultured Pirellulales bacterium
ATTGGTCCGAATGGGGCTGGCAAAACGACCCTTTTTAACCTGATATCTGGCGCTCTACCTACCACCGCGGGAGAAATAAGATATAAAGATAAAAGAATTACCTCTTTGAAGCCAAATAAGATTTGTAAGCGAGGAATAGCAAGAACTTTTCAATTGATTAAGCTTTTTGGCAACATGACAGTTTTTGAGAATGTATTTTTGGCATCTCAATTTGGGGTGTCAAAGGATATCAGTAAATCGAATGCTAAGAAGGAGTCCCTGGAGTTATTGGAGTTTGTGGGGTTGTCAGCAGTGAAAATGACCCCTGCTAAAGACTTAACCTTGGCTAACCAGAAGCGACTTGAAGTCGCTAGAGCGTTAGCCACCAAGCCAGAACTATTGTTGCTTGATGAGCTGATGGCAGGGTTAAACCCTACTGAAGTAGCACAGGCTATGGAGCTGGTAACAAGGATTCGAGATAAAGGGATTACCGTTTTTATGATCGAGCATGTCATGAAAGCGATTATGAGCGTATGTAACCGGATCATGGTACTTGATTATGGTGTGAAGATTGCCGAAGGAACGCCGGGGGAGATTACCAGCAACAAAAAGGTTGTTGAGGTATACTTAGGGGAAGAGTAGGTTTATGCTGGAAGTTAGCCACTTAGATATTTTTTATGGCAAGATTCAGGCCATATGGGGCGTTTCCTTAAGGGTGGATGAGAAAGAGATAGTCTCTTTAGTTGGCGCAAACGAAGCGGGTAAAACGACACTGCTTAAGACTATATGTGGTATGCTCCGTCCAGCCTCGGGCAGCGTGGAATTCCTCGGTAGTCGGATAGACGGGTTAACACCACACTCTATTGTGGAACTAGGTGTTTCTTATGTACCCGAGGGTGGAAAACCTTTTACCGAAATGACAGTGCGTGAAAACCTGGAGATGGGTGCCTATCCTTACCACACATGGAAACGAAGGGAAGAAAGACTGGAGCAGGTTTATCAGGTTTTTCCTTACCTAAAGGCAAGGGAACGGCAATTAGCCAGAACACTAAGCGGTGGTGAAAGGCAGATGTTGGCTATGGGGCGGAGTTTAATGGGGAAACCAAAGTTTTGCATGTTTGATGAGCCATCATACGGGTTAGCGCCACTATTGGTAAAGGAACTTTTCAAGTTTATAATAACACTGAATGAGCAAGGTATTACGATCTTACTCGTTGAGCAGAATATTCGACACGCCCTAGAGGTTGCGGATCGAGCATACTTGCTAGAGAACGGCCGGGTCGTCTTAGAGGGAGCCGGTGAATTGTTTCTGAATAATGATCATGTGAAAAAGGCCTACTTGGGACTCTAGTTTAACTCGCGATTTGAGCCGGTTAATCTTCTCGTTCAGGTGCTCTCCGGTCATCCTCTTTGCTCCCGCATATGCTTATCTAAGCTGTCAACCAGAACTTTCGCCGTCTCCATATCCTCGAGGTTACAATCTACCTCCTCTATTTCAAGGGGAACCTCGACATTTTTTTTCAATTCCTCTATGAAAATCTGGTCCTCTTCGGGGTCATAGAGAATGCTCCCATCTCTGTCTAAAGAGGACCAGCCCCTTAACGGAACCACAAACTTTATGGGGCCCTTGGCCTTGTTTATTTTCTCTGCATAAAGCTGGGCCCCGATTTTCATCTCATCGACCGGAAATCGGGCCATGGCCCTCATCTCGTCAATCTCGAGAACCTTTCCAGAGGCGACGTACTTCTCTCGGTTGGTTCGGGTTGGACCCGCACCTGTAATGTTTAAACAGCAGGGGGCCCATACCTGCGGGATGCCTCTTTCAGCAGCGGCGTCAAGTCTTGCCATACCGGCGGGTCGATTTCCTTTGAACCTTTCTTCGATAAGTCCAGCAGGAACTATCTCAATGACGCCGTCGAAGAACCCCTGGGATATCAGCCGATCCATGGCTCGATCACTGATGCCCTGGGCATGAAAGGGATATACGTGGTATCCTTTCTCCGTTAAAAGCTGCTCCACATACTTGGCGCATTGATCTGAAAATCCCAGTTCGGTAATAGCCACAGATGGGTAGGGGAGCTTCAATGATGTGTGATCATAGGCTTCCTCCACCATCCCTGAGATCGCCCCCGCCACCTGTAGAATGGCATTCTTAATGAGGTCATTCATCCCGGCAATTTCCATAATAAGCTGCATCACAATCAGGTCAGTGGCACCAAACCATCTTCCCACGTAGACCGTCTGGGCGGCAGGGACGCCAATGACTTTAGGGATCCCAAAGGGCAATTTGGACATCACCTGTGATGCAATCAAGGCAATTGTAGACCCTCCCAGAGATACAATGCCGTCGAGTTCCCCTTGTGAAAGGAGATCAAACGCCTTTTGCTGCCCACCAAAACTCATCGCGTTCGTGACGGTGAGCCTGTCTTTCGAATCCCTAATCTCTTCTATATTCTTACCTGCCAAACCTGCAATTTCTTCGGGGGTGATATCTGCTTGATAGGAGGGATGTTCTCCCATGCTGATATCCATGAGGATAGCCTTATGCCCTCGGGACTCAATCCGCTCCTTTAGAAATCGCAGTTGTTCACCTTTGGTGTCAACAGTGCCAATGATAACAATCTTTTTCTTCATCCACGTTCCTTATGCTACATGGTGTCAATGCCCTCTTCTTACATCCTAATTGAGCGAAACCGCTTAATTGTCTGTCGGTTGAGGTCAGTTGTCCGTGGCTAAAATCGGATCGATTGTATATTCGATATTTCTTCTATCGATGAACTATGATCCGACACTATATTTTTCAATAACCCACAACCTACAATAGAAAATCGGACAACTTTAATGGAGTTTTGGCTCAATTGAGGCAATATTGATTTTATCACATGGATCCTGCATGAACAGGGGCTACCGCGTGATTTTGATCCCTGCCTTTTCTCGATCCCAGGTATTTTTCGTAATGCCAGCCTCCCGCAATCGATATTTCTCAATCCGGTTGGTCGGGGTCTTGGGAAGTTCAGATACAAACTCCAGATACCGGGGAACGGCGAAGTAAGCCATCCTCTCATCACAGTGCTTAATCAAATCCTCAGGGGGCAAGGTCTCACCAGGCTTGAGCACCACATTGGCCTTGACCTCATCCTCGCCAAGTTCAGAAGGCACAGCAAAGACAGCAGACTCCAAGACCTTGGGATGTGTGTTGATGACCTTTTCCACCTCGAAGGAGGAGATGTTTTCGCCTCTTCGACGAAGAGCGTCTTTCTTACGATCCACAAAGTAAAAAAATCCATCCTCGTCTTTTTTGGCATAGTCTCCTGTATGGAACCAGAGGTTACGGAATGAGTCAAGGGTCTTTTCCGGCATTTTGTAGTATTCCGTCATCATGATATAAGGTTTTTTAGGCCGAACCAGGATCTCTCCTATTTCTCCCACCGGCACTTCCTCGTCATCATCATCCGCCAGTTGCACCTCAAAGAGATCATCGAGCACCCTTCCGCAGGAGCCGGTTTTTCTGTAATCTATGGCATCGTGGATGGCCAAGCCTATCTCACTCATCCCAAAACCCTCCAGGCATATGAAGCCAAAACGCTTTTCCAGATGCTCCATCACGTCCGGCGGACAGGCCGCCCCAAAGGCTATCCTGACAGGATTATCGGCATCATCCTCTTTCGGCTCCTGTTTAGAAAGTATGGTCATCACTGCACCCAGGTAGTTGAATTGCGTGGCACCGAATCTCCTGATATCGTCCCAAAAAGTGGATGCACTGAACCGCTCGCTCAGTACCATTTGGGCATCAGACACCTGGGCCGCCAAGGTGGTCATGAGCTGGGCATTGATATGAAATAGGGGGAGAAAGGTATATAGGATATCCTGTGAGTTGGCATCACGCAATCTGGCTACAAGTCTTGCAGTATGTAAATAGTAGTTATTGGGGCAGACGACTCCTTTTGAAAGGCCGGTGGTTCCGGAAGTATAGATGATGGCGGCAGGATCTGCCGGACTGATATCCACTTCCAGTGGGTCAGAGGAGTACTTAAAAAAATCTTCAATGGAGGATATGGGAACAGGAATAGATTTGGAAATCTCCTGATCAACCTCGCCATGGCAGATGATCCGTTCAAGTTTGGGAAGGTCATCCCGAATGATTAAGAGCCTGTCCAAAAATGAACTATCAATGATCAATAGTTTTGAATCCGAATTATTAATGATGTGTTTCAAAAGGTCGCCCTTATAGGCGGTATTGATGGGTACTTCCACGACTCCCAATTTGGAAGAACCAAACCACACATACAGGTAGTTCGGGTGATTCTTCATCATAATAGCAATCTTATCGTCCTTTTGAAAGCCCATGTCTTTGAAGCCATGAGCAAACTGGTTGGACAAGAGGTCCAATTGCTCATAGGTTATCTTTTCATCCCTAAAATATAAAAAGACGCGATCTTTATGGATACGCCCTTTTTCCTGAATAAGCTTTCCCACTACATTTACTTCAATGTCCGACATGAAAGTGCCTCCTTAGTAATTAGAATATCCATAGCCTGGTTAGCATTACAACGCCGGTTAATATGGTTTATGTAGGATGATTTTTCAGCCATTTTTTC
>CAZIKS010000258.1:0-4499 GCA_964539795.1 uncultured Pirellulales bacterium
GACGAGATAGCTGCGGAATTATGCAAGAATAATCGTTTGGAGTTTCGTGACTTCGGAGTTTTCGAAACGAGAACGAGAGCCGCGAGAATTGCGCAGAATCCGAAAACTCTTGAGCGAGTTGTGGTTGCTGCCAAACGAACGGTTAAGTTTAAGATGGGCCGATTGATGAAAGAAAATCTTAGCAGTACAACTGCGGAATCGGCCAAGGTGAAATAATTGATTCGAATAAAAACCTTCGACTGTACAATAGAAGCCTTGAGATTATCAGCTATTATTTGATTGTGCAGGTCGCAAAGGATAATATGTATTGGTAAGGTTGGACAAAAGGAGTATTTTATGTCGGATGGGAAAGTCAAGTGGTTTAATCCAAGAAAAGGTTATGGATTTATCGATGCCGGAGACGGTCGCGATATTTTTGTTCACTACGGAAGTATATCAGGCGAAGGATACAAGACTCTTGCAGAGGGCGATGAGGTTAGTTTCGATATTGTTGAGGGCGAAAAAGGTTTGAGAGCCGAAAATGTGGTTGCCAAATCGGCGTCAAGAAGCCAAGAGTCTGCTGCAGCAGAAAAGGAAGTGGTCTCAAAAAGCGAGACAACCTCGGAAGTTGAAGCGCCTTTGGAAGATGAAACAGCCTCAGAGAGCGAAGTTTCCTCAGAGAGCGAAGCCTCTTCAGAAAAAGAATAAGATAAGATTTGTAGAGTTTCTTTTTTGTTTAGGACTTGTGGGGGGAGTTGCAAACAGGTTTTATCTTCTCATTTCCCAATTGCCTATTCATCCGGTGTATATCTTGGTATTGACAGTTCAACTTTAGTGCGATATACACAACATAAATTGATGTATGGTATCCTGCCTCCGGTGCTGTGAGGAGGTGTGGTTTTTTCTTGCAATTTATAGAGGATTGTGTTATTTAAACAGGTAGATGGAGTAGTTTGGTGACTGGAAATTATGATTTATTCGGAGTTCAAATCCGGTTTAGACTGTAATGTTCTTGTGCTGAACAAGCATTATATGGCTGTCCGTATAGTTCGTGCGCGGCGTGCATTTTCCCTGCTATTTCGTGAGATTGCAGAGGTTGTTTCGTTTGAGGAAGGTGTCTATTCGAACTATAATTTCCAGAGTTGGTGCGAGGTTAGCGAGTTCAAGCGTAATTTCGAGCCGGACGGACATGATTGGGTTTCAACCGTGAGTTTTTATATTGCGGTTCCGCGTATTATCCGGCTGTTATTTTACGACCATTTGCCTCGAAACGAGGTGAGATTTAACCGTCGCAATATCTTCGCCCGCGATAAAAACAGTTGTCAATACTGCGGCATGCGCTATCCAACAAGCGAGCTGTCACTCGACCACGTTATTCCCAAGAGTATGGGCGGCAAATCAGCATGGGATAATATTGTTTGCGCTTGTACAAAATGCAACGTGAGGAAAGGCGGCCGGACGCCCCGACAGGCAGGATTGAAACTTATTCAAAAACCTGTCAAGCCAAAACGCAATCCGCTGATCCATGTTCACTTAGGACATCAGCGTTACCAAAGCTGGAAGCAATTCCTCGACCATGCCTACTGGTCTGTCGAACTGAAATAGTCGTAACCAATGAGACTTCTCGGCAGAACGAACAGCCGGAAAAGATTCTCTCTAACGAGGTTTGAAGTTATCAAGATGAGGTATTTCCGGTAGAGGCAAGGAGGGACTTAAAGGAGTTTTTAATCCAGGCCCAGTGTAAAATTATATGTACAGTCATCAAAGTAACAAACAAAACTGCCAAATAGAAATGGATGCTGCCCCAATCGTGACGGCCCATATACCAGAATTGTTTTATTTGGTCCCTGCCGAGTCCCTGGTGCAGGAGACGACCTTGTCCTCCGGTACCGGGGGGTAATATATACTTCATAATAAGGCCGGTAAAAGTCAGGCATAAGAAATTTATAAAGCCGACCAAATCGATTATAAAATTCACTGAGCTGTGCTTCATAATGTTATTCCTTTAGCAAATACCAGCTTTTACTTTTTTTCTGTTTATTCAGGCATAACAGGCAGATTACCAAGTCTGTGTGGCGGTGTATTCAATTGTGTCGGTCGAATCTGCTGGGATTTTTACCTCAAATCTTGCAGTGCGGGCGTCTCGCTTTTCGTAATCATGGGTTTTCTTATCAATGGTCCAATTGACCCATGCAGGGAAAATTTCGTCGACAAAAACCTTTACAGGTTCGTCTTTTCTGTTTCGAAGCTCAATTTTGTGTGTTTCTTGCGACATACGCCGGCTTCGCTTGCTGTCAAGAATGGTGTGCTCGGGGACGATGTCAAAGGCATTGCCGATATAAAGCGATAATTTTTCCTTTCTCGGGGTGTGGTCGATAATATCTTCGCCAATAAATTCGAGGTTGTCGTCGGCGGGGTCTTTTTTGAATACCCGCACCTTGCCTTTGGGCAGGGCGATGCCAAGGTGGTTTTGCTCGGTGTTTTCAAATTCAAGTTTTATCTGAATCTTATCATTGATTTTGGTGCGTTCATAGATATAGAGTTTTTTTGTCGGTACTTCAAGTGCCGGAGTGATAAATTCAATTTGTTTAACCTGATTATTGTTTATTGTGCTCTTTCGGCCGAGTGTATAAAGATGGTACTCGGCAAAGGCCTTTTCTTCAAAGCCGACTCCGCCGGCACGTTCGGCAAGCGCAACTATTTTCTCGCGATAAATTGGTTTTGGCTCAGTTACTCTTCTGACGTCGCCGGCAATTAGTTTAATGGCAGCGTTTTTATAGGTAGCGCCGCTTTTGTTTTCGATAGTTACCCAGCCGGAAAAATCGATTTTGGTTTCGTCGGCATTCAGCAGGGCCGAATAATCGGCGTGCCAGTTGATTTGACCTGTGGTGTAGGTTATCTGGCAGAGATAGTCGGCTTTTTCTTCTGCACTTGCGAGCCAGACCAACGTTGGTTTGGTGACTAAATCGTCGGGCAATTCCTTGAGGGAGATTTCTTCAATGCTGTTTCTGCTTATAATCTCAATATCATCCGTATTGCTTTTTAAGATGAGGTCTGAGCCCAGTGAGGCCAAAAGTTTGCCGGTGAGTTCCTTGCCGGTATCTGCACCGCTGCCTTTTAAGAGGACAGTAACGTTTTTGTCTATATAGCGTTTGAGCAGACTGTCTGAGTTGACGAGGTCGTATTCATAGTTTTGCTCGAGGATGGATACTGCTCCGGGGGAAGAGAGGCATTTGAAATTTACGCTGGTCGGGTCAATGGCAGAGGCGACGTCGGTAAACTTGACGGTGTTGGCGCCTTTTTCAAAGGACATATTGCGAGTTTCTCTTATGACGCCAAAGTTGTCGTTGTAAACTGTCAGGCCAACACCTGAGACGGGTAGTTTTTTCGGCGCTGCGAAAGCTGTTGAACAGGCCATCAAACAAATCGTTATTGAAGATATTATTTGCTGTTTCATTTTATTCATCCTTCAATTTTTGATATTAATTTGACATACTATATTATGCGCTGGGAAGACAAATTGCTCACATTTTTTGTAATAAAACAAAAAGTTATACAAAAAAACAGCTGTTTTGGTGGAAAAAACGGGTGCAATAGAATATAAATACGAGATATGAAAAACCGGATGTTTCCAAAATGTTTGATGTACATTGTCATGGAGAAAAAGATATGTGGATATTAGCAGAAATTACTGGTTCGAGCGGCTGGTGGGACAAGACCATCAATTACGAAATCATCAATGGTAATGCTATTTGGCGATTTTTGGTGGTTTTATTAATAGTTCTTGTGGTAATGGCAGTAGGGCGGACAGTCCAGTATTTTATAAATAACTATGCCTTGCGCAGAGACGAGAAACACGGTGTGAAGGCAACGACATTATTCCTGAGATGCCTGACCAAGCCGATTTCGGTGGCCCTTTTTGCATTGGGTTTGTTCGTATGCAAGATGTTTTTGGTTTTCGGTGACGAAGGTATCAGTCCTGTAATCGAAGGTTACTGGATGAAAATTGTCCAAGCGGTAGCAGCAATCGCATTAGCATATGCGTTTTATCGGCTGGTTGATATTATCGAGTATTATTTAGAACGGTGGACAAGCAAGACACAAACAAAGCTGGATGATATGCTTGTACCTGTGATACGCAAGGCGCTTCGCATTACAATTGCGATAATAGCGGTCCTTTGGATTGTAGACGGGATATTGGGTGCGGAGATAAAGGCAATTCTGCTCAGCGCCGGTGTCGGTGGTATCGCGTTAGCCCTTGCAGCGAAGGACACAATAGCGAATTTTTTCGGTTCTGTGACGATTTTTGCAGACAAACCTTTTCAAATCGACGAACTTGTAAAAGTCGGGGAACATTATGGGCCGGTTGAGGAAGTGGGATTCAGAAGCACAAAAATCCGGACACTGGAAGGTCATCTTGTGACTGTTCCCAACAGTGTGATAGCAAACACCGCCGTGGAAAATGTCGGCAGGCGTCCCTTTATTCGCCGGACATCCAATATTACCATAACGTATGGTTC
>CAZIKS010000259.1:0-4490 GCA_964539795.1 uncultured Pirellulales bacterium
GCTTCTGCATTATCTTACATGCAAACTGATACGAAATATCTTCTTCCTCGGCGAGGACTTTTGTTGACACTGTTCCCCGGCCATACCGACCGGCCAGGTTAATCAGTGCACGTAATGCATAGTCTGTATTTTGCCGCACAACATTCATCTGCTCATATCTCAACCAAATCAGCAAATATAATTAAGTAGGACTATTTTAGTCCAATTCTTATAATATGTCAACCCAAAAGTGCAGGTTCACAAAAAAAATCTTGCCTCCTAAAAAAGTTGCTCAAAAACTCCCTCACAATTACCAACAATCCCCTTGACACTTGTCGCTAAATCCCTCTATATTGTCGTCCATGGCGAAAAAAACGTATATTTTTCTGATTTGCCTGGCCTTGGTCCTGGCGATTCTCGTCGCTTTTGAGCCTGTTGCTTCCTGCGACTTCATCAGTTACGATGATTTCCAATATGTGACCGGCAATCCTCGGGTGCAGGCAGGGCAGGCTCGAAGAAGCCGTTGAGTGTTTCAAAGAGGTGTTACATTTCAGGCAGGACTGGCCGGTGGCCTACAATAATCTGGGCCGTGCATACGCCCTGTTAGGCGAGTATGAACTTGCGATTCAAAATTACAAAGAAGCTCTGCGATTAAAACCCGATTATCCCGCGGCAACCAGAAATTTACAAGCGGCTCTTGACGAGCAGAGCAAAAACAAATAAAGTTGTTTGTGATGGGAAAGAGTCTTTACATAATCGATGGTCATGCGCATATCTACGCTGCGTTTTATGCCCGGATGTCGGAGCTGACCAGTCCCGCCGGCGAGCCGACAAAGGCAACATACGTCTTTACCAGCGCTTTGTTGGGGCTTATCGAGCGGGTAAAGCCCGATATGCTCGTTGTGGCTTTCGACTCCAAGACACCTACCTTTCGGGCCGACATCTATCCCGAATACAAGGCTCACCGCCCACCGATGCCGGACGAAATGCCCGCTCAGATTGACCGAATCGAAGAGATTCTCGCCGCGATGAACATACCGGCCCTTCGCCTCGACGGCTTCGAGGCCGACGATATCATGGGTACGCTTGCCAAAGATGCATCGGCCGCCGGCGTTGATGTATATATATGTTCAAAAGATAAGGACATGCTGCAGCTTCTCGATAAACACATCTTCACATACGACATGAAAACCGGCCAGGTAACAAGCCGTGATTCGATGCTCGCAGAGATGAAGCTGTCACCCGAACAGTTCCTGGATGTGCTGGCACTGCAGGGCGATACAGCGGATAACGTGCCGGGCGTTCCCGACGTAGGCCCAAAAACCGCGCTCGACTGGATACAGAAATACAACTCCCTCGAAAACCTCTACGCTCACGCCGACGAGATAGAGGGCAAACGCGGCGAGAGCCTTCGAAGCTCAAAAGACAAGGCACTTTTGAGCAAAGAGCTTGTAACGATAGACTGCTCGACTCCAATCGAGATAGATTGCGACGCTTTCAAACTGACTGAACCGGACGCCCAAAAGCTGGCTGAAATCTTCGACGAATTGGGTTTTGGCCGATTGATGTCCCGGCTCGGACTGAAGCGTGCGGAGTCTTTGGAACCTGAGGCCGAAACAAAAAAAACCAAGCCAACTTCGGCAGAGTTGCCGGTCGCCGGCGACGAGGGACTCGACACGATAAAAACGTTGCCCAAGGATTATCACCTGATAGACACAAAGGAAAAATTTGACAAGTTCTGCGGCGAACTGAAGAAACAAACCATCTTTGCCGTCGATACCGAGACCACCGCCCTCAACCCGGTGCGCGCGGACCTTGTCGGTCTGAGCTTTTCCTGGAAGCGACATCAAGGATATTATATACCTGTAAGGGCGTCTCTGGGACAGAAGCATCTTGATGTCGGCATGGTCCGCAAAAAAATCGCACCGATACTTGCCAACGAGAAAGTAAAGAAAATCGGACAAAATATTAAGTATGACATGATTGTTCTTGCGGGTGCCGGTATGCCTCTAAGAGGCGTGTATTTTGATACAATGGTGGCGTCTTATTGTCTGGCTGCCGACCGCAGAAGTCATTCCATGGATTCAATGGCAAAAGATTTTCTCAATTATAACCCTATCGCTTTATCGAGCCTCATCGGCAAAGGCAGAAACCAACTGACATTCGACATGGTCGATACAGTCGTCGCCGCCGAATATGCTGCCGAGGATGCGGATGTAACGTTTCTCTTGTACGAATACCTTTCAAAACAGCTTGAAAATGAGCCGGGCATCGAGAGGCTTTTTTACGAACTGGAGATGCCTCTCGTTTCTGTCCTGGCGCAGATGGAGTTAGCCGGCGTTTCGCTGGATGTCAGGCTTCTCAAGGACATGTCGCACACGATTGCCGCCACAGTGGAAGACCTGACGGAACAAATCCATAGTTTGGCAGGGACGGTTTTTAATATCGATTCCCCGAAACAGTTGGCCGAAATCCTTTTCGACCACTTGGGTATGACAAGTATCCGCTCCGGTAAAACGATGAGGAGTACGGATGCAGATGTCCTTGAGCAACTAAAGGGTGAGCACGAAATAATCGAACTGATTTTGGAGTATCGCCAGCTTGTAAAACTCAAAAATACCTACGTCGATAAGCTCGGCCAACTCATCAACCCGCGCACCGACCGTGTCCATGCCTCGTTCAACCAGACAATCACCGTCACAGGCCGACTCAGTTCCAGCAATCCGAATCTCCAGAATATCCCCATCCGCACCGAGTTGGGCAGGAAGATTCGCTCGGCCTTTGTCCCGGCCAAAAAGACCGATTGCATCCTCAGCGCCGATTACTCGCAAATCGAACTGCGTCTGCTCGCCCACTTCTCAAAGGACAAGGCATTAAAAGCCGCATTCGAGGCCGATGAGGACATTCACCGCTTTGTCGCCTCACAGATTTACGGCGTCGAGCCCGAGGACGTTACCGGCGAAATGCGCTCAAACTGCAAGGCCGTTAACTTCGGCATCATCTACGGCCAGGGCCCCTTCGGCCTGTCACGAACAATCGGCATAAGCCAGGCACAGGCGAAAAAATTCATCGCCGACTATTTCGCCAGATACAGTTCCGTTCAAAAGTTCAGGGACCAGACCATCAAACAGGTCAAATCAGCCGGCTACGCCGAGACTATTTTAGGGCGCCGCCGGAAGATTACGAATCTGACAAGTAAGAACTTCAACAAGCGCACCCAGGCCGAGCGACTCGCCATAAATACCGTCATCCAGGGCTCCGCCGCAGACTTGATAAAGGTCGCGATGATAAATATCCAGGACAAGATCAACACCGATAAACTGCCGATAAAAATGATTCTCCAGATTCACGATGAGCTTGTCTTCGAGCTGCCAAAAAAAGACGCTAAAAAACACGCCGAGTGGATTGCCGACGAGATGACAAACGCTATAAGGGTCGATGTACCCTTGAAGGTCGATGTCAGCATCGGCCCAACCTGGCTCACAGATAAATGATTTTGCAGTTTTGAACGGTCAAATAATGTGTTTGCAAACTGACAGAAATACGCTGAAGCGTTTTGTCGCGCTCGTTTTTTTCGGCATAGCCTTTGCATATATCGAGTCGGCGGTGGTCGTTTACCTGCGCGCGATTTTCTACCCCGATGGCTTCACGTTTCCTATCACGAATTTTGACGATATTGCCGGATTCAGCCCCTATCTTCATGCCGAAATCGGTAGAGAAGCTGCAACGCTCGTGTTGCTATTTACGGCCTCGTACATGTTAGGTCGGAATTTGCGGAGGCGTTTTGCATATCTCCTGACTATATTTGCCGTGTGGGATATCTTTTATTATATCTGGCTCAAAGTCCTTATTGACTGGCCTGCGTCAATCTTGGACTGGGACATATTGGTTCTTATATCTGTTGCCTGGGCGGGGCCTGTACTGGCACCGGTTGTAACGAGCCTGACCATGTTGATAATTGCGACGGTGCTGTTTACCGATAGAGTTGTGAAGCTTACATTGCCGAGGCTCGCCGGCTTTGCCGGGATTGTGCTGATGATTGTAATTATGTTCTGCATTGCCGGGCTAAATAGTACAAGGCCGGACTACAAATTGTACTTTTCCTGGCCCGCTTTTATCGCTTTGCACGCAGTAGTGATTTTTTTGCTCTTTGGATGCATGGCAAAAAAATGACACGTATTGATACGGATCATAGATATAAAATGTTATATGCAAAATCCCGGCTTATATGCAGCAGATGAAAGATAGAATCCGGCAGCGTTGGCGCGGTCCGGGCGGCGTAAAAGAGATCATGGTAATTGCCGTCCCACTCATCATGAGCACCGGTGCACACGGACTACGCATGTTCACAGACCGAGCGTTTCTAATGTGGTACGACACCAACGCCATCTCCAGCGCCATGATGGCCGGAATGGCCGCCTTCACAATCATCAGCCTCTTCCAGGGAACCATCGCATACGTAAACACCTTCGTCGCTCAATACACCGGCGCCGCCCGGCACCACCGCATTG
>CAZIKS010000260.1:0-4487 GCA_964539795.1 uncultured Pirellulales bacterium
GTCGTCAGGTCGGAAGCCTGCGTACATGGGTAGCAGCTTGATCCCGCGCAGCCCCAGCTCGAGGTGCCCCTCGCGCATCTCATGTTCCCAACGTTGCTGGGTGGGATCCACGGACAGAAAGCCGATCAGACGTTCGGGGTGCGACTCGACATATCGAGCCACGTAACGGTCATCTACCCAGATCCCGCTGAGCTTTGCCTTGCCACCAAACACGATGGCTTTCGTTTCCTCCGTGGCCTGACTCCTATACTCGTCGTAGCTTACGGTAAGGTTGATCTCGACTCCAACTCGAGCTCGCTTGACCTGAAGTCGAAAGTCATCACTCAAGTGGTCGGGATCCCGCCATGTGTGGCTATGAACGTCGATGATCATGATGGCGCCCTTTCTAGCTTGTGTAATAATTCAGCATGAAACATCTGCCGTTGCCCGGCCCATTGCTTCCACCAGCGGCCTAGGGCTTTTCCTACACGCCCCCGTGCCAACATAGAGGAGAAAGGGGATTGCGTTTGCATCAGTTTCTCAATATGCCACACATCGGAATCCGAGTATGTTGGAATGCGATTCAGGTTCCAATTTAAAGCGGCTGAATAATCGGATGTCATTCCCTGATATCCAGCTTCCACCCTTAGCTACAAAATAGTCAGGTCCACTCTTTACAGAGGAAGGTGGTTGGGCGCTGTCAGAGGTCCATTCTAATACATTTCCCATTGGATCAACTATCTCAAAGTCATTTGCGAACTCAATGTATTTGTCCACAGGTGTAGTGTCACCGATACGGCTTTCTTCAATGTTACAAGATTCTTTTTTCCAGTCCTCTCCCCAGGGAAATACATAACCGTGGGCAGTTCTTGAGGCAGCCTCCCATTCATCTTCAGTCGGCAGTCTTTTTCCGGTCCAGGCTGCAAAGGCCATTGCATCCTCTGAGCTAACTTGAACTACGGGATGATTTCTTTTATTATGGAGCGTGCTCCCTGGTCCCGACGGTTGATACCAGCACGCGCCCTCTACCGTTTTGCTCATAATGCCAGAATTCCAGGTAAGTCTCTCCAGGCCAGTTTTTTTATCGACCTTCTTCTTGAAACGGCCATAATATACCATTCCGTATCCAAGCTTTTCGGCAGTAGTCATATATCCGGTTTTCTCGACAAAGGTTTCGAAAAGCGCGTTTGTAAGGGGAAATTTACTCATATAAAATGGTGGCAACTGTATTCTCTGCTCGCCTTTTCCATCCTTTTTGGGGCGCTTACTGCCAACAATATATTCTCCTTCCGGGACCGGGATATATTGATTGTAGAATCTATCCTTTGCACTGAGTAGATTATTGAATTCCTCGGCCAAGGGTCTGGCTTTTGTTATTTCATCATCCTCTCCGTAGTCTCCATCAGTATATTCCGCTCCCAGGTCTCCCCCTGAGATATCTGCCTCCTCGCCTTCCTCTACCTCCCCAGCTTCCTCAAGGTCATCCTCGCTCTCAACCTCTTCAACCTCCTCAAGGACATCGTCGACCTCCTCGAGGCCTTCCTCAACCTCGGCCTCCTCGGCGGCTTCCTCCACCTCAACATCTTCCACGTCTTCTATGGCTTCGTCTTCCTCGAGCTCTTGAGCTTCTTCCACCTCTTCAGCCTCATCAGGGACTGTCTCTTCCTTCGGCGCGACCTCTTCAAGCTCATCCTCTTCAGCTATGATGGCATCGTCTTCCGGGACTTCTTCAAGTTCTTCAGTCACTTCCGCTAGATCTGGTTGCCCTGTTGACTCCTTCTCCCCTGACATTGCCATAGAGGCTTCTGCGGCGGAATCTGCGGGCTCTGTTCCTCGCAAACCGAGTTTCTCGGACAGGCCCTGTACCACGTTTTTTAATTGATCTAACTTGCCTGAGCCTTCTGCGCTCTCTGTATCTACAATGGCCTCCGGCCTTGATAATATCTCATTTACGATATCTAAGATGTCTGTTATTTGGCTCAAGGTAACTGCCCCTTCCACTTCCACCCTGTCCTTGAATGCTTCAAGGACCTTGTTCCTGGCCTCGTTGGATAGAATGAAGATATTGGCAGGTCCGACAGCTATCCCCTCGGGATTGTTGCCCTCCTCATAGAGCTTTTTCAAATCGGCATTGACAGACGATCTAATGCTGCTCAGGTTTCTATGTCTGTTTTTAATCGCCACAAGATCATCCCCTGTATTCCACAGCACTTTGACCAGTTCGTCCGTGTCAATGTCCAGCATGGATTCAACTGAATCTTCATTCGTATAATATTGCCTTATAGTGTGAACAAACCTATATTTCAATGCATTTCTGTTTAGGTAATCAAGATTGGAGATGGCTTGGTCTATACCTTTGAGGGTGATTACGCCAGCCATAGGTGTTTCCCCTTTATTTCGTGTTAGAAAACCACGTCCTCTGGGCGTGGATTCTTTATATCTCTTTGTTGAAATGATGCAAAACTCATTCCATTTGAGTAGCCGTTAATGTCCAACAGGTTATGAAATTCCTCCTCGGCTTTGCTTAATGCGCTGCGAACCCTGGAGGTTTAAGTGGCATGGGTTTTGCCTAAGTAGTGCGTGAACGAAAACCCGGAATTTTCGGGTTCCGGCCCCTAACCGGGGACTGCCTTCAGAGTTAGTATTTGGCTGAAATTGACAAAAACTGCGGTTCAGATCAAAAATACCGAAAGCACGGTTAGGATATGCCGATACTTGTGTTATTATGTGTTGCTACTCTTGTCGTTGGACATTCTGGGCCCCTTGAGTACTCCCAGGGGATTGGTTTAAGGTGACTATAAAACCGCACGCACTGACTTTGCTCGTCTACTCTCAAGTCTTTGCACGCGTTGCAGTTGCTTCTGTTGGAGGATATGGCCTATAATTTGAATGTTTCTGGCCAATACGGCCAAGCCAACATAGCGTTTGAAGCCGTGAATACCATGATCAAGACACCGATCTAAACCATGATTTTCCAGGGCGTTGATCGAAGACTCAATAGCTGAATGTTTGCGCCGGGCTTCCTTGAACTCCTCTGAGTTTTCGACCTCTTTGTTTATCGCTGACAGCTTCCCTTTGCGCGGAAGTATTACCTTGTCCAGTAATACAGCCAAGTCTTTTTGGTTATCTGGACTGTGAAAGCCCTTGTCAAAGGTGCAACTGGTCAACTGCGGAAAACGCTCTTTGGTTTCCTTGATGATTGACACGGCAATCTGATCATCCGTTTCCTTCTGCATCACCCGATGGTGAAGCAGGAAACCAAACTGATCTTTGACAACACAAACCTTGAGACCCAATTCCTGCGAGACACCGGCTTTGCCTTTGTTGATCCATTCGGTGTGCTCTTCAAAGAGCGAAAAGAGCTTTTCGTGGTGTGCAATGGTTTCACGTTCCACAACTCTTCTGCGAATTTGATCCATTTGCCTTTCAGCATGCACAATGTATTTTTGGATCTCTGCGATCCTCAAATTAACCATCAAGTTCGTAGATGAGATGGAATTGATTGTTTCTTTAGCTCTGTCAATGAAAGAGTTGGCCAATTCCACATACGCCATATGTGCATCCATGATCAACTGCTCTCTTTTAGCTCTCTTTGTTTTGCCCTTCGATGTCGAGCGTTTTAACTGTTGGGCCTTGCGAAAGTATATCTTTACCTTCTTGAGGTTGTATAGGCCCTTTCGCCATCCAGACACGCCCAGAGCATCGGATAAGGCCATGACCAAAAGCATCACCTTGCGCATCGCGTCGAAAAGCAAATTGATATCTGTCGGGTAGTGAACATCGGTTTCAACAACAAACGAGTCACAGCTTGCTCTTAGTTTTTCGTCTTTTTTTTTACCAATAAGCTGATGGCCATGCTGTAGAACAATCCGGTTAATGCGATCCAAAACCTCAGGGGTAAACAAAGATAAATTGTCTTTAAGGGTCTGTAAAGGATAATAATAGTCGTCATACACGGAACTGTGGCCAAGCATCAGCTTCAATGTCTTGTGGTTGTTTGCTATATCCAGCAATTTGTCGTAATCCCAATTGCAGTTGAGCCGTAAAGTGCCTAAAACCAGGATTTTCCAGAGATCCATCCCTCTGCGACCATTATTTTGGTCTACATCTTCAGGGATTAAATCGCGCAGGACTGTAAAGATCTCATCCCGGACTTTGCGATTGCAATAAATCTCTTGCAGGCCCATAAGCAATTTGGGAATCTCATCGCGTGATTGCGGATCGAACTCGATTTTTGAAATGTCCACCTCGCCGAACTTCATTTGACTGTCGATTACTTTTCGCATATTTTCTCCGCGAATAATTGCCTTGAGGCCGTTTTTGAAAGGAAGTGCTACTCGATTTACTAACCAGCTTTTATCAAATAAAATCAAATGCATGGTAACACATTGTCTTCCGAAACGAAAGCAAAAAAGCAACTCAAAATACACGAAATTGGAACTTTTTCATCAGCAACAAATCTGTAACCGATTGAAATGGCGTAAAAATGGGTTTTCGTTCAGACACTA
>CAZIKS010000261.1:0-4466 GCA_964539795.1 uncultured Pirellulales bacterium
GAGGATATAAGTATTATGACAGTCAGAAAAGTCATAGGAGGAAGAAGGGATGAAAAAAAAATTACTAACTCTTCCCCATTTCTACCCTATCCCCACATTGTACACATTCCAATGCAACAATGTCCCCTAAACACAACCGATTTTTTTTAACTTCAGGAACATTTATAATTACTATCCATTCCTGAGCATCGCACTTCGTACAAACAGCAACCCTCTCAGATTCTGGGATCTTTACAACTTTCACTCCTTCTTCTCCCCGGGACCCGCGCTTTTTCTCCATGTCCACATATCAGAATTGTCTTCACACTTCAGTGTAAAGAGCCCCTTTAATTGTTTACTGTTTAGGAGGAACTTCCAAAATTCTTCTGCTTTTATGAAGAATGTTGCCTTCCCGCTTGCTAACTGTCTGCAGTAAGAAGGAGTATTTTTTGTATCATTGTAAAAGCTCCCCTCTTCAGGCTTCAAATAATCTTTATCCTCTTTTTCTTTTCCACGCTCGAGCGCCTTCTTATCCGGACAAGGTACCCATGTAGCTGAGACTTCTTTATTCTCGATCGGATTAGCTGTGAGGGCAAAAGAAGTGATAGGATGTTTCTTATCTACCGGCATATCAAAGAATATACGCCACACGATACGCGAGGGCCCTTCACGAATAACTTTCTGGCCTTTATACGTCTGTACAATCAGAGAAAAATCTACTGCTTTCTTGGCAGACATAGATTAACCGCCATTATGGAAATGATACCGGAGATGGCCGGTACAACTCTGACCTCCCGCCTGTGAACATTTTGCCCTGTAATACACCGTTTCACCAGCAGGGATTATTATCGAATGAATTCGAGTATCTTGCTTTGGCACTGCACCACTATATAACCTTAGAAGAGAAATCAAAGTATGAGCAGCTCCATAGGTTAGCTCTATCTCATAGACTTGGCCATTAACGCTGACAGTTTCAATTACAATAACTGTAATATGTCCAGACAAAGCAGCTAACTTAGATGAAAATGTAATTCCATTATTATCAACTATTTCTGTATAAGCAGCGGTCCAAGCATCAGCCAGCGCTCCAGCTGTAAACGTCATTGTTTCATCTGTATCTTCCGGAAACAGATATGTTGTATGTGCATATGCTCCATAAAGATCATCCATATCTTCTTGTAAAACTATAGCCTCTGCCTGAATAGCATCTAATTGAACTTTACAAGCTGCAGGAAAATTTGGCATTGTAATTCTCCTTTTATCTTTTGCTAACCATTAACCTTTAAACATTAATCTTTAAACATTAATTATTAAACATTAATCTTTTGCAAACAATAATACTAAACTTTGAATTCCAAGTACAATAATGGCTATTTCCTGAGCACTCGTTTCAAAACCAAACCAAGAAGCTACTATCACTGCTGCTGCGATAATAGCTACCGATGAAGTCTTCCAATTTTGTACTACTCTATTCCAAATATTAAGTAACATAATATACCTCCTTAGCTATAATTTTTCATAATAAATAAAGGCAAAAAATTTTGCAAGGATTATTTAGCCTCCAGCTCATCTACTATAGCTGTATGCATATTAGCAATATCAGCCCAGCTGCGGGTCATCCAAAGTCCACTCATATAACCAATAAATTGTTTTTGTGCTTCCCAGGCTTGATGTATCTGTTCAGCATGTGCTTTTTTTATTTTTTGCTTAAGCTGTGTTTCTGATTTTCCTTCCTTTTCATCAGGGGACATTTCTACTATTTCTTTTTTATACATTTCTTCTGTGGGAAGTCCCTGTATATCCATAATACGATAGATATGATGAATCTTCTGTGGACCCGGAGGTTTCAGTTTTCCCTTATATTCTTTATAAACCCATGAAGCTAAAGCTTCAGTTAACTGTTCCTGAGGAAAGATACTACGCCACTCTTCAGGCTCAGCGAGCTGAAGTTCTGCAAGTACTTTTTTCCATATAGGTAGTAAACCAAGTTGTCTGTCCAATAGATTCACTCCAGCTTTTACCCACGTTGCTTTTCTGCGATCTTGAAAATCTCGCATATTCTGTATGTTAGCTTGTGTAAAAATCCTGGTTCTAGCTTCAGGAGGAATATTTCTTAATATTTCAAGGATACCCTCAATGTGAGCATCTTGAGCTTGAAGCCACTTAGGATCCCCTTTATATTTGGTAAAAACTTCGATATACTTATATGCAGAAAGCCATGAGAGAGGATTGAAATAAGTCCCTGGAATTAAATATGTTGGAAGCATATTCTTGATCGAAAAATCTACATTGCTCCCGCTATACTTACTCCACCAATCCCACAGTCCTCGAATTGCACCCATCTTCCATGGATGTTTTGCAAAATCACTTAACCAGTAATTCATATTCCGGATGTTAAAAATAACGAATGGAGCTATTCTTTTCAAAAGATCTTCAGCAGCCATAGTATTTTTGTAATCAAAAAAAACTTTATTAACATATTTTATTCCTTTTTCTTCCATTTCTTTAGCAAAATCATCTAAAATTCTTCCTTCTTTAAACATCCGTTTTGCGTACGCATCCACATAACCTGAAAAAAGCCATTCCCGCGCTTTTGCCTCTGGTCCTCCTAACATGCTTTCATATAAAACATTTCTGTGAGTTTGATACCAATTCTTTTTTCCCAGTCCCATGTCATCAAAATCCTTCATTGTCTTTACAAAAAAACTGCCACTTACCTCTTTAGGTATTGGAATAATAGGAGTTCCTCGACGTCTCATAAGCGGCCAGAAAACTTCTCCACGGAGAAGTCCATTAAGTGCCTCATTTAATGCTTTAATGGTGTTATCTGCCATATTACGAACAGCCACTCCTGGTGCGTAAATAAGAACACAGTCTTTCCAGAATGATATGAAATAATCAAGTTCATCTTTAAGCCATCCCGCACCTTTAAGTGTGTCGTAATTGATATTGCCTAGAAATGTATCTTTATGTTTTGCAGCTTCAGCAATTTTATCTGCTAGAGTTTTACTTCGGAGCTTTGCTGCCGGATAAAAAGCAGAATTTATTACTCGTCTGAAAAGACCAGGTTCATATGGAGTTGTCATTTTCCCACTTGGAAACAGACCAATCTTTTCTTTTGGTACTACACCTGGATCCCCAAGACGTTTCGGTAATTTTGTAAATACTTTTAGGCCTTTGATCAGTGAAGCCAATTTGTTGAAGATAAAATTTGTAGCTCCTTTAACAGCTACACCAGCTCCAAGTTCCAAAAAGAAATTTTTCATTCCACTAAGTTGCTCTTCAACTTCCAGTACCTGACCTTCATTGATAAGCCTGAGAAAAACAGCATCAACTTTTTCCATTAGAGGAGCTCGTTTCGCAGGATTCAATGCAATTAACTCGAGTAGTGACAAATCAGCTGAGCGTAAAACTTCACGTACAGCCTGTTCATATGCAATAATAGCATCCTTGATTAATGGCTGTCCGGCAAAAACCATAAAAGCTTTATCTACCGCATCCATATTTTTAGCATCAACAACTAAGCTTTTTAATAAATCTTTATATTGTAAGAGTAAAGGATATATCGTTCCCCACATGGATGTTACTTTCACATCTTTCTTTTCTTTAAGCCAATCATTTGTGATAGCATCGAAAACCCACGGTGACTGATATAAGCTCTTATCCTTTATTGGAAAAAGTTGATACTCTTTACCCTCCCCCTTTCTCTCTCCAGGAAACTCTACCCTAAGTTTTGGATGATCTTTTCCCTTGCATGCAATCTTCTTTTCTCCTGGAAAGGTAGGAAGTGTATCAATGGTAAAAGGGCTTTTGGAAGCGAGCCATAAACAATCTTCACAATGTGCTTTAATGACATTACCTTTTTTATCCTTGCCTCCATAAGTTCCCGGACCTGGATCCCAATAGAATTTTAAATCTTTCGAAGGTTTATAATAAAGCGCAGAACGAATCGCACTCTGTACAGAAGATGATGGTGTTTTAACTTTATCAATTTTAAGCTTAGAAGGAGTTACCACTCCCCCTACAGTTATTTTCTTTTTAGCCTTAGTCTTAGCCTTAGTCTTCTCTTTATCTTTCAAATAACTTAGATGACCACGTGCAGCGAATTCTTCTGTATAGTTTTTCTCCACATATTCTAATATGACTTCCTCTTGCTTTATACTTTTTATGAGCTCATTCCTTACCGCATGAGCTTTCTTTTGTTCCTTGATCTTCCAATAAGCAAACTCTGAAGGAACCTGATTCCTTACCTTTTTTGGCAAAGCAGAAATTTCGGCAGGCGGATACCAGTTTTTCTTAAGAGCCCGCGTATCGATAACATATGGTTTAAGATCCCCTGCAAAAAAGGCCATATGTACTAAATAACCTTTACCAGTCTTTGATACTCCACCAGTAGCTATGGATTGTTTTTGCCAAACATTAGGTAATGCACGAATTACTAAACGTCCATCCCAGATTGTTTGCTCTTCCCACTTCTTTGTGCCGTG
>CAZIKS010000262.1:0-4457 GCA_964539795.1 uncultured Pirellulales bacterium
GCATGATATTATCGAAGAGACGGAAAAACGTGTCAGAAAGATTCATAAGAACTATCAGGCGGGAGTTTTGACAGAAGGAGAAAGATATAATCAGGTTATCGATGCCTGGACGAGTGCCCGCGTAGCGGTTACCAATGAAATGATGCGAGGACTTAAGGATGATACTAAAGATGACGGCACGCCGTATCTGAATCCGATATACCTTATGAGCGATTCAGGCGCGCGTGGCAGTGTTGACCAGATTCAGCAGCTTGCAGGTATGCGAGCATTAATGGCTAAGCCCGGTGGGGAGATTATCGAGACCCCGATTAAATCGAATTTCCGTGAGGGCTTGAGTGTTCTTGAGTACTTTAGTTCCACACACGGTGCGCGTAAGGGTCTTGCAGATACGGCATTGAAGACTGCCAATTCGGGTTATCTTACTCGTAAGCTGATAGACGTAGCACAAAATGTAATTGCCTCTGAGCATGACTGTGGTACGTTACAGGGCATTACGAAAAATACAGCCGGAGGCGAGCAAATTGGCGTATTGCTTTCTGAACTTATTATCGGCCGAACCGCCCGAGATAATATCCGCAACCCAATTACCGACGAGATGATCGTTCATGAGAACGAGGTTATAACGCCTGAGGCAGCGACAGAAATTGAGGCTTTGGGACTGGATGCCATCAGAGTAAGGAGCCCCTTAACCTGCGACAGTTCTTATGGTATTTGCGCGAAGTGTTATGGCTGGGATTTAAGCACGGCACGTCTTGTTGAAGAAGGTCTGGCGGTTGGTATAATCGCGGCCCAGTCAATCGGTGAGCCCGGGACTCAGCTGACACTGCGAACATTCCATACCGGTGGTATCGCTTCAAGGGCTATTCTCGAGCGTGAGCAAGTCGCTACACAGGCGGGCCTCATTCAGTATCGAGATATAAATGCGGTTACTCTAAAGCGTGACGACGGCACCGAACAGACAGTCGCACTTAAGCGCAATGGTGAAATAGCCATTCTTGACGAGAAGAATCGCGAGTTGGATAAATTCAAGGTCCCCTACGGGGCCATAGTTCTTGTCGATGACAGCCAAAAAGTCAAAGCAACAGAGGTGTTGTTCAGGTGGGACCCACACCGTACCCCGATTTTAGCTGAAGTTCGGGGTTTTATCCGGTTCGTAGATATCCTTGAAGGTGAAACAATACGAGTTGAAGAAGAACGAAAAGGACAGGTCGGCAAGCCTGTGGTAATAGAGCATAAAGGAGATAAGCATCCTCAGATTATCATAGAAGATTCGGAAAGCAAAATCCTTGACGTTCACTATTTACCTGCAGGAGCGAGGATAGAGGTTGTTGAAGGTGAGCAAGTTCATGCAGGCCAGTTGCTTGCTCATCAGCCCCGAGCTACCGGTGGTACTCAGGATATCACAGGTGGTTTGCCGAGAGTTACGGAAGTTTTTGAGGCCCGCAAACCTAAAGACCCTGCTGCAATGGCAGAGATTAGCGGTCGTGTGGAACTTAGAAGCGATAAGCGCAAGGGCAAAATGACGATTATAGTCCGCAGCGAAAGTGGTATGGAGAAAGAACACCACGTTCCCCGCGACAGACACCTTAATGTTCATACCGGAGATATGGCGGAAGCGGGAGACCCATTAACCGGCGGCCCCCTGGTTCCTCACGATATTCTGCGCATTAAGGGTGAAGAGGCGCTACAGAGATACTTAATTTCTGAGATCCAAAATGTGTACCGTTCACAAAATGTTGTTATCAACGACAAACATATTGAGATTATCAGTGCTCAAATGATGCGAAAGATTGAAATTGAATCAGTTGGAGACAGTTCATTTCTACCGAGTGAAATAGTTGATAAGTTCTTATTCCGAAAAGAGAATGAGAGATTGGCCCGTAGTATCAAGATTAGCAAAGTCGGAGATGCAACTGATTTGGAAGAGGGAGACGTTATCGATAAAGAAGAACTTGCTAAAATCAATGAAAAAATTGAAATGATAGGCGGAGTATCGGCAAAAGGGAGAAAACCAAAACCCGCAACTGCCAAGACATTGCTTTTGGGAATAACGAAAGCTTCACTTGGTTCGGAGAGTTTTATTTCAGCGGCCAGTTTCCAGCAAACAACAAAAGTCTTGACTGAGGCATCTTTGTCTGGTAGAGTAGATGAACTTCGTGGTTTGAAAGAAAACGTTATACTTGGGCATCTAATACCTGCTGGTACTGCTTTTAAGCCACATCTGGATATGAGAATCAAACATCTTGTAGAGGCACCACTGCCGAAGGAATTTAGAGAAGTTGAAGAAATTAAAGAGACCAAAGAGGCGGAAGCGAAAGCAGAGGCCGCTATTAAGGAAGCTTTGGGAATAAATTTGAAAAACTGAGATTGGAAATAAACTATGCCTACTATAAACCAGTTAATTAGACATCCGAGAGCAAAATCAAAGGGACGAAAACGTGTGTCTGAAATTAGCGGCTCACCCCAGAAAAGAGGCGTTTGTCTGATTGTACGCACCCAAACTCCCAAGAAGCCGAACTCGGCTCTTCGGAAAATCGCCCGTGTCAGACTGACCAATGGCAAGGAGGTTACGGCTTATATCCCCGGGATTGACCACAACCTTCAGGAGCACAGCACAGTTTTGGCCCGCGGCGGTCGAGTGAGAGATTTGCCGGGCGTTCGTTACCATATTATTCGCGGAGTCCTTGATTGTGCCGGTGTTGAGAGTCGCAAACAGGGTCGAAGTAAGTATGGAGCTAAAAAAGCGAAATAGTTTGTAGTTCATCAATGAGCTATCAAATGATAGAGGAAAAATAATGGCGAAGAAATTTACTGCTTCAAATCAGCAATTAAAACCGGATCCTGTATACAACAGCAAGCTGGTTTCAAAGTTCATCAACTGTTTGATGCCGGACGGCAAGAAAAGTGTTGCCCAGCGGGTTTTTTACGATGCTATGGCTGTTATATCCAAGAATATAAAGGATACTTCACCGCTTGAAGTATTTGAGAAGGCGATAAATAATGCCAAACCGTTGATAGAAGTTCGCAGCAAACGTGTTGGCGGCGCGAGTTATCAGGTGCCGATGCAGGTAAATTCAAAACGTCAGCAATCGCTTGCTTTCCGATGGATACTGCAGTCGGCCAGAAGCAAGAAAGGCAAGCCCATGAGCGAGCGTTTAGCTGCCGAACTGATGGATGCCTATAATGAGCGAGGGGGTGCAATGACCGTTCGTGAGAATATCCACAGGATGGCAGAGGCAAATAAGGCGTTTGCGCATTTTGCCTGGTAATAGTTAGTCGCTTTTAACTGCCACGGAATATTTAGGAGATAACCGTGGCAGTTTTTTTATTCATAACACGATGTGATATACGATATATGAGAGATGGCGAATACGTTGCGCAAAATACGTAATATAGGAATTATGGCGCATATAGATGCCGGTAAGACGACTGTAACTGAGCGTATGCTTTATTATACGGGCAGGACCTACAAGATGGGTGAAGTTCATGATGGCACGGCGGTTATGGACTTTATGGAAGAGGAGCAAAAAAGAGGAATTACGATTACTTCAGCGGCAACTAAATGTCCGTGGAAAGGATTTGAAATCAATCTTATCGATACCCCGGGCCATATTGACTTTACCGCTGAGGTTGAAAGGTCTCTTCGTGTTCTTGACGGAGCGATAGCAGTATTTGACGGTTCCGAAGGTGTGCAGGCCCAGAGCGAGACCGTCTGGAGACAGGGACAGAAATACGGCCTGCCCTGTCTTTGCTTTATAAACAAGATGGACAAGGTTGGGGCAGATTTCGAGATGTCGGTTCAAAGTATTCACGATAAACTCATCGCCGAACCAGTTACATTGCAACTGCCTATCGGTGCTGAAGAATCTTTTGCCGGGATAATAGACCTTATAAAGATGCGAGCGGTTTTCTACAAAAGTGAAAAGCTTGGAGCGACTTTTGAAGAGACGGATATTCCCTCTTATTTGCAAAAAACCGCAGAAGAGTACAGACACCGGTTAATTGAGCTTGCAGCCGAGCATGATGAAGAACTAATGGACAGCTATGTTCACGACAAATCAATCGAAATTGAAGCCATAAACAGAGCGATTAGAAAGGCGACTTTGGCTAATAAGCTTCATCCGGTATTTGTAGGTTCTGCGCTGAAATATATCGGTGTTCAAAAACTTCTTGATTCTGTTGTGGAGTATCTGCCTTCTCCACTGGATAAACCCGATATAGTCGGACATAAACCGACCAATGAGCAACAAAAGATATTGGTTAAGTGTGACCGAAACGGCAGTTTGGTTGCCCTTGTATTTAAGATTACCAGTGATACACACGGCGACTTAAATTTTCTAAGGATTTATCAAGGCGTATTGAAATCCGGCACAAGAGTTTTAGATGCAAGTCGCAACAAACGTGAAAATATCACGAGGATATTTGAGATGCATGCTGATGAGCGTAAGATTCTGGAC
>CAZIKS010000263.1:0-4443 GCA_964539795.1 uncultured Pirellulales bacterium
GCGCCAAGTTTATCAGTGGTTAAACCAAACTCTCGATTTTCGCTACGCATATCTTCTCTGTTAATTCGTGTAGTTTTTTTACGCAGGGGGCGAGTTGTTCCAACTGCTCTTTTGTTATCTTGTAGTGCATGTCATATCTTGCGCCGATGTAGGCGTAGTCGAGCAGTTCAAAGAGTTCCTTTGATTCATCGCTTTCGCGAGGGATTAGGCCTGCCAATTCCGGGCAGTAGTCGGCTGCCAAGTCGCCTAAAATATCCAGATGATGCTCCTGTGGACATTCGCTGCCGAAGACCAATAAAACAGTCTTGGATGCGAACTCGGCGGCCTGGTGGAGTTGGAAAGCTGCGTTCTTATAGTCTGGGATTTTAAGGGCATTTTCATATTGGATATAAAAGCTTTTTGCGCTTGTGAATGCTTCATCGAAATGGGCCTGTGCGTGTTGTTTTGCTTCGGCTGGGTTGAGTTTTTTCTTTTGCCGGAGTTTGAAGCGGCCGGAGTCGTACAGGATGATTCCCTGTTCGCAGATTTCTGTGAAGAAGTACTGGCCGTGGCTTAGTTTGTAGTTGACGAAATCGATATCGCGGGCGATTATGCGAACGTGGGTACTTAGATTACATTGGGCCAGTTTCTCTTTGACCTTGTCCCAAAGGGTGATATCGCGGGCGGTATATTCATTAGCGACAAGAACGAGGATGTCGTAATCGCTTCTTTTATGGATAATGAGGCGACCCCTGCCCTGAGAGTGCGGGCCATCCTTCCAGTCGCCGCGGGCGTAGGAGCCGAACAGAACCACCATATGTACATCGTCGCAAAGTGAGCGGATTTTGAAGGCGATAAGTTCCAGTTCTTCGGCCTTTAGTTGGGGCAGATGTGCTAAAGATTTCTTCATAGGCCGGTATTATTGCCAATTAAATGGGGATAGTAAAGAAAAAAGCCCAAAACCAGCAAACAGCTTTGGAGCAACCAATCTCTCGGCTGACGGGCCACCTGTGAATGCGGCGAATAGCAGGCTGGGGGGCGTGGTTAAGGTTCCAGCTGGAAAAATCATAGTAAAAAAAATATATAAAAAATAAAAAGACTTGACAAAAGCCGGGGGGGCGTATATAGCTTACAATACAAATACGCGAAATTTCGGAGGAGTATCCTCGAAACTTCCAATATATGGCAGTATGCGCTGTAACTATGTTGCAGCAATGAGTTTGTGCGTTTTGTAGATTAGCGAAATGTTCGTTTAGCAGCGGAATTAGACGATGAGCGAATGGAGAAATTCAAATCATTAACACTTTTTAAGGAGGCAAATCATGTCCTGGAGAAAAACATTTTTTTTGATGGCTTTTGTTGTACTGGCGGGTTTGGCGGCGGCACCGGCGATTGCGACGGATTATTATGTTGCCCAGAATGACCCTGCTGCAGATGATGCAAACCCCGGTACGGAGGTCCTGCCGTGGGAGACGCTGAAGAAGGCCTGTAACACTTTGGTCGCGGGCGATACGGTTTACGTAAAAGCGGGAACGTATATCGACCCCACTAATTCATTTAGGGTAGTCAACAACGGAACGGCGGGAAATCCGATTACTTTCATTTCCTCGCCTCAATTAGCTGCCGTGGTGCGTTCACCGAGTTTGCCCGGCAGCAGAGGCACTTATGCGTGGTCACTGGGCCCGAACTCTTCGTATGTTATCGTCGATGGCTTTAAGATTGAAGGCGGTATTGTCGCGGCCTACGACCGTGCTACTTATTGTACTTTAAGAAACCTTGAACTTATCTACGGCTGGTGCGCCAGCGACCCCACCCTGAACTGGGGGATAACGTTGTACTGGGCGGATTACTGCGTCGTTGAAAACTGCTACGTTCACGATTTAACCAGTTCGGGCAGCACCAGCCGCAATACAGCCGGTATAATGCTTTTTGGAGACCCCGACACCTCGGATGGAAAAGATGTTTGCGAATATAATATATTCCAGGGAAACACGGTGGATGCAGGCTTCAATGTCCGTAACGCCTACGGTATCAAGGCCGGCTATCTCAACAACAATACCTGGCGATACAACGTTGCGCTCAATGCGAGCGTAGGGTACCACACAATGGGTTCCACTTCCGGAGAATACAACTCGTCCAACAACCATTATTACCAGAATATCGCCATCGGCTGCGGCGCCGGTTTTGACGCAGGCTATGCGGTTGACCATTCTTACATTTACAACAATACGGCTGTTGATTGTGACAGTTTCTACACGTCTTACTATGACTCTGTTACAGATATCGAACTGTGGAACAACATTCTGCAGGGAAACAATGATATCGTTATTGAATGGCCCGGCTACCCAGGCATATATCCTTTCACCCATCTGATAGCCTTTTCAAATTATAACTGCTTTTACGACTTCAGTGAATTTGCCTACCGTGAAAAATTGCCCTCACTTCATTACTACACTCTCGGTGACTGGCAGAGCGCGACCGGCTATGATATGGATACGATTACCAGTAACCCATTATTGGTCGGGGGCGGTGATTATCACCTGCAGGGCGGTTCTCCCTGTATAAATGCGGGAGTTGACCTGCAGGATTACGATGACGATCAGAATACCACCGAATCGATTAATATGGGGGCTTATATTACCGGCAGTGAGATAATCGGTCATAACTGGGGCCCGACACCGCCGGGACAGGCGAGTAATCCAAGCCCGGCTGATAGCGCTACCGACGTAAGTGTTGATGCAGATTTAAGCTGGTCGGCAGGTTCCGGTTCGACCTCAAGCGATGTGTACTTCGGTACTTCCAGCCCGGGCACATTCCAGGGCAACCAGACGGCTACTACTTACGACCCCGGAACAATGGCCAACGATACGACCTACTACTGGCGTATTGACGAAATCAACGCCGAGGGTACGACCACCGGTAGTGTGTGGAGTTTTACTACAGAAACGGCCCCTGCTGGGATTTATTATGTGGACCAGGGTAATCCTGCTGCAGATGATGCAAATCCCGGTACGGAGGCCCTGCCGTGGGAGACTCTTCGCAAGGCCACGCAAACGGTGGTTGCCGGCGATACGGTATATGTAAAAGCCGGTACGTACATCGATACCATAGAACCCAATTTCGAGGATAAATTCGAAGTAGTTAACAACGGAACAGCGGCGAATCCCATAACTTTCATTTCCACTCCGCAACATGCAGCTATAGTGCGTTCAGCAAGTCTGCCAAGCAGTAGAAATGCCTATGCATGGGGATTGGGTGAGGGCGCCCAATATATTATTATCGACGGTTTTAAGATCGAAGGTGGAATTGTTTTAGGCTATGACGGCTGCGACCATTGTACGATAAGAAACTGCGAGCTTATCTACGGCAGATGCGGTGACAGCGACCCCAGTCTTAACTGGGGGATAGCAACGCACGACGCCGATTACTGTACGATAGAAAATAACTACGTCCATGATATGACCGATTCCGGCAACCACGCTCACAACACAGCCTGCATAATGGTCTTCGGGAATTCCGATTATAATATACTTCAGGGAAACACCGCAGATGCGAGTAACGGAATCATTTATAATGCTTTCGGCCAAAAAGGCGGACAGATGGACCATAACATCTGGCGATACAACCTTGCCCTGAATGCAACGGCGGGATTTTTAGGGATGGCTTCCACTGACGAAACACGCCCCACGGAGGACAATACCTATTACCAGAATATTGCCGTCAATTGTGACAACGCTTTTTTCCTTGACCATATGGCCTATCGATTTGTCATTTACAACAATACGGCAGTCGATTGTGATAAATTTTTCACGGCAAGCAAGAACACGAACGTAGACACCGAGTTGTGGAACAATATTCTTGTTGGAACGAATTTCAGAGCCATCTGGTGGAGTGGGTATCCCGATGCGATGCCATTCTCCACTCTGATAGACTATTCAAATTATAACTGCTTTTACAATAATGCTATGATAGCATTCCGTGAAAAGAGCCCATCGCTTTATTACTACACCTTAAACGACTGGCAAACGGGCACGGGCTTTGACATGGACTCTATCGTCGATAACCCATTATTGGTCGGGGGTGGTGATTACCACCTGCAGGGCAGCTCTCCGTGTATAAATGCGGGAGTGGACCTGCAGGATTATGACGATGACCAGAATACCACCGAATCAATTAATATGGGCGCTTATATTACAGGAAGTGAGGTTATCGGCCACAACTGGGGTCCAACCGCGCCGAGTCAGGCTACCAGTCCAAACCCGGGTGACAGTGCCACGGATGTAAGTATAACCGCCGACCTTAGCTGGACGGCAGGGTCCGGTTCGACCTCAAGCGATGTGTACTTCGGCACCGATTCAACGCCTGACGCTGGCGAGTTCCAGGGCAACCAAACCGCGACGACTTTTGAACCCGGAACAATGGCCAACAGTACGACCTACTACTGGCGTATCGACGAAATCAATG
>CAZIKS010000264.1:0-4410 GCA_964539795.1 uncultured Pirellulales bacterium
CCAAATTATAAATACTTTCTGATTGGTCTATTGCCCTATAAAAAGCAAGTAAGGCTATATTTTGTTCTATACGGTCTGCAATTTTTATTTCATTATTACTTTCTTTTATTGTAAAATTATCGACTTTTAATTTCTTATATGTAGAACCATCAGATAAATCATCCAAATCTTTTCCTGCAAAATCTGTATTAAAATCTGTAGAATCATAATGGTCTAAATCACTTATATCTGCTTCTACTAAAGCTCTCGATTCCCAACTGTCTCCATCAGCCACTAATACGTTTTTATCAGTAGGAGTAGTAACCCCTACATCTGATAAATCTGATAATTGAGATGCTCCTCCTGCTGGTGCTTCAGCTTTCCATTTGCCTGAACCAGAATCATAAGTTAATACGTTATTATCTTCGGGAGTTCCAGTATCGAAATCTACGTCTAACAAATCAGATAAATTTCCACCAGCTATAGCTCCATCAACATAAGTTTTAACTGCTTTTTCTGTAGGCACTGCTAAATCGGAATCCCCTGCTAAAGTTCCATCTGAAGAAAATTCGTTAATTGCTACACCACTTACTAAAGTTAATTTGCCATCGTTACCTAAAGTAACATTATCTAACCATTGGCTAAGTTCAGTATAATCGGCAGAAGTAAGATGATAATATTCTCCAGTTGTTCCACCTTGTAATCCTGTTAAAGCATTATGATTATCTGTGCTTATATTTACTCTGGATATAATCTCACTACGCCAATCGATATAATCATCGCCTTCAGAAGTAGAAACAATCCTTGCTTTCATCGTATTTTCATAACTGTCCCTAGTCTGAAAAATTACAGTGGCTATTGGTCTAATTTCAGGGAATAATATATCATTTAATACAAGTTCTTGTATTTCTGTTTTAGCTCCTGTTCGGGCTTGAGTTACATTAAGATAAGTATTCTGACCCACTATTGCAATCATTGGATTATCTTTTTCTGTAGTAGCAAAAATATGACATAATACAAATTGAAGATTGCCTACTTCTGTTAATTGCCAAGCACCGCCTGTAAATTGATTATAAGCAAGTCTATCTTCTCCTGTAACTCCTGTTTTTATTACGCTGTATCCAGTATTAATAGATTTGTTCCAAGTGGGAGTAGCTCCTGTCATATAATAAATAGGAACTCCAATATTAGAAGTTATAGCAGAAATAGCAAAAAATAAGTCCTCATCGGCTACATTTCCAGTATCTATTCCAAATTGAGCATCTTCATCATCGGAAGCATCTTGGTCAACAGAAAAAGTATTCAATCCAAGACCATTTACATATCTTAATCCCTCAGTAAAATGTAAATAAGAATGAGTAAGGGGAGACATGCTTTTACCATGTCGTTCTTCTTGTATATAAATACCTTCTTTATCTGTAGCGTTCCAATAAACAATACTGACTAAAGCTTTTTGTTCTATAGCAATAATTTGATTTATAAAAGAGGGATTTGCTTCTGCTGTTAAAGTTTCTCCATCATAATAAATATAATGCACACCTTCAACATCAGTTATTTGGACGGTATCTCCTGTAGAAGTATATTTAACCCCTGCTATCCAATAACTAAATGAACCACCTGTTGCTGTGGGTTGGATAGATAATGTTCTATCAGGAGTAGAATCAGTCCAAGTTAATTCACTATCTGTAGTATTTTCAAATCCATTTTGATTCCATTCTTCACTTGTTGGAACTGATACCCAAGTAAATTTGCCAGTAGCTTGGTCATAGGAAGGAACATAATTATCCACTGCTTCATTGGTATTGTCCAAATCGTCATATTGAATAGGTTTTAATTGGCTTCTTTTTATAGAAGTATTTCTATCTCCCATTATTATTTCCTTAAATTAT
This sequence comes from uncultured Pirellulales bacterium, assembly GCA_964539795.1. Taxonomy (GTDB): domain Bacteria; phylum Planctomycetota; class Phycisphaerae; order Sedimentisphaerales; family Anaerobacaceae; genus CAZTKW01. The sequence goes on from CAZIKS010000264.1 coordinate 1,869, forward strand.
CATAATCTTCTTTTGATAGAATACCTTTACTAATCAATAATATAATTAGTTTTTCCAAAAGAGATTGATAATTCTCTATTTTATTTCTTTTTTCTATTTCTTTTAAATTTTTTATTCTTTTTATCATCTTTTAGTTCCTCTTTAGCACGCCTTTATCTCAAAATCTAAGATATATGCTTTTAAACATTCTTTACATTTAATCAGATATTCAGCAAGGGTAGTTACGGTATCTCCAGACTTTGTTAATTTTCCAACTGGCATGACAAAAAAACTTTCACATCCACAGAGATTACATTTGAAATCTACTTGTGCTGTAAGCATTTATTTTTCCTTTGTTGTAGTTTCCGAAAGAAGTTGAGATAATACCAAAATTATTCCTTCTAACTTAAAAAGTTCTTGAGTATTGATTCTTATTCTATTTTTAAAATCTTCAATTGCTTTTAGACCTAATTTTTTTTGTTCCTTAGCCCATTCTAATTTGTCTTCAATACTTTTTCTTAATCTAACATTGTCCTTAATACGAATATTTTTCATACGTTTAATTGTTTTTTCAATTTTAGATTTTTGTTCTTTATTCCTTCTTTCGTAATTTTTTCCCTTAGCTCTCATTATAAATCCTTTTGTTAAAGTTGTAATTTGTGTGTTTTTTAGGTTGTTAGATTACGTTATAATGTAATCAGCTAATACCAAATCAGAAGCATCTACCGCAGTAGCGAAAACAATGCTAGCTCCATCAATAGTATAATCTTCACCAGTGCCAGGCTGTTGCAATAACCCATTAAGGTATATATTCACAGTTCCAGCAACAGGCGTATTAGCTAAAGTATAATCAGTATCCGAACCAGTATCAGGTTCAACAACTTCATTTCTAACTATATCATCTTCTGTAATTATACCAGAAGCATGTTCATCTACTGAAAGAACGCCATCAGTAGCTGTTAAGCCTGTTCCAGCAACAGCAGTCATTAGGTCAGCAATGGTATCTCTTTTAGTAGCATCTGAATCAGAATTATCAGTGAGAGCAAAAGAATCTGCACTTACATCAACTGCAACTTCTCCAACTTCATTCAAATCAACTGCTAATACACCAGCAGTAGCAGAAAGACCTACACCAGCTACAGCAGTAATAACATCAGCAACAGTTTCTTTTCTAGAAGCATTTCCATCATTAGCATCTACAATAGCTATACTATCATTAGCAACATCTACTACTGCACCAGTCAACTCATTCAAATCTAAAGATAAAGCAGAACCATTACCGCCAGCTAAACCATCACCAGCGACTGAAGTCGTTAAATGATTTTCATCAATAGTATTGTATAAAACTTGAACGCCACGAATTCTCGTATTTCTATTCGCCATAATTTTAATTCCTCCTTGAAATTTATTTTCAAATTACAAGGTTCATTTCATTTTTCAGACTCTTTCGAGTCGTTGGAAGATTTAACCTTCTTCCACACACAAATTACTCAATTTGTCATTTTCAATGTGCACATTGAGATTTTTAAATTTTATTTCTAAAACCACTACCACCACAATCGGGACATTGTTTATATCCCTGTCGTAATCTTGCCTTACATGAGCATTTTTCTATAGTTTTATTGTCTTCTAAATTTTCAAAAAGTTTTTTAAGATTAGTATATGTTACTTCCATTACTTGAGAACGAAAATATTTGAATTGCTTAGTTCTACAATCGAATCCAAAAGAAGCGAGGTCTAAGATTTTTTTCATAGTATCTAAACTTTTCAAAAATATTTCTCTAGCAATTTGTATCTGTGTCATACTTATTCCTTATATTTTATATTGTAGATTCAGTATATTCTACTTCTACATAATCAAGTATTAGGTCAATTGGGTCTAAAAGAGTAAATAAAGTATTTGAATCTTCTTGAACTTGACTAATTTTCTCTTTGATGCCATTTATATATATCTTTAAACTATTTGAAGCATAAGCAGTCGACGTCTGAAATTGATAACCACTTATATGAGTTGGAACTTCTTGCTTTACATTAGATTCTGTATAGCTTCTGTGGTAATCCAATACATCTATAACTGCTAACTCTACAGTTACTAATTCTTTTTCTACTAAGTTTACTAATAATTCTGTATTTATTGGCATTATAAAATTCCTACTAACTTCTTGTTTTTAGAATTGGCTCTGAAATTCTTAATTTTCCTGAAAATAAAACCCCTTCTTGGTCATCATCATCTTTAAAAGATACTTCATAATAATAATTCCCTGCTGTAATATCAGTATCAGAAGGTTCTAAAGTTATCAAAGTTTTTCCATCTGTAGGTGCACTATGAGAAGTAACAGTTTTAGAAATTTTAGCATTAGCATCTATATCTTTTACATTGGATTTACAACAAAAATATACAGTCCAACCTGTAATATCTTCATTTTGCCCGATTTTAGTAAAATGCAATTCTAAAATTTTTGTAGTTTTTCTTACTATAGAAATGTCTTTGTATTGCATTATCTTTGACTCCTTATTTTTAATCCCACTCGATTATATCAGAAATACCTAATCCTATGGTAAA
>CAZIKS010000265.1:0-4398 GCA_964539795.1 uncultured Pirellulales bacterium
TTTTTTTACGCCGGCTATAATGACGGTCGGTCCTTCCTTGCGCAAATTGGCTGCCATTCGATTTAATTCGGCAACGTGCATAAACCTGTCGGGAAAGATTTTTTCGATTATGATGCTGTTACCGTTACCAAGAGACAAAAGCGCCATAAACTGAGCCTGTAAATCAGTTGGGAAACCCGGGTAGGGCTGGGTTGTGATGTCGCTTGGTTTAATTGGGCCGGTACATGCAACGACACAACCATCGCCTGCCGGCTCAACCGTTACGCCGATATTCCTTAGCCTGTCAACTACAGCCATCATATCATTGAGGCGACAGTTCCGCAGCGTCAATTCACCTGCGGTTATGGCAGCAGCAGCCATAAATGTTCCCGCTTCGATTCTGTCCGGAATTACCTGATACACGACAGGTTTTAGCTTTCCTACACCTTCGATAGTCAATCGAGGCGAACCAATGCCCGTTATCTTTGCGCCCATTTTATTAAGGCAGTTTGCCAGGTCAGCTATTTCCGGCTCACATGCAGCCGACTCGATAACGGTTTTGCCCTTTGCCGTCACTGCAGCCATAAGGATATTTGCCGTTCCGAGGACGGTTGAGCCAAATGGTCCGCCGAGAAAAATATCTTTGCCCCTGAGACCTTTTGGAGCCTCGGCAACGATATAACCATTTGCAAGATGTATTTGTGCACCAAACTCTCTGAGCCCCCTAAGATGAATATTGACGGGCCTATCACCAATGGCACATCCCCCAGGCATCGAAACTTCGGCTTTTCCGCAACGGGCAAGTAACGGGCCCAATATACAAATGCCAGCCCGCATCCTGCGGACAATGTCATACTCACCTACAGGATTATCAACTACCGTCGAGTCTATGCATAAATCACCGTTTGATTTTCTGGTAACCTGACAACCTAACCGTCCAAGCAATTCTGCGCAGACAGAAATATCAGAAAGAAGAGGCACGCTTTTCAGAACGGATATACCAGGTGCTAAAATCGCAGCAGCCATTATCGGCAAAGAAGCATTCTTTGAACCGTTTATGTCAACACTTCCTGAAAGCCTGACAGGTCCCTGAATTTTGAATATGTCCATAATCTGTTTTTCCTTGAAAAGACACAACCAATGTAATACAAGAGTGTTTTTATTTCAAGGTTATAAAAAGATATTTTAATGAATGACCCGGAACTTTTCGAAAAACTCGGTGACACTATAACAGCCGTAGACATTTTCTGCATAGCTGGGATATTATTGTTCGGCCGCTGGCTGTTAAAAACATCTTTCGGCAGAAGTGCCCTGGTCGATTCGGTCACGCGACGAAATAATATGCCTCTTTATTTGCCGTTTATCCCGCTTTTTATCTGGTTTGGGCTTCTTGGGCTGATGTTATCAATCACAAAAAAACTTCAGCCCGATTTAGAAGATTGGCAGGAGGTTCTGCTTGTCAATATATCTCTGTGTGCCAGTTCGATAACGACAATGGTGCTGATTATCGTTCAGGTTCACTTCAGTTTCGCCCGGCGACTAAAAGGATTTGGGTTAAATTTAAAAAAAATCCACAAAGATTTTTTTTCTGCAGTGGTAAACCTGCTCACTGTTTGGCCGATTGTTATGTTTGCACTGGTGACGACAATATACCTGGGAGAACTTATCTGGGGTCAGGATTTTCAAATGCAGCAGCACGAAGAACTCGAATCAATAGCATTACATCCGCAGATATCGGTTAGAATGTCGATTGTTTTTACTGCTGTAGTTGTAGTGCCTGTGTTTGAAGAAATGCTCTTTCGCGGGCTTTTTCAAACATTGTTTCGTTCAGTTACGAGGAGGCCCTGGCTGTCGATTTTAATGAGTTCGGGCTTATTCGCAAGCGTACATTTAAATATCGAACATTGGCCCGCTCTATTTGTGCTCGCAATATGTATGGGATACTCTTATGAAAAGAGCGGCTCACTGTTTCGGCCTATATTTATCCATTCATTTTTCAATACAATCGCCATAATATCAGCCCTGAATCAGTAATCCAATACAGGGACAGCTATTAAGGGGAAAAACCGAGCCTGGGATTTATTGCATACTAAGAAGGTCTTTATTGTTAATATCCAATATTTATCATCCACCTTGGCCACACGGGCTCGTCATCATTTATGTCGTACATACGATGCCATTTCAGTTTCCACAAGCCCTTAAGCCCTACGGGTCGAGCAGACCAGTCCATAAAAAGCCCGTTAACTTCTCCATTGTGGCGGTTGATACAGAAAATCCTCATCTCATCATCGCCCATAGTGCTTCGGGGCATATTTTCAACCAACGGCGGTTCATCCGAACTGAACGGCTGGCCTTCACCTCGAAAAGCTCCGTCCATTATTATCGGTATGTTATTCGTGCCTTTAACATGTATATTCCTCCAGTACCATGTTGCAGGACGACTTCCGCCCGGATCGGAATTCAGGTCGACATAAAAAAGCCACTCATTTATCACATAACTGCCGCTGCTTCCATTGCCCCAGGCGGCAAAGGGATTTGTTGCACCTTCGGTCTCGGCCCTTGTGGCCATCGGGCAATAAAGCATATCCTTTTGGTCATTGTAGTAAGGCTTAAACGGATTCATCCACATGCCGTCGAGATATTCAGTGAAATTACCCCTGTTGTCCTCCATATAGAAATAAAAGACAAGCCCCCATTGTTTAAGCTTAGCCTGACAGATAAGCGCCTTTGCCTGCTTCCTGGCTCTGGCCAGAGCGGGTATCAATATTGCCATTAACAGCGCAATAATAGCGATTACAACTAAAAGTTCTATCAGAGTAAATCCTCTTCGTTTCACAATAAGGATACCTTGTCTTTTCAATGCTGCTTAAAGCCAAGCCTAACGTCTGAATACGGCTAAGGTTTTTGATAGTAAGCTGTTTTTGTTAGTAATCGTCCTTTTCCGTGGTCTTGATTTTAATCTCGTCGAGTTCCGGTTTTGTGAAACGGCTGTTGGCAATCAGGCTGGGCTGCCAACATTGTTCGAGCCTGCTCGGCCTGGGTTTGGCAACAGGAATAACAAAGACATCTTCACCGTTATCGTTTTTCTCGAGTTTTCCGCCAGCCTGTACGACCGCCTGTCGCACCAGTTTTTCACAAACCTCGATGAGTTTCGGAAAATTGTAGGGGGTGTGGCTGAATTTGCCGTCCGGGTCAAGGGCTGATTTGAATCTCTCGGGCAGTTTGGAAAAGCCAATTGTTGTAAATAATATTCCGCCGGCATTCGAGGGATTGCAATCTGAATCCTGTCCGCAGCGGGTCGAAATGATAATCGTTTTGTCCGGGTCGCCCTGGCCGTACAACAGGCCCATTACGATGTACGCCCCGTTAATCTTGGCGTCGATATTAAAAGCTCTCCTCTCGGGACTGCACGAAAATCGGCGATACTGAGGATTCAGGTGGTATTTTTCATTTATAAGCCCCCAGGTCTTTCGCCAGTTATCGGGGTTGTGCCTGTACCACATAAGAACATCGCTGATACATTCATAATACTGGCTGCCCTGCGGGATGCATTCAAGGCCAGCGCGGACAATCTTTTCGATGTCAGTTTCAAAAAAGGCCTCGGCATACATACCACCGACGAACTGGCCTCCATAAAGCCCGTCGCCGTAATTCATTAGACGCCCGAACTTCTCGCCGAGTTCGATGACGGTGTTGGGCAGTCCGGGTGCGATAAGACCTGCGAAATCGGCTTCAATTTGATAATCTATATCATCGGCATGTGCATTGAACTTGGGATGACCCGAGTCCGGCGGGGCAATTCCCTTTCGCAGGTTGACCCGCCCTGCCCTGTTGGCGTGCCACAGGTTATAGCCGCTATTGGCAAAATCAATGCCGGCCTGGCGTATAGAGACATCAAGACCATAGAGTTCGAGGGTTCGCAAAAACGTCATTTCGACATAAATATCGTCCTGTTTGAACTGATTTACCAATTCCGGTTTCCATTCCGGCATGTTTACTTCAGGGATTATGGTTCCTTTGTATCTGAATTCGGTTGGGCCGCCCCAGCCAACTCCGACCATCTGACCAATCCAGCCGGCCTTCATCATGTCGGTATACTGCTTTACGTTCAGCCGTCTGGATTTATTCTGTTCGGCGGTTGCTGGTGGAGAGGAAAGAAAACCCACTGTTATTGCTAATAAAATTAACCTGCGCATGATAAAAACCTTTCTTTTTAATAAAATAATGCACTATTTTAGCTATATGGGCTTGGCTGCCCATGACGCTTTTCAGGTTAATCTTAGCACATCAGTTCGGCTCTATCAACAATAATATGCTCAGACTAAGGGGGGCTGGTATAAGGTTTTGGGGAAGTAAAATCCTCTTGAAGTTAGAATATAGCAGGCTTGTTTTTGGGCTAAAAATGGGGGGGGGTTTGTG
>CAZIKS010000266.1:0-4332 GCA_964539795.1 uncultured Pirellulales bacterium
TTCCCATACAGCGTGTTAGCGAAGAAGATAAGAAGGATACCGAGAACATAGGCAGGCATAATGCCATTGATAAAATCTTTGGGGGAATGCATCCTGAAAGATATACCGACAGATGACCACATTAATAATTACCAGCAGGGGAATCTCCTCGGAGGTATTGCTCAAGGTAAGCAAAAGGAATATTCCTATACTTATTTCTAAACCGGCTCCCACTAACTTGGGAGCGAGGTTAGCTACTGATTTAGGGGGTAACCCTCATCGGTTTTGTCCGAGGAAGAAGGACGAATGTCTACACTAATGGCTGGGCAGTAGCGACTGATGCAAAATAGTGATGCCGAGCTAAAAGAAAAAAATCATAAACCTTAAGAAAAGAAGGAATACTATTATTCTTGTCCATAACTATCAACTGGGTGAGGTTCAGGACATAGCTGACTTTGTCGGTGATTCCCTGGAGCTAAGTCAAAAGGCGGCCAAAACCGATACTGATGTTATCGTATTCTGCGGAGTTCACTTCATGGCAGAAACAGCCTTTATCCTCTCCCCAGACAAGATAGTCCTGCTCCCAGATATACATGCCGGTTGTCCTATGGTGGATATGGTTAGCCACTCCGTATTCATAGCGAACTACTTACCCAAATCATCAGACCACTCGGTAGAATGCTTGTCGCTATTACAAAATATCGCAAATGGGGGGTTAAGTTCGTAACTCACTATTTTGCCTTGCCGCGGAATTCTTTTTCGACCTTCTCCCCGCCATAAACCCTCCCTAACCTAAATGGTCTCAAAGGTATTTACAGGGTACACGTATGCCGGCTTACAGGGAATGCCATTGCCCTACCGTTTCCACGGCACGTTTGTCGCCAAAATACTTGGTGAAAAGGCGGAAGTAGTAGAGCTCCTCCTTGCTGCGGATTATAGGGTACTTGGCTTGTGCCTCGGCTAGTTCATGGTTTGGGATGTGTTCCTCAAAGTACGTTGGCAGCACGCTGGCAGAACCGGAGCCCTGAGAGAATTCCTGTTTGCTCCGCCACACTACGGATTCGGGCAACAGGCTTTCATAAGCTTTGCGGAAAATCCACTTTTCGATTTTCTGGCTTCCCTCAGGCTTTTGTTTATATTGAGGAGGTATCGCCATGGAGTACCGCAGCAATTCCCCGGATATTAAAGGAGCCACGACGCGGATGGAGTTGCACATGTTCATACGATCCAGGCGCAACGAGGCGTTATTGTGCAGAAAACCAATGCATTCCATCTGTTTGTCAAACAACTCTTCGGTTGAGCAGTGTCCGAGATATTTGTACCCACAGAATACCTCGTCACCTCCCTCACCAGAGAGCAGTATCTGGATGCCCTGTTCTTTAGCATAGCGTGAAATGAGGTAGTTGGAAACAGAGCTCCTTACCAGAGAAGGGTCAAAGGACTCCAGATAGTAAATTACCTCTGGCAAAGCATCTAATAGCTGTTTGAGGTCCACGATGAGCTCGTGGTGTTTAGAATCAATGTGGCTAGCCATGGGGCGAGCGCAGTGGATATCTTCGCTCTCCCCTACCCCCAGGGCAAAGGTCTTCAGCTTGGCACTCTGTCCAAATTTTTCCTTATACGCCTTGCTGGCCAGGTAGTTGATGACGCTGCTGTCCATTCCCCCGCTGAGCAGGCCGCCAGTGGGTACAGCAAAGTCTATCCGATTGTGGAAGCTTCGCTCGATAATCTCACGGATGTCACCAGCCATTGAATCGACGCTGGAGTCCCAGAATTTCGGTGGACTTTCCGGCAGTTCAGCGAATTTGGTCACCTGGCCGCTACGCTCCATGTAATAGCCATTGGGGAATTCATAAACCTCTTTGGTTACCTGCAATATCCCTTTGAGCTCAGAGGCAAGGTACAAGGTATTGTCTTTCCAGCCATAGAAAAGGGGTTTGATACCGAGCAAATCACGAGCCGCAAAGATATCTTTCCCGTCGGAGATAACCAGCGTGAAGATGGCGTCAGTCAAGTGTTTGAGCATTTCCTTGCCATATTTTTCATAAAGGGCAAGCAGCAAGCGCTCTTCTCTGAAAGGACCATCAGATATATTGTAGTCATGCGCCAGGTCAGCCCAATTGCCCATCTGGCCGTCATAGCAGACCATGAGGTTGGGGTTGCTGGGACTGCGAATAGGTATCTTCGTACTATCGCCACTAACGGCGCCGTCCGCCTGGACATAGTTCTGAGCCATGATGATTTGGTCGCCTTCATGTATCCCTGAGATATAGGGGCCTCGGTAGGCGATGGTGTGCATGATAGCTTCCACTTCATTCAGATTGGAGTTACCGCAGGCAACAGCCAGTCCGCTCATCTGATAAAAACCCTCTTCATCAACAATGTAATGTAAGCCAGAGACTACTTCTCGATCTTAAAGACAGCCACCAGCCCATGCCCACAGCCAAGTCCCTTTTGAAGACCCATCTCAAGCTCCCTGAGGCAGTAACCCAACTGGGGTTCCACTAGACTAGCTCTAGGGGTTCCTATTCTTGCTCCAACCGCTACTCTCACTACCTTCTTCATGGTGTTTAGCGCTTTCCTGACAACCACGGGTGTTCCTGCAGGAATCTCCGGGGGAGCACTTTGCTCCAGTAGCGCCTTGGTATAGATTATAAGGTAATTCCACCAATCGGTAAGTTTCTGGTAGTAGGCATTTACTTCATCGAAGCCTTCTCTAGGGACATAACGAACCAATAGCTCATCTAGATTGGTGCCTACGTTGGGCTCAAAAAGCGAGTTTACCAACCGGCGCAGGGGTTGACAGTGGGGGTTATACTGCGCCGTGTCTATGTGACGACCGACAAACGAGGAACGGTCAGCCAGCTTGTGCAATGCAATGTTACCTCCAGTCTTCCCTTTGGCTTGGTGATAAATATGAAAAACCTCTTTGCGTCCCATAATTCTCAGTGAGAAACTTGTAAGTTTGGGTTGCTTTGCCCCGTTACCTGGATTTATATAGGAGATGACATAGTCCATCCATTGGTTACTTTTAAAATCAGTTGTCCATAACGTCTGCCATTCATATGAGAAGCGCCCCAGCCAGTCAATGATGATGAGGGCACCATTTTTACCATGAGAGACAATGTTGCTCAACATTTCTATAGTCTGCTCATCGGTGTTGTGGGATAGCGTACCGTAGTTAGCCAGATACAGGTCATAAGGCTTTTCAGCACCAAAATCAAAATCGTTAAAGTCCAAATGAACAAAATCCATATTTTGTCTGCTGCCGTAGGTAGCCTGGGCTTGCTTCAATAATCCCTCATTAATATCAACTCCTTTGTAGGACTCAAGCGCATCAGGTTCTATGACTTTTGTGTTGCATTCTGAAATCAAGGACTTGTTGGTGTTAATGCTGGTAAGAAACTCGAAGCCATCACCGCTGCCGCATCCTAGGTCAAGTACGCGGAGCCTCTTAGCACGCTTCTTCTTCTGGGCTGCCAGCCGTTCCAGATATGGCCTGAGGTAGAGTCCAAGCTGCTCATCCTCCCAGAAACGGCGTACGTTATCATATTTACCCAGAAGCCCGCCGGGTTTTTGGTACTGACCACTTTTCAGTGCTTCATTGTAAGCATCTATCTCAGTCATGAGCCCTCCTAATCATCATTGTCTGAGCCTAGAGATTCTACTAACGCTACTGCCTGAAAGCCATCAGCACCGTAGCCATCGGCACCGATGCTACCGGCAAACTCCTCTGAGACCGGTGCCCCGCCAATGATGACCTTCACCTTGTCCCTGAGCCCATCCTCGGTGAGTGCCTCGATGGTGGCTTTCATGTTTATCATGGTACTGGTGAGCAGTGCCGATAGCCCTAGGAACTGGGGTTTCTCCTCTCTCACTGCGTCCACGATGGTTTGAGGGTCAACATCATTTCCTAAGTCCTTGACTGTGTAGCCTGCCCCTCGAAGTAATATCGATACTATGTTCTTACCAATATCGTGGAGGTCCCCTTTTGCCGTGGCCACAATTATCTTTCCCTTTGCCTTGATACCGCTCTGGGCGAGATGGGGCTCCAGTATCTCCATAGCGACTCCCACCGCTTCAGCCGAGGCCAGCATATCGGGAATGAAGTATTCCTTGGTTTCAAATTTCTGTCCCACGATTCCCATGCCTTCAGTGAGCCCGTGATTGATTATGTCCTCCACATTCACGCCCTGGGCGATGGCTTCCGTAGTAAGCTCGCTGACCGCCGGTTGGCCTACCATCCCTTCGTCTAGGCCCTCGTCGTCCTGAGTTACTCTCCCCTGGATGACATTTTCTCGAATTAAGCTAAGTATATCCTCTACCATTATCACTCTCCAACTTTAGTAGTTT